>NZ_JANOAL010000277.1:0-6002 GCF_031411155.1 Polaromonas sp. | reverse complement strand
TGGTACCACGACCACCGGCTGGATTTCACGGGCCCCAATGTCTACCGCGGCCTGACCGGCTTTTACCTGCTGTTCGATGAAATCGACTCCGGCAACGAACTCGACCCGAATCCGAAGGCATTGCGCCTGCCCAGCGGCGTTGGCAAGTACGACGTTCCGCTGGTGTTTCAGGACAAGCAGTTTGACTCCAGCGGCTACCTGGCCTTCGACCAGTTCAACACCAAGGGCATTCTGGGCAACAAGTTTTGCGTCAACGGCAAGGTTCAGCCGAAGTTCTCGGTGGAGCGGCGCAAGTACCGCTTTCGCCTGCTCGACGGCGGCCCGTCGCGCTTTTACGAGTTCTACCTGACCGACGGCAGCGGCGTGAACCAGAGCTTCACCTACATTTCCAACGATGGCAACCTGCTGCCCGCGCCCCTGCCGGGCGTGAAAAAGGTGCACCTGGGCGTGGCCGAGCGGGCCGACATCGTGGTCGACTTTTCCCAGTACCCGATCGGCACCAGGCTCTACCTGGTGAACCGCCTGATCCAGATCGACGGCCGCGGGCCGGAAGACGCCCTGGTCAACACCCGGGGCGCTGATGGATTGCTGACCACGGCCGGGACGCAGATCCTGCGTTTCGATATTGACAGCAACCCGGCGACGCCCGACCTGAGCCAGGTGCCGGCCACCTTGCGCGAGTTGCCGCCCATCGATCTCGCGGAAGTCAAGGCCAACCGGCGGTGGGAGTTTGACAAGGTGAACGAAGTCTGGACCGTCAACGGCAAGACTTTCGATGTGGAGACGGCCTCCGCCAAACCCAAGCGCGGCACCGCCGAAATCTGGACGCTCAAGGGCAAGGGCAACTGGCACCACCCGGTTCATATCCACTTCGAGGAAGGCCGCATCCTGTCGCGCAATGGCAAGCCGCCGCCGCCGCACGAGGCCGGACGCAAGGACGTCTATGTGCTGGAGCCGGGCGAGGAAGTGCGCCTGTTCATCCGGTTCAGGGAATTTACCGGCAAGTACATGATGCACTGCCACAACCTGATCCATGAAGACCACGCGATGATGATTCGCTGGGACATTGTTGAATAAACCAGGAGCCCCGCCATGAACAACTTTGACTCCACCCCTGAGCGCGCCGGGCAAAACTCCAAGCGCGACTGGCTCAAATGGATGGGCGGCGCGGCACTGGCGCCGGTGCTGGCGGCCAGCGGCGCAACCCCGGCGGCCAGCGCGGCCAGAGCCGGGCCGCGCGCCGACTACTTTCCCAACACCATGGTGCAAACCCATGACGGCAAAAAACTGCGGTTTTACGACGACGTGGTGCGCGGAAAAATCGTCGTGTTCAACATGATGTACTCGGTATGCACCGGCATCTGCCCCGGCAACACCGCCAATCTGCTGCAGGTGCAGCAGGCGCTGGGCAGCCGGCTTGGCAAGGACGTCTTCATGTACTCGATGACCCTGCAGCCCGAACTGGATACGCCGAGGGCCTTGCAGGACTATGTCAACAGCTACCACATCCAGCCCGGCTGGACCTTTCTGACCGGCCGCCCCCAGGAGATGGACGTGATCCGGCGCAAGCTCGGTTTCTACAACGACGACCCGAAGATTGACGCCGATCTTGCCAACCACACCGGCATGGTCCGCATCGGCAACGAGTCGCTGGACCGCTGGTTCATGATGCCGGCGCTGAGCCCTTCAAAACAGATCGCGCGCGCCATCTTGCAGCTGTAGCCGCGGTGCACCACCGCCCGCACCAGCGCGGTGCGACGCAAGGAATTCCCGACGCCTCGGGAATGGCAAGCCGCGCCGGCACACACCGCCGGCGCGGGCTCTTGCCTGGACAACAGTCGCGTCGCCAGGCCGTATCACCCCGGCGCGGCTAACATCGGCCTATGCCCGCTTATTCCATTTGCTCCATTGCTTCCCCAAACCCATGGCCGGGGCGCCGGCGCCGCGGCTTTTTGTCGTTGGCGCCCATCGCCTCGTCGGCTGACCCTGCAGGACCGACTCCAAAAAAAGCAGAAAGGTAGCCGCATGGCAGTTTCACTCGATGGCCAGCTGGTGGTGGCGATCTCGTCACGGGCCCTGTTCGACCTGGAGGAAGAAAACCGGGTGTTCGAGCAGGCCAACGACCGCGCCTACATGCAGCTGCAGCTGGACCGGCTGGAGCACACCGCCAAGCCGGGCGTGGCGTTTGCGCTGGTCAAAAAGCTGCTGGCGTTCAACGATGCCAAGAATCAGCGGGTCGAGGTGGTGATCCTGTCGCGCAACGACCCGGTGTCTGGCCTGCGGGTGTTCCGCTCGGTGCAAAGCCATGCGCTGACGGTGGCGCGCGGTGTCTTTACCCGGGGCCGCGAGCCCTGGCGCTACCTGACGCCGCTGCGCGCCAACCTGTTCCTGTCGGCCAATCCGGACGATGTCAAGGCGGCGCTGCGCATGGGCTTTCCGGCGGCCACCGTCGCCACCCATTCGGTGCGCGCCCAGGACAACTACCCGAACGAAGTGCGCATCGCCTTTGACGGCGACGCGGTGCTGTTTTCCGACGAGGCCGAGCGCGTGTTTCAGGAGTCGGGCCTGCCCGCCTTTCAGCAGCACGAAAGCGACAAGGCGGTGCTGCCCCTGCCCGCCGGCCCGTTCAAGCCGCTGCTGATTGCGCTGCACCGGCTGCAGCAGGCCGGCACGCCCGACATGCGCATACGCACCGCCCTGGTCACGGCCCGCAGCGCCCCGGCGCACGAGCGCGCGATCCGCACGCTGATGAACTGGAACATCGAGGTCGATGAAGCGATGTTTCTGGGCGGCCTGGCCAAGGGCGAATTTTTGCGCGAGTTCGAGCCCGACTTCTTCTTTGACGACCAGACCGGCCATGTCGATGCGGCGGCCCGGCATGTGCCATCGGGCCATGTCGCCAGCGGTGTTTCCAACCCGTCGTCGTGATTCCTGACAACAAAAAACTGCCCCCCATGACCACAGCCCCCAGCCCTTCCGGATTTTTTGCCAAGCTCAAGGCCTTCCAGCAGTTCGGCGCCCGGGTCTGGGCGCTGTCGGCGCCCTACTTCCGCTCTGAAGACAAATGGAAGGCGCGCGGCCTGCTGCTGGCGATCGTGCTGCTCAATCTGGGCGCGGTCTACATGCTGGTGCTGCTCAATGACTGGAACCGGGTGTTTTACGACGCACTGCAAAACAAGGACGCGGCGGTGTTCTGGACGCAACTGGGGCGCTTCACCTACCTGGCGTTTGCCTTCATCATCATCGCGGTCTACCGCTTTTACCTGACGCAGCTGCTGGAAGTGCGCTGGCGCGCCTGGATGACGGGGCATTATTTACAGCGCTGGCTGGCCGACCATGCGTTTTACCAGCTGGAGCTGGCGCGCTTTTCGGGTGCAGACAAAACCGCCAACAGCTCGGACAACCCGGACCAGCGGATTCAGGAAGACATCAACCTGTTCACCTCCTACAGCATTTCGCTCAGCATGGGCCTCTTGAACGCAGTGGTGACGCTGGTCAGCTTTGTCGGCATCCTGTGGTCGCTGTCGGGCGCTTTTGCCTTTACCGTCGGCGGCAGCAGCTACAGCATTCCGGGCTTCATGGTCTGGATGGCGGTGCTGTATTGCGTGGTGGGCAGTGTCATCACCCACTACATCGGCCGGCCGCAGATCAAGCTCAACTACCAGCAGCAGCGCTACGAGGCCGACTTTCGCCACCACATGGTGCGGGTGCGTGAATACAGCGAATCGATTGCGCTGGACAAGGGCGAGGCGGTGGAGCGGGCGCAGCTGGACACCCGCTTCGCCGCGGTGCTGGCCAATTACCTGCTGCTGATCAAAAAGCAGAAAAACCTGGTCTGGTTCACCAATTTTTTTGGCCAGGCGGCGGTGGTGTTTCCCTTCATCGTGGCGGCGCCGCGCTTTTTCAGCGGCGCGATTCAGCTCGGCGAGCTGATTCAGATTTCGTCGGCCTTTGGCCGGGTGCAGGACTCGCTGAGCTGGCTGGTCGACAACTACAGCAGCCTGGCGGCCTGGCGCGCCACGACCGACCGTCTGACCAGTTTTGAGGACCATATTGTGGCGCTAGCCCAGGCAGAACAAGTGCAGACGGCTATTAATTCAATAGCAATCAACAGCCGGCCAGCGGTCAACGCCGACACCCTGGTGGCCCATGAGCTGAGCCTGGGCCTGCCCACCGGGGCCACCCTGCTGAGCGGTGTGTCGCTGCAGGCCGGCCCCGGCGAGAGCGTGCTGGTCAAGGGGCCGTCGGGCAGCGGCAAGTCCACGCTGTTCCGGGCCTTTGCCGGCATCTGGCCGTTTGCCAGGGGCCAGGCGCATTTGCCGCAGGATGCCATGTTCATTCCGCAGCGGCCCTACTTTCCCGACGGCACGCTGCGCGACGCGCTGGCCTACCCGCAGCCCGCAGCGCAGTACAGCGACGAGGCGCTGAAGCTGGCGCTGGTCGATGCGCTGCTGCCGCAACTGGCGAGCCGGCTCGACGAGAAGGACGCCTGGAGCCAGAAGCTGTCGGGCGGCGAGCAGCAACGGCTGGCAATTGCCCGCGTGCTGCTGAAAAAACCGCGCTGGATTTTTGCCGACGAAGCCACCAGTGCGCTCGACGAGGTGGCCGAGCAAAGCCTGTACGCAAAACTACTGGCGCACATCCGCTCGGTTCATGGCACCATCGTCTCCATCGCCCACCGCCCCAGCGTGGCGGCGTTTCACAGCAAACTATGGGAGCTGGAAAAACTGCCCGCAGGCGCCCCCGCGCTGTACCAGATCCATGCCAGACCAGGCCACGCGCCGCACAATGACTGAATGCCCGAAGAAGTAAACCCGCCCGCCCGCGCTGCCTCCACCGCCACCGCGGCTCCCCCGTCCGCGTGGGATCCGATCAAGGTTCCGGTGTTTCGCATGCTGTGGAGCACCTGGCTGGTGGCCAACACCTGCATGTGGATGAACGACGTCGCGGCCGCCTGGCTGATGACGTCGATGACCACCACGCCGATCTGGGTGGCGCTGGTGCAGACCGCCTCTACCCTGCCGGTGTTCCTGCTGGGTCTGCCCAGCGGCGCGCTGGCCGACATTCTGGACCGGCGGCGCTACTTCATCATGACGCAGTTCTGGGTGGCGGCGGTGGCCGTGCTGCTGTGCATCACCGTGATTGCCGACGTGATGACGCCGGCGCTGCTGCTGGCCCTGACCTTTGCCAACGGCGTCGGCCTGGCGATGCGCTGGCCGGTGTTTGCGGCCATCGTGCCCGAGCTGGTGCCGCGCGTGCAGCTGCCCGCCGCGCTGGCGCTGAACGGGGTGGCGATGAACGCCTCGCGCATCATCGGGCCGCTGCTGGCCGGCGCGCTGATTGCCAGTGCCGGCACCGAGTATGTGTTTGTGCTCAATGCCGTGCTGTCGGTGATCTCGGGCTTTGTCATCATGCGCTGGCGGCGCGACCATGTGGCCAGCCCGCTGGGCCGCGAGCGCCTGATCAGCGCCATGCGCGTGGGCCTGCAATACGTGGTGCAGTCGAGCCGGCTGCGGGCGGTGCTGGTGCGGGTGTCGCTGTTTTTTCTGCATTCCACCGCGCTGCTGGCGCTGCTGCCGCTGGTGGCGCGCGGCCTGCACGGCGGCGGTGCCGGCACCTTCACGCTGCTGCTGGCCTCGATGGGCGCGGGCGCCATCTTCGCCGCCATGTACCTGCCGCGCCTGCGCCAGATGATGGCGCGCGACACGCTGGTGCTGCGCGCGACCATGCTGCAGTCGGCATCGACCGCGGTGATGGCGTTTGCGCCCAATGTCTATGTGGCGGTGCCGGCCATGCTGCTCAATGGCATGGCCTGGATCACCTGCGCCAATTCGCTCAGCGTGTCGGCCCAGCTGGCGCTGCCCGACTGGGTGCGGGCACGCGGCATGTCGATGTACCAGATGGCGATCATGGGCGCCAGCGCGCTGGGCGCCGCCTTGTGGGGCCAGGTGGCCACGGTCGGCGGCCTGCAGACCTGCCTGCTGGTGGCGGCCCTGAGCGGC
>NZ_JANOAL010000276.1:0-2545 GCF_031411155.1 Polaromonas sp. | reverse complement strand
CGCGCTCGGAGCAGGCCTCAACCAGCCCGCGAATGCGCTTGGCCCCGCTGGCATGGCCAATGGCCTTGGGCAGGCCGCGCTGGCTGGCCCAGCGGCGGTTGCCGTCCATGATGACGGCGATGTGCTGCGGCACGGGGGTGGCGGACGCGACCTGGAGCATGGGTAAAAACGGCCTCAGTATTTGTAGTTCAGGTAACGGTAGCGGCCATATTTGTTGCCGACGCCATAACCGTAGCGGCGCTTGTCCATGTCCAGGCCGTTGAAGATCACGCCGCGGGTGTGCACGCCGCTTTGCTGCAAGCGCTTGGCCGACTCCTGCAGCTCGCCCAGGCTGGTCACGTCGGCCCGTGCCACCATGAACACCACGCCGGCCAGCGGGGCCAGGATGGCGGTGTCGGAGGCGGCCAGCACCGGCGGCGTGTCGATGATGATGAGGTCGTACTGGCCGGCCAGTTGCTGCAGCAGCGTCTGGGTTGCAGGCGTCATCAGCAGCTCGGCCGGGTTGGGCGGCATGGTGCCGGTGGACAGAAAGTCGACGTTCGGCGCGGCATTGCGGCGCAAGACGTCGGCCAGCGGCAAACTGCCACTGAGGACCTCGCTCAGGCCGCGTTCGCGTTTTTGGCCAAAGTACAGGTTCAGGTGGCCCTTGCGCAGGTCGGCATCGATGAGCAGCACTTTTTTGTCGGCCGCACCGAGCACCGCCGCAAAGTTGACGCTGGTGAACGATTTGCCGATGCCCGGCGTGGGGCCGGTGACCAGCACGATGTTGCTGGTCGCGTCGAGCATGGCGAACTGCAGGGCGGTGCGCAGGCTGCGCAGACTCTCGATGGACGCGTCCTGCGGCTCGGCCACCGCCAGCACATGGATGCCGGCGGCCCTGGCGCGCACGTTTTTGTCCTGGCGCACCTGGGCCTCGGAATGCGGAATGGTGGCAAACACGGGCAGGCCGACATGCTGCTCGATGTCGAGCGGGTCCCTGATGCCGGGGCGCAGGCTGTTGCGCAAAAAGGCCAGCGCCAGCCCGGCCACCAGGCCCAGCACAGCGGCCATCGCCATCACCAGCGAGCGCTTGGGCTTGACGGGCGCCTGAGGCACGGCGGCCACGTCGACCACCCGCACGTTGCCGACCTTGCCCTCCTTCACCAGCCGCAGCTGCTGGGAACTGTTGAGCAGGCTGACATAGAGCTCGTTGTTGACCTTGACGTCGCGCGTCAGGCGCAGCAGGTCTTGCTCGACATTGGGGAAAGACTTGGCCTTGCCGCTGAGTTCGGACAACTCGCCGTTGAGGGTTCTGATTTGCGCGTCGATGGTCTGAATGCTGGGGTGCTGGGCGGTAAAGCGGGCCTCCAGCTCCTTGCGCTTTTGCTGCAGCTCCAGCAGGCTAGCTTGCAGCGTGACGCCCTTGCTGAGCAAGGCGCCCGCCTCGGCACTGAGGTCAAAGGTGCCATGGCGGTTGCGGAACTGGTTGAACTTGTTCTCGGATTCTTCGAGCTGCTGGCGCAGCTGCGGCAAAAACGTGCCCAGGAAGCCCAGCGATTTTTCGGCCTCGGCGGCCTTGCGCTCGACGTTCTGGCGCACGTACAGCGAGCCCACTTCATTCAGCACGCGGGTGATTTTGCCGGGATCGCTGCCTTCCAGGCTGCCCTGGATCACGCCCGACTGCTTGCCGAGCTCGGCGATTCTCAGGCTGCGCTGCAGCTCTTCGGTGATTTTCAGTCGCGAGGAACGGATCAGGTAAAACTCGGCGCCCGGCTTGCCCACGGCCGCCGCGACCAGCAGCCGGCCCTGCTGCCCCTTGTCGGTGAACACCAGCGGCTGGCCTGCCGCCGCCTGACCCAGCACCACCCCCTCGGGCGAAAGCAGGCTGTAGCCCTGCTCGGTCAGCCGCACCACAAAGCGTTCGCCCTCCAGCGCGCCCGGCACCTCGAACTCGCCCACCTTGAGCGCTTCGGTGCCGCTGACATAGCCGCCAAAGCCCATGAAACCGGGATTGGAGGGCTCGCTGGCGCGGCGCGACAGCCAGCGCCCGATGACGGGCACGTAGCGCGGGCTGACGCTCAGGTCGAGCTGCAGGTTTTGCACGGCCTGGCCCACCACCAGGCGCGAGCGCAGGATCTCGATCTCGGCCGAGGCCGGGGAGCGGATTTCAAACAGGCTGGCCGCATCGCCCAGCAGGCTGCCGGCATTGCCGCCCTTGCTTTCCTCGACCTGGATCAGGATATCGGCTTCGTAAATGGGCGTGCTCATCAGCGCGTAAGCCACCCCGCCCACGATAAACAAAGCGGTCACCACCGCAATCAGCCAGCGGTGATCCAGCACCACGTCGAGCAGGTCAAGCAGGTGGACATCGTCGCCGTCGCCCGCAGCAGGCAGGGCCGAGGCAAAAGGCAGGGGATTGGCTTGTTGAGAATTCATTCGCTAACTATTTCTTGAGTCGGGTGCTTGAGACGGGGGCTTAGCCCAGTTGCCTGATGCGCGGCGCCCAGTCGGCGACACCGCGGGCGATGTCGGCATAGGCGGCTTCAAACGCCTCCCGGGGCTGCCG
>NZ_JANOAL010000275.1:0-3524 GCF_031411155.1 Polaromonas sp. | reverse complement strand
AAAAAGACGCCAGCTGCTCACGCGTCACATGCTTGTTGATTTCGGGGTGCTCGGCCAGCAGGTCGATCAGCGGGCGCTTTTGCTGCAGGGCCGCGCGGCAGATGTCATAGACCAGGTCATGCGCGTATTCGCGGCCGATGTGGGGGCCCAGGCCCATCATCACGGCTTCCGACATCACCAGCCCATGCGTCATGTCGATGTTGCGGCGCATCTGTTCGGCATCGACTTCCAGCCCGCTCAGGATGAATTTGGTCTGCTTCAGCGCACCCGAGATCAGGCAGAAGATCTCGGGCAGCGCCACCCATTCGATCTCCCAGGGGCCGGTCGAGCGCTCGTGGTCGGCCACCATGGCGTCCATTAGCGAGGCCGCGAGCTGGCGCACCACCGAGATATTGGCGTGGATGTACAGGCACGAGATCGGGTTGCGCTTTTGCGGCATGGTCGACGACGAGCCGCGCCCCGGTGCAAACGGTTCAAACACCTCGGCCACCTCGGTCTGCATCAGCAGTTTCACGTCCATCGCAATCTTGCCGAGCGAGCCGCCGACGATGCCGAGGAAGGCGCCGACCTCGGCAAAGTTGTCGCGCACGGTGTGCCATGAAATCAGCGGCTGGCCCAGGCCCAGTTCCTTCATCAGGCCCGCTTGTGTTTCCATCGCGCCTTTTTCCAGCGACGACAGCGTTCCCGACGCGCCGCCGAATTCGCCCACCAGCACGCGCGGTTTGAGCTGCTGCAGGCGTTCGCGATGGCGTTCAATGCCGGCGAGGATGCTGGCCATCTTGTAGCCAAAGGTGATGGGCGTGGCCTGCTGCAGGTTGCTGCGGCCGATGATGGGGGTGTCGCGGTGCGCGCGCGCCAGTTTGGCGAGCGAGGCCGAGATGTCTTTCAGGTCTGCCTCCACCAGCGCCAGGCCCTCGCGGATCTGCAGCACGGCGGCGGTATCGGTGATGTCTTGTGTCGTTGCGCCCCAGTGGCAGTATTCGCCCAGCTTGCCCTGGCAGTTGGCATTGATCTGATTCACCACGGCAATGATGGGATAGCCGATCTGCTCGGTCTTGGCCTTGAGCTTGACCCAGTCGATCTGGTCGATATGGCAGTTCTTGACGATCTCGTCGGCGGCCTCTTTCGGGATCAGGCCCAGCTCGCCCTGCACCTTGGCCAGCGCACGTTCTATGTCCAGGTACCTGGCGGTGCGGTTTTCGTCAGACCAGACCTGGCGCATGGCGGCGTCGCTGAACATGTCGCCGAAGATTCTGGAATCGATGATGGATGCGGGCATGGCTTTCTCCGTGGGGGTTGATATTTTTTGTGAGGGTTTGGACTTATTTCGTTCGGGCCGCTTGTGCCGCGATGCGCTCAGCTTTCAGGACGACCGGGCGGTCCACCATCTTGCCGTCCAGCTGCAACGCGCCACCGGTAGATGCCTTCCAGGCATGCAGCACACGCTGCGCCCATGCCAGTTCTTCTGCGCTCGGTCTCAGGGCGGCACGAACGACAGCCACTTGCGAAGGGTGAACGCACATCTTGGCGCCGAAGCCCAGGCTGCGCGCGTGGGCCATGTCGGCCGCCACGCGCGCCGCATCGAGTTCGGGCGTGACGCCTGCGACCGGCGCTGGCAGACCGGCCGCGCGCGAGGCAACGACGATTTGCGCCGCCGCGTAATCGAGCGCCAGGCTGCCCGCCGGAAGGTCGAGATCGGCCATGTAGTCGAGCGAGCCAAAGGCCAGCCGCGTCACGCCGGGCGCCGCGGCAATCTCATACAAGGCCACCATGCCGCGTGCGGTTTCAATCAGCGGCAGCACGCTTGCATCTTTGGGTAACCCGGCCCGCACCGCAGCGACCTGATCGGGCGCCTCGCATTTGGGCAGCATGAGGCAGGCGGCCCGTACCGCGCGCGCCAGGGCGAGGTCTTGGTCATGCCAGTCGGTTGCCGCATCGTTGATGCGCAGCAGCAGGTTTTTGCGCGCTTCGCTGGCACCCGCCATCCACTGGGCAATTGCCGCGCGCGCCGCTGCCTTGTCGGCCGGCGCCACGGCGTCTTCCAGGTCAATGATGACGCGCTCAGCGCCCGAGGCCAGCGCCCTGGCGAAGCGCTCGGGGCGGTTGCCGGGCACGAACAGGTAGGTCAGGGGGGCGTAGTCAGCCATGGTCAGACCACGCCTTCAGCGCGCAACTGGGCAATGCGCTCCGCGCTGTACCCATAGTGACCCAGGATGGCGTCGGTGTGCTGGCCCAGCGCGGGCACGGCATCCATGCGCGGCGCGCCGTGTTGCCAGGAGCCCGGCGGCAGCAGGGCGGGAATCGGCCCGGCAGGTGTGGCCACCTCACGCCAGCGCTCGCGCGCCTTGAGTTGCGGATGCGCCCACACCTGGCCCATGGTGTTGACCTGGGCGTTGGCAATGCCGGCCTGTTCCAGCCGCCCGGCCACCTGTTCGGCGCTGAGTGTGGAGAAGGCCTCGATGATCAGGGCCGACAGCTCGGCCCGCCCGGCGCTGCGTCTGGCATTGCTGGAAAAGCGTTCCTCGCCCGCCAGCGCGGGCTGCAGCAAGACCTTGTCGCAAAACACCTTCCACTCGCGCTCGTTTTGCAGGCCCAGCATCACGGTCTTGTCGTCACCGGCGGGGAAGGGGCCATACGGGTAGATGGTGGCGTGGCTGGCGCCGGTGCGCGGTGGCGGTGCCGCGCCGTCAAAGGCGTAGTACAGCGGGTTGCCCATCCATTCCGTCAGCGATTCGAGCATCGACACGTCGATGCGCTGGCCCTGGCCGGTTTGCTGCCGGTGCACGAGTGCCGCCAGAATGTTGGTGTAGGCATACATGCCGGCCGCGATGTCGGCGATCGAGGGGCCGGCCTTGCAGGGCGTGTCGGGCGTGCCGGTGACCGACACGAAGCCCGCTTCGCTCTGGATCAGCAGGTCGTAGGCCTTTTTGTCGCGGTAGGGCCCGTCACTGCCGTAGCCCGAAATGTCGCAGACGATGAGGCCGGGCTTGACCTTGGACAGCGCTTCATACGACAGGCCCAGTCGCGCCGCGGCGCCGGGTGCGAGGTTTTGCACCAGCACATCGGCTTCTTCCAGAATCAGGCGCATCAGTATTTTTTGCGCTTCCTCATGTTTCACATCGAGCGTGAGGCTTTCCTTGGAGCGGTTGGTCCAGACGAAATGCGAGGCCAGGCCGCGCACGCGTTCGTCATAGCCGCGCGCAAAGTCGCCGACGCAGGGGCGCTCGATCTTGACGACGCGGGCGCCCAGGTCAGCCAGCTGGCGCGTCGCGAACGGCGCGGCAATCGCATGCTCCAGCGTGACGACGGTAATGCCTTTAAGAGGTTGCATGGTCAGTTTCGCCTTCAGGCCAGGGTGGCCGTGGCGTCCATGGTGAGCCAGCCCTCATGGTCGCGGCCCCACAGATGAACGGTTTTGCCGTCAAGCGAAGGCTGGCCGTGGACGGAAAACGGGTGGATGTCAAAGGTGGGGCGCACCGCCTTGAACTCAAAGCGCGCTACCCGCGCATCGGGCCGCTGGCGGC
>NZ_JANOAL010000274.1:0-11855 GCF_031411155.1 Polaromonas sp. | reverse complement strand
AAAAACAGCACGCTGTGGGCAAATTCCTCGAGTTCGCAAAAGCGGCCCACCGGAATTTTCTGGCGCAGCTCGGCCTGCCGCTCGGCGCTGACCTGCTCAGTCAGCATCTGGGTCTTGACGAAGGTCGGCGCCAGGGCATTGCAGGTGACGCCAAACGGCGCGTATTCGCGCGCAAAACTGAAGGTTAGCGAGATCACGCCGCCCTTGCTGGCGGCGTAGGCCGGCAGCGGCGATAGGCCGCCGGTTTTGGCGCCGTAGGACGACACGTTGACGATGCGGCCAAAGCCACGCGCCTTCATGCCCGGCGCGACGCGCTGGCTCACGTAGAACACGCCGTCCAGGTTGATGCTCAGGGTCTTGCGCCAGAGTTCGGGGGTGGTCTGTTCGCAGTTGGCGTACTGCAAAAAACCGGCGTTGTTGACGCAGACGTCGATGCGGCCAAAGTGCTGCTCGATGGCGTCGCAGGCGGCGTGGACCTGGGCCTGGTCGCTCACGTCCATGGTGAAACAGGCCAGCCGGTCGCCGTGCGAGGTCAGCGTGCTGGCAACCTGCTCGGTGCGCAGGTCGGTTGCGGCCACGCGGTAGCCCGCGTCGAGCAGGGCGCGAACGGTGGCCAGGCCCATGCCGGCATTGGCCCCGGTGACGAGGGCGACTTGGTCTTGAATCGGAGGAGTCATGGTGTTCATAGGTTTTTAACGGTGTTTTAAGGGGTTTGCCCTTGATCTGCTTGCACAAGTAGCTATCAATTTAGTAGTGAATGGTGGTGAAGTGGCGGTGTTGCGAATCTCAGTCTGGCAAGGCCACGCCGACCTTGCGGCCCGCCACAACCATCTCCTGCCAGGTCTGGTCATCGATCGCAATTCCATCGACTTCGCGCTGCGCATGGGTGGCACGCTCCGGGTCGCCGCCAATCTGCACGGCGTCAAAACCGGGCGCGACCGGCCCGGCCTGTAGCCAGTCGACAAAAGCCACCGCTTCCCGCTCAAAAGCGGCCTGGGTGCCGAGTTTGGCCGGGTCTATCAAAATCGTCAGCATGCCGTTGACGATGGCGCGCACGGCCGGATCGGTCGGTTTGTGCCAGGTGCCGCCGCCGGTCAGGGCGCCGCCCAGCAGTTCGCAGGCCACCGCCAGGCCGTAACCCTTGTGTTCGCCAAAGGCCATCAGCGCGCCGAACAGCCCATTGCTCTGCGGCACCACCACCACGCCGGGGTCGGTGGTGGGGTGGCCGTGTTCGTCAATCAGTGTGCCGGGTTCGACTTGAGTCCCCTTGTTGTAGGCCACACGCATCTTGCCCTGCGCCACGCGGCTGGTCGCAAAGTCCAGAATGAACGGTTCCCGCCCCTTGAGCGGAATGCCGATGCAGCAGGGGTTGGTGCCAAAGCGCCCGTCGGCGCCGCCAAAGGGCGCCACCACCGGGCGTGACAGAACGTTGACAAAATGCAGCGACACCAGGCCTTGGGCCACGGCCATTTCGGCAAAGTGCCCGATGCGGCCCAGGTGATGCGCATTGCCCAGGGTCATGATGCAGCTGCCGTGGGCCTTGGCGCGGTCTATGCCGAGCGCCATGGCCTGTTCGCCGACCATCTGGCCGTAGCCGCGCTGACCGTCCAGGCTCAAGAGCGAGCCGGTGTCGAGGACCACACGCACGCCGCTGTTCGGTTTCAGGCCGCCTTCGAGCACCGCGTCCACATACCGCGGCAGCATGCCGACGCCGTGCGAGTCATGGCCGCTCAGGTTGGCCAGTACCAGGTTCGCCGCGACACTGGCGGCTTCTTCGGGGGAACTGCCGGCTGCTATTAAAACAGTAGCTACCTGCGCCCGTAGTTCATGGGCTTGAAGTGTTTTTTGCATGAAAAACTACATCACCGCGCCGACCTGCCAGGGCACAAACTCGTTTTGCCCGTAGCCGTGTTTTTCGCTCTTGCTTGGCTCGCCCGAGGCCGTGGCCAGCACCAGCTCGAAAATGCGCTGCCCCATCTCGGCCACCGTGCTGCTGCCGTCGATGATCTCGCCGCAGTTGATGTCCATGTCGTCTTCCTGCTTGCGCCACAGCGTCGAGTTGGTCGACAGCTTGAGCGAGGGTGAGGGCGCGCAGCCGTAGGCCGAGCCGCGTCCGGTGGTAAAGCAGATCAGGTTGGCGCCGCCGGCCACCTGGCCGGTCGCGCTGACCGGGTCATAACCGGGCGTGTCCATATAAACAAAGCCGTGCGCCGTCACCGGCTCGGCGTATTCGTAGACCGCCTGCAGGTTGCTGGTGCCGCCCTTGGCGACGGCGCCCAGCGATTTTTCCAGGATGGTGGTGAGCCCGCCCGCCTTGTTGCCGGGCGAGGGGTTGTTGTTCATCTCGCCCTCGTTGATCTGGGTGTAGTGCTCCCACCACTTGATGCGCTGGATCAGTTTTTCAGCCACCTCGGGTTTCACCGCCCTACGCGTCAGCAGGTGTTCGGCGCCGTAAATTTCGGGCGTCTCGCTCAGGATGGCGGTGCCGCCGTGCGCCACCAGCAGGTCTACCGCCGCACCCAGCGCCGGGTTGGCGCTGATGCCCGAGTAGCCGTCCGAGCCGCCGCACTGCAGGCCGATGGTGATGTGCGCGGCGCTGCAGGGCTCGCGTTTCACCTTGTTGACGGTGGGCAGCATCTCCTTGATCAGCGCCACGCCCTTGGCCACGGTCTTGGTGGTGCCGCCCGTGTCCTGGATGTTGAACACCTTGAAGGTCTCGCCTTCGCACAGGCTGCTGTGGGCCAGCCAGGCGTTGATCTGGTTGGCTTCGCAGCCCAGCCCCACCACCAGCACGGCGGCGAAGTTGGCGTGCGCGGCGTAGCCGGCCAGCGTGCGCTGCAGCAGCTGCATGCCCACCCCCTCGGTGTCCATGCCGCAGCCGGTGCCGTGGGTCAGAGCCACCACGCCGTCGACATTCGGAAAATCGGCCAGCGCCGCCGGGTTGGTGTGCCGCGAAAAGTGGTCGGCAATGGCGCGGGCCGCCGTGGCCGAGCAGTTCACGCTGGTCAGCACGCCGATGTAGTTGCGTGTCGCGACCCGGCCATCGGCGCGCTTGATGCCCATGAAGCTGGCCTCGCGCCGGGCCGGCTCGGGTTTGACGTCGGCGCCAAAGGCGTAGTCACGTTCGAAGTCACCCTTGTCCGGGCCCATGTCCAGGTTGTGCGTGTGCACATGCTCACCGGCCGCAATCGGTTTGCAGGCAAAACCGATGATCTGGTTGTAGCGCCGCACCGGCTCGCCAGTCGCGATGGCGTGGGTGGCAATCTTGTGGCCGGCCGGAATCAGGCCCTTGACCGGGATGCCTTCGACGCGGGTGCCGTTGAGCAATTGCTGGCGGGCGATCAGGACGTCATCAGCAGGATGAAGGCGAATGAATGGGGTCATGGAAACTTCTCTTCAATAAAACATTTTGGGCAGCCACAGCACCAGTTTCGGGAAGTAGGTGATGATCGCCAGGCTGCCCAGCAGCGGAATGAGCCAGGGCAGGATGGCAATGGTGGTGCGCTCAACCGAGAGTTTGGCGACGCGCGCCAGCACAAACAGCACCATGCCCATGGGCGGGTGCAGCAGGCCAATCATCAGGTTGAGCACCATCACCAGTCCGAAGTGGACCGGATCGACGCCGAGTTGCACCGCGATAGGCACCAGAATCGGCACCAGAATCGTGATGGCCGCCGTCGGCTCCAGAAAGCAGCCGACAAACAGCATCAGCACATTGGCCAGCAGCAGAAAGACCCAAGCCTCCTTGGTAAATTCCAGCACCCATTTGGCAATGTCGGTGGTCACCCCGGTGGCCGTCAGCATCCATCCGAAAATCGACGCCGCGGCGACGATGAACAACACGGTGGACGTCGTCTCCACGGTATCGAGACAGACCTTGACAAAACTCTTGAAGGTCAGCGTGCCGTACCAGGCAAAACCGAGGATCAGCGACCAGACGCAGGCGGCAATCGCGCCTTCGGTGGGCGTGAAGATGCCGGTGGTCATGCCGCCTATCAGCAACACGGGTGTCATGATGGGCAGCACGGCCTGGAAGCTGAAAGCCTTGTCGGCCGCGAACAGCGCCACCAGCGCGGCGGCCACGGTCACTTGCGGCGGAAAGCCCAGCTTGCCGATCAGCAGCCACAGCAGCAGCGGCCAGCCGATGACCACGGCGGTTTCGATCAGCGCCTTGTTCAGGCGGCTCCAGGCGAACGGGACATCGGCGCCCCAGTTGTTCTTGTGGGCAAACCAGGCCACCGTCAGCATCATCAAAATGGCCATCAACACACCGGGCAAAATGCCCGCCAAAAACAGCGCGCCAACGCTGACGTGGGCCATCATGCCGTAGATCACAAAGGGCAGACTCGGCGGGATGATGGGGCCCAGTGTGGCGGAGGCCGCCGTCACGCCGACGGCAAACTCGGTGCTGTAGCCGTGGTCTTTCATGGCCTTGATCTCGATGGTGCCGAGCCCGGCCGCGTCGGCAATGGCGGTGCCGCTCATGCCGGCAAATACCACCGAACCGACGACGTTGACGTGGCCCAGTCCGCCTTTCATCCAGCCCACCAGCGCCAGCGCGTAGTTGTAGATGCGGTTGGTGATGCCGGCGTTGTTCATCAGGTTGCCGGCCAGGATGAAGAAGGGCACGGCCAGCAGCGGGAAGCTGTCAATGCCGCTGACCATGCGGTGAATCACCACAAACGGTGGCGAACTATTGGTGAACAGGATGTAGATGAGCGAAGCGCCGGCCATGGCCATGGCCACCGGCAGGCCGCCGCTCATCAGGAACAGGAAGGCAATCTTCAACATCTAGCGGTCCTCCATGGTGGATTCAGGGCGCTCCAGCACGCTGTAGCCGCGCTTGAAGTTCACCCGCATGACCCAGAGCGAGCGTGCGCACATGGCGGCAAATCCCGCCAGGCAGATGCCATACACCAGGTTCATGGGCAAATCGACTATCGTCATTTTGTAGTCGCCCATCTTGTTCATCATTTGCCAGGTTAATACGACCGCAGCGCCCAGGAAGGCGATGCGCAGCACATCGGTCAGCAGGGCCATGGCCCGCCCCAGCCAGGGCGGCATGAAACGGTAAAAAAAATCGACCTGGATATGGTTGTTTTTGGCGACCCCGATCGCGGCCCCGACGAACACGGTCGCTATCAGCAGGTAGCGCGCGATCTCCTCGGTCCAGGCCGCCGAATCGTTCATCACATAACGGGTGAAGAACTGGTAGAACACCGTCAGGCCCAACGCCCAGAAAAACAAAAGCGCGGCCCAGGCCTCAACCGGCGTGCCAGACAGGTCAACCACTTCGTCGGTGGCATGGAACTGGCCGTCGTCGCCCATGACCTTGGGCAGGGCGTCAATATCAGGAATGGGGATCATGGTGCTGGATGTTGAGGAGGTGAAAGCCCTCCCCGCGAAGGGGACGGCCAGGTTGGCCACGTGTGAAATCTGCCGGTCACTGCCCGGCAGATCAAACTTACCTGATCGCCTGGATGCGGTCCCAATCCTTCTTGTCGTAGCCCATCGAGCCCATGTCCACGGCTTTGACGATGCGGTCGCGGAACTCGTCCTTGTTGACCGTGATCAGGTTCAGGCCCTTTTTCTTGAACTCGTCGACCAATTCGCCTTCACGCTTCTTGATGTCGGCCGTGGCGCTGGCGGCCGCTTCCTGCATCACGTCGGTGAAGATCTTTTTGTCGGCCTCGCTGAGCTTGGTCCAGACGTGGGGGCCGACTTGCGTGACCAGCGAATCCAGGATGTGGCCGGTCAGGATGATGTTCTTCTGCACCTCATAGAACTTCTTGGCTTCGATGGTGGGCAGCGGGTTTTCCTGCGCATCGACCGTGCCGTTTTGCAGCGCCAGGTAGACCTCGGCAAAAGCGATGGGTGTCGGATTGGCGCCGCAGGCACGCGGCAGCGCCATGTAGGCGGGCACGTCGGGCACCCGCATCTTCAGGCCCTTCATTTCGTCGCAGTTCTTGAAGGGCTTGTTGCTGGTGGAGTGGCGTGCGCCGTAGTAGGTCACCGCAACGGTCTGGATACCGGTTTTCTGCTTGTAGCCATCGGCCAGTTCCTTGAACACATCGCTCTTGGCATATTTGAGCAGGTGCTCCGGGTCGCGAAAGGTATAGGGGTAGTACGCCACGCCGATGCGCGGAAAGCTGCGGGCGGCAAACGAGGCCCCCGAAATGATGATGTCGACGGTGCCGAGCTGCAGGCCCTGGTTGATGTCGCTTTCCTTGCCCAGCGTGGAAGCCGGGAACACCTGGATGTCGTAGCGGCCGCTGGTTTGTTTCTTGATCTCGTCGGCCGCCCAGACCGACCACTTGTGGTAAGGCTCCGAGGTTTCATAAACGTGCGCCCATTTCAGTTTGGTCTGGGCCTGGGCCAGGCCAGCTGTGCCCATGAGGCCCGCCAGGATGGCGCAGGAGGCAATGGTTTTCAGGGTCCGTCGTTTTGTCATGGTGTCTCCTCGGTTGAAAGAAAGGCGAAAGTAAAAAGGGGGAAGTAAAAGAGATAAAAATGCTGGGCGCTGGAATCAATTCGTTTTCGCACGGCGCCAGCTCGCGCTGAATCGGGCGTGGGATTTGTCCATGTGGGCATGCATCGCGGCACGGGCGGCGGCAGCGTCATGGGCGCAGATGGCTGCATAAATCGCTTCGTGCTCGGCGATGGCGGACTGCCAGGATTTCATGGTCTCAAAGTAGCCGCCCAGGCGCGTGAACAGCGGACCGCGGCGCGAATCCCAGAAGCTCTGCACGGTCTCCAGCAGCACCACGTTGCCGCAGGCCTCAACAATCGCGGTATGAAAGGCCCGGTCGCCTTCGAGTGGCAGCACGCCCTGGCTGGCATCGCTTTTCATGGCGTCAATGGCCAGGCGCATGGCGGTCATATCTTTACGTTTGGCTAGCGCCGCAGCCATGGAGGCAATTTCGCCTTCCACCACGCGGCGTGCGCGAATCAGTTCCAGCGGCCCCCATTCGGTGGGCGCAATCTGCGGTGCTTTGGTCCGGCTTGACCGGTCAAGCACGTAGACGCCGGAGCCGGTGCGAACCTCGACCCAGCCTTCCACCTCCATCGCAATCAGGGCTTCGCGCACCGAAGGGCGGCTCACGCCCAGCTGCTTGGCCAGGTCGCGCTCTGCCGGCAGGCGTGTGCCTGCTGCAAACTCGCCCTGGCTGATCAGCGAGCGCAATTGCTCGGCGATCTGGCGGTACAGGCGTTTCGGTTCTACGGTTTGCAGCGGCATGCGGGGCGCTCTTGAAGCGGCATTAAGGGTTAGCCAGAATTGGACAAGTGGTAAGGCCAATTGATAATCCCATGATTCCAGCTCCCGGGCATCCGGCTAAACCCTGCAATGCCTGCGGGCGGTTCATCGGACCTGGCGGTGCCGCATGACCATCTGGCGCCGCGCATGCCGGGCCGAAGAGCGGGGTCGGAACAAACAAACCAGGAGGAAAATCATGAGGCTTCAAGGAAAAACCGCGCTGGTGACGGCGGCCGGGCAGGGCATCGGCAAAGCCAGCGCGCTGGCCATGGCGGCCGAGGGGGCCCAGGTCTGGGCCACCGACGTCAATGAACAGCTGCTGGCCAGTTACGCCGGGGTGCCCAATATCCAGACTGCGGCGCTCGATGTGCTCAATAAGGCCGCGATCCAGAAACTGATGGCTGACTTGCCGGCGCTCCATGTGCTGTTCAACTGCGCCGGTTTTGTGCACGCCGGCACGGCCCTGCAGGCCACCGATGAGGAATGGGACTTTGCCTTCAACTTGAATGTACGTTCGCAGTTCTGGGCCATCCAGGCGGCGCTGCCCCGGATGCTGGAAAACCATCATGGCAGGGGTGGCGGCAGCATCATCAACATGGCCAGCGTCTGCGGCTTTAAGGGATTGCCGAACCGCTTTCTCTACGGCGCGTCCAAGGCGGCAGTGACCGGTCTGACCAAAAGTGTCGCCGCCGACTATGTCCTTCGCGGGGTGCGCTGCAATGCCATTTGCCCCGGCACGGTCGATACTCCCTCGCTGCAGGAGCGTATCAATGTGTTTGAAGATCCGGAGGAAGCGCGCAAAAACTTTGTGGCGCGCCAACCGATGGGTCGGCTTGCGCAGGCTCATGAAATCGCACCGCTGGTGGTTTTTCTGGCCAGCGATGAATCGGCATTCGTCACCGGCCAGGCCTATGCCATCGACGGTGGCATGACGATATGAACCCGCTCGACCCGGTGTGCTGAAGAATGTTCGTTGTCCACGGGTGTGGTGCTTGACCTCTCCGGCGGCCGCGCAACGTATTGATAGTTATCTGTTCAGGATCTAAAAAGGAAACACCATGAAACTTGTTCGCTACGGCAACCCCGGAAAAGAAAAACCAGGCCTGATCGATGCCGACGGCAAGCTGCGCGACCTGAGCGCCGTCATCAAGGACATCGGTCCCGACCAGCTCGGCGATGCGGTGCTGGCCAGGCTGCGCAAACTCAACACCGGGAAGTTGCCGCTGGTCAGGGGCCAGCCGCGTTTGAGCAGCCCGGTCACCGGCACCCGCAAGTTCATCGCCATCGGCCTGAACTACGCCGACCATGCAGCCGAATCCGGCCTGCCGATTCCCGCCGAACCTGTGGTGTTCATGAAAGCCACCAGCTGCATTCAGGGGCCGAATGACCCGGTCATGCTGCCCAAGGGATCGGTCAAGACCGACTGGGAGGTTGAGCTCGGCGTGGTGATCGGCTCGCGTGCTCGTTATGTGTCGCAAAAAGAGGCGCTCAACCATGTCGCCGGCTACTGCGCCATCAACGATGTCAGCGAACGCGAGTTCCAGATCGAGCGCGGCGGCACCTGGGACAAGGGCAAGGGGTGCGACACCTTTGGCCCGCTGGGCCCCTGGCTGGTGACGCGTGACGAGGTGCCCAATCCGCAAAAGCTGGACATGTGGCTGGACGTCAATGGCAGGCGCATGCAAACCGGCAGCACCAAAACCATGATCTTCAGCGTGGCCAAAATCGTCAGCTACGTCAGCCAGTTCATGACCCTGGAGCCGGGTGACGTCATCACCACGGGCACGCCGCCTGGGGTCGGTTTGGGTATGAAGCCGCCGGTGTTCCTGAAAAAGGGGGACCAGATGGCATTGGGCATCGAAGGCCTGGGTGAGCAGCGCCAGCTGGTTGTTCCGTTCAAGCGCTGAAGCCATTCCGGCTGCGGGTAAATCAAGGGTTTACCCGCAACCGGCTTAGGCCTCGGCCTCTATAAACCAGCATTTATTTCATCAGGGGGCTTGGCGCGATTGAAATTGCTGCAAAATAGAACGACCGTTCGTTTTATTTTGCAGCACCACCATGCCCGTCACTGAACTCCCCGTTAAAACCACGCGCGCTTCGCCTGCGGCTGGGGCTGGACCCAAAAGCCAGCAAAAAGGCCAGCAGACCAAAGCGGCCATTGTGGACGCGGCCCTGGGCCTGGCCACGCAGATTGGCCTCGAAGGGCTCAGCATAGGCGCGCTGGCCGAGGTCATGCGCATGAGCAAGTCCGGCGTCTTACCCACTTCGGCTCGCGCGAGGAGTTGCAGATTTCGGTGATCCGCGAGTACCACACCCGGTTCGAGGAGGAAGTGTTCTTTCCGGCCCTGCAGGAGCCGCGCGGCCTGCCGCGCCTGCGCGCGCTGTTTCACAACTGGATGAACCGCACCTCGGTCGAGATCGATTCGGGCTGCCTCTATATCAGCGGCGCTGTTGAATTTGACGACCGGCCCGGCCCGGTGCGTGACGCGCTGGCCGGCTCGGTGCGGACCTGGCTGGCCGCCATGTACCGCGCGGTGGTGCAGGCCAAGGAGGCCGGTCATCTTCATGCAGAGGCCGATGAGCACCAGATGGCCTTCGAGATCCACGGGCTGATCCTGGCGCTGCACTATGAAGCGCGTTTTCTGAAAACCCCCGGCTCGATTGACCGGGCCAACACCGGCTTTGCCAACATTCTGGCGCGCTACGGCAATGACGCCGCGCCAGCCCCGGCCCTGCCCAAAAATCCTGCCGCGCCGAAGGCTGCTTCGGCCAAGGCCTCTTCCTTCAAACCGGTTTAACGCCAAGGAGCACCATGCCTCAGTACAATCCCCCCCTGCGCGACATGCAGTTCGTCATGCACGAAGTGCTCAAGGTCACCGACGAGTTCAGGGCCTTGCCGCGCCATGCCGATATTGATGCCGAAACCATCAATGCCGTGCTGGAGGAAGGCGGCAAGTTTGCCTCCCAGGTCACCTTTCCGCTCAACATCAGCGGCGACCAGGAAGGCTGCAAGCTCGACAAGACCAGCCACGAAGTGACGCCGCCCAAGGGCTTCAAGGAAGCCTACGCCCAGTATGTCGAGGGCGGCTGGGCCGCGTTGAGCTGCGACCCGGAATACGGCGGCCAGGGCCTGCCTTTCGTCGTCAACCAGTGTTTTTACGAGATGATGAACTCGGCGAATCAGGCCTGGACCATGTACCCGGGCCTGTCGCATGGCGCTTATGAAGCGCTGCATGCGCATGGCACCGATGCCCAGAAAAAGCTCTACCTGCCCAAGCTGACCAGCGGCGAATGGACCGGCACCATGTGCCTGACCGAGGCGCATTGCGGCACCGACCTGGGCCTGCTGCGCAGCAAGGCCGAGCCACAGCCCGACGGCAGCTACAGGCTCACCGGCAACAAGATTTTCATCAGCGCCGGCGAGCACGACATGACCAGCAACATCGTGCACCTGGTGCTGGCGCGCCTGCCCGATGCGCCGCAGGGCAGCAAGGGTATCAGCCTGTTTGCCGTGCCCAAGTTCAACATCAATGACGACGGCTCGCTGGGTTCGCGCAACGGTATTTACTGCGGCGGGATCGAGCACAAGATGGGCATCCACGGCAATTCAACCTGCCAGATGGTGCTGGAGGGCGCCGTCGGCACCATGGTGGGCGCGCCCAACAAGGGCCTGGCCGCCATGTTCGTGATGATGAATGCCGCCCGCCTGGGCGTGGGCAACCAGTCGCTGGGCCTGACCGAAGTCGCCTACCAGAACGCCCTGGCCTATGCCAAGGACCGCATCCAGATGCGTTCGCTGTCGGGCGTGAAAGCCAGGGACCTGGCCGCAGACCCCATCATCGTGCACCCTGACGTGCGCAAGATGCTGCTGACGGCCAAGGCCTATGCCGAAGGCGGCCGGGCGCTGTCCATTTACTGCACCATGCTGCTGGACAAGGAAATTCACCACCCCGACGAGCAGGTGCGCAAGGATTCGGGCGAGATCGTCGCGCTGCTCACGCCCATCGTCAAGGCCTTCCTGACCGACAACGGCCACATTGCCACCAATGCCTGCATGCAGGTGTTTGGCGGCCACGGCTTTATCAAGGAATGGGGCATGGAGCAGTTTGTGCGCGACAACCGCATCAACATGATTTACGAAGGCACCAACACCATCCAGTCGCTCGACCTGCTGGGCCGCAAGATCCTGGGCAACAACGGCGCGACGCTGAAAAAGTTTGGCAAGCTGATCGGTGCGCTGGTGCAGGAAGAGGGCGTCAACGAAAAAATGGCCGAGTTCATCAACCCGCTGGCCATGCTGGCCGACCAGATGACCAAGTTCACCACCGAGCTGGGCTTCAAGGGCTTCCAGAACCCCGACGAAGTGGGCGCCGCCGCCGTAGACTATCTGCGCGTCGCGGGGCATCTGGTGTTTGGCTACTTCTGGGCCCGCATGGCGCAAGTGGCATTGCGCGAGATTGCCGCCGGCAACAGTGACAAGTTTTATGTGGCCAAGCTGCAGACCGCGCGCTTTTACTTTGCCAAGCTGTTCCCCGAGACCGCCACGCTGATGCGCACGGCACGCAGCGGCAGCCGGGCGCTGATGGAGACCGACGAAGCG
>NZ_JANOAL010000273.1:0-15559 GCF_031411155.1 Polaromonas sp. | reverse complement strand
ATGTCGGGCGCCGTGCCGTTGACGGCCACGCGCAAATACTTGCCGAACTTGCAGCGCGCGGTCTCCAGGTCCCACGCCTGGGTGACCTTGAAGCGCCGCCCAAAACGCTCGGACGCGCCCTGCAAGGTGCCCTGCACGATCACCAGCTCGTCGTCCTTCAGCAGGTTGCGGTGAGTATTGAAAATGGTCTCGTCCACCGAGGCCTCCAGCACATCGGTTTTGTCGTCGAGCTTGAAGATGATCAGCTTGCCGCGGTTGCCGTTGATGACGCGCAGGTCGCTGACGATGGCCGCCAGCAGCTGCGGCTCGCGCGAGTCAATCAGGTCTTCGATCTTGCGTTTGGCAAACCTCCGCACCTCGGTTTCCACCTCGTCAAACAGGTGGCCCGACAGGTAAAAGCCGATGGCGGTTTTCTCCTGCACCAGCCGCGCTTTCACGCCAAACGGCACGGCCTCGACCAGCGCCGGCTCCTGCGTGCTGGCGGCATGGGAATCCGACATGTCGAACAGCCCGCCCTGGTTGGCATTGGCCTCGGTGGCCACCGCAAACTCGAAGGCGCGATCGACCGAGGCCAGCAGTTCGGCCCGGTTCAGGTGCAGGTTGTCAAAGGCGCCACCCTTGATCAGCGCCTCGACCGTGCGCTTGTTGAGGCGGCTTCGGTCCACGCGCACGCAAAAATCGTACAGTGAGGTAAACGGCCCGCCCTCGTTGCGCGCCGCCACGATGGCGGCAATCGCTTGCTGGCCGGTGCCCTTGATGGCGCCCAGGCCATAACGCACGCTGGTGTTGCTGGTCGGCTCAAACCGGTAGTCGCCGCGGTTAACGTCGGGCGACTCGAACTGGATGCCCATTTTTTGTGCGTCACCAAACAAAATCTTGAGCTTGTCGGTGTCGTCCATCTCCACCGTCATGTTGGCGGCAAAGAACTCGGCGGTGTAATGCACCTTGAGCCAGGCCGTGTGGTAGGCCAGCAGCGCGTAGGCGGCCGAGTGCGACTTGTTAAAACCGTAGCCGGCAAACTTCTCCATCAGGTCAAACACCTCGTCGGCTTTTTCCTGACTCAAGCCATTGACGCCCGCGCCCTTGCGGAAAATCTCCCGCTGCGAAGCCATCTCTTTCTCGTCTTTTTTACCCATGGCACGGCGCAGCATGTCGGCGCCGCCCAGCGAGTAGCCGCCCAGAATCTGCGCGGTCTGCATCACCTGCTCCTGGTAGACCATGATGCCGTAGGTCTCTTCCAGAATCGGCTTGACGCGCGGGTCAGGGTACTCGGGCACTTCCTTGCCCTGCTTGCGCGCAATATAGGTCGGAATCAGGTCCATGGGACCCGGCCGGTAGAGCGCGTTCATTGCAATCAGGTCTTCAAGCCGGTTCGGCCTGGCGTCTTTCAGCATGCGCTGCATGCCGATACTTTCAAACTGGAACACGGCTTCGGTATTGCCGTCGGCAAACAGGGCATACACCTTGGCATCGTTGAGCGGCAGGTTCTCAAACTTGAAGTCTTTTTGCGCCGGATGGCGCTGCATGATGAACTCTCTGGCGATTTCCAGAATCGTCAGCGTGGCCAGGCCCAAAAAGTCGAACTTGACGAGGCCAATCGCCTCCACATCGTTCTTGTCAAACTGGCTCACCGCCGAGCCGCTGCCGGGCTGCAGATAGAGCGGGCAAAAATCGGTCAGCTTGCCGGGCGCAATCAGCACGCCGCCGGCGTGCATGCCGACGTTGCGGGTCAGGCCTTCGAGCTTGCGGGCCAGCTCCAGCAGGGTGTGAACGTCTTCCTCCTTGCGCTCGCGCTCGGCCAGAAGCGGCTCGGCCTCCAGCGCATAAACCATCTTGTCATTTTTCTTGCGCTCCGCAGGCAGCAGCTGCAGCGTGACGGCCTGGCCCGGCTTGTTCGGAATCAGCTTGGAAATGCCGTCGCAAAACCCATACGGAAAGTCCAGCACGCGGCCCACGTCGCGAATCGCCGCGCGCGCCGCCATGGTGCCAAAGGTCACGATCTGGCTGACCGCCTCATGGCCGTATTTGTCTTTCACATAGTCAATCACGCGGTCGCGGTTGCTCTGGCAAAAGTCGATATCAAAGTCGGGCATGGACACCCGTTCCGGATTCAGGAAGCGCTCGAACAGCAGGTTGTACTGCAGCGGGTCAAGGTCGGTAATCTTCAACGCATACGCCACCAGCGAACCGGCGCCCGAGCCGCGTCCTGGTCCCACCGGACAGCCATTGTTCTTGGCCCAGTTGATGAAGTCACCCACGATCAGAAAGTAGCCGGGAAAGCCCATCTTTAAAATGGTGTTGATCTCGAACTCCAGCCGCTCCACATAGGCCGGCCGCCTTTCGTCGCGCAGCTTGTCGTTGGGGTAAAGGTGTTGCAGCCGCGCCTCCAGGCCTTCGAATGAGGCATGGCGAAAGTAGTCATCCGCCGGCATGCGCACGCCGTTCACCTCGGGCGTGGGGTAGTCCGGCAGCATGGGCTTGCCCAGTTCCAGCTTGAGGTTGCAGCGTTTGGCAATCTCCAGCGAGTTGGCCAGCGCCGAGGGCACGTCGGCAAACAACTCAGCCATTTGCGCCGCCGACTTGAAATACTGCTCGCGCGTGAACTTGCGCACCCGGCGCGCGTTGCCCAGGATTTCGCCTTCGGCAATGCACACCCGCGCCTCGTGCGCTTCGTAGTCGTCATAGGTCAAAAACTGCACCGGATGCGTGGCCACCACCGGCAGTCGGAGCCGCGCCGCCAGTTGCACGGCCGCCGCCACATGGCGCTCATCATCCGGGCGCTGGGCGCGCTGCAGTTCCAGGTAAAAGCGGTGCGGGAAGATGCCCGCCAGATGCAGGGCGCATTCCAGCGCGCGGGCATTGTCGCCCTGCACCAGCGCCTGGCCCACGGCGCCGCCCTGGGCGCCCGACAGCGCGATCAGGCCTTCGTTGAGTTCTTCCAGCCATTCCAGCTTGATGACGGCCTGGTCCCGCACCACGCCCCTGGTCCAGGCGCGCGTCAGCAGTTCCGACAGGTTCAGGTAACCGCGGTGGCTTTGCACCAGCAGCAGCAAGCGGGCGGCCGGGGCGCTGGCATCCTTGCCGGGCACCTGCACCCACACATCGGCGCCTATCAGGGGCTTGACGCCCTTGCCGCGTCCTTCCTTGTAAAACTTGACGGTGCCGAACAGGTTGCACAGGTCGGTGATGGCCAGCGCAGGCTGCCGATCGGCCGCGGCGGCCTGGACGATTTCATCAATACGGTTGGTACCGTCTACGACTGAAAACTCGGTGTGGATACGTAAATGGACAAACATGCGCTTCATTTTAGGGCGGGGGCCCTGTTGCTTTCGGGCGCCGAGCCCGGCGCGGCAAGGGGCACCCACTAAAATGGCGCCCATCATGCAAATTCTGAACATTGCCGCCTACAAATTTGTAGCGCTGGCGCAGCTGCCCGCGCTGCAGACAGCCCTGCGCGAGGCGCTGCAGGCGCGCGGCATCAAGGGCACGGTGCTGCTGGCCGAAGAAGGGATCAACCTGTTCCTGGCCGCTGGCGAGGGCGAAATTCATGATTTTTTGGCATGGCTGCGCAAGGACGCCCGGTTTGAAGACCTGCAAATCAAGGAAAGCTGGTCGCATGCCCAGCCGTTTCGCAAGCTGCTGGTAAAGGTCAAGCCAGAAATCATCCGCATGAACCACTCGGCCATCCGCCCCGCCTCGGGCCGCGCGCCCGCGGTGGACGCAGCCACTCTGAAGCGCTGGCTCGGCTCGGGCCACGATGACACGGGGCGCCCGGTCGTGACGCTGGACACCCGCAATGCGTTTGAGGCCGATGTGGGCACCTTTCGCAACGCCATTGACTGGCGCATCAACAAGTTCACGGAATTTCCGCAGGCCTTGCTGGACCACCGGGACGAGTTGCGGGGCAAGACCGTGGTGAGTTTTTGCACCGGCGGAATTCGCTGTGAAAAAGCCGCCATCCTTATGCAGGAAGCCGGCTTAACGAATGTTTACCAGCTCGATGGCGGCATTCTGAACTACTTTGAAGAAAGCGGTCACGCTCACTTTGAAGGCGAATGTTTTGTGTTTGATGAGCGTCGCGCGCTGGATCCGGCGCTGCAGCCGCGCGTCAATGTCGGTGCCCCGCCCGGGGCATGAGCCGATCAGCCCGCGGTAAAACGGCGCTCGGGCAGTGGAATGAATTCGGTTTCGCCGTCGATCTGGCCCATGGTCTGCGCGGCCCACTCCTCGCTGGCCTGCACAATCCGCTCCTTGCGGCTGGACACGAAGTTCCACCAGATGTAGCGGCGCGCGTCGAGCGCATCGCCGCCCACCACCACCCAACGCGTCGGCGCGCTGCTGCTGATCTGCGCGGTCACACCGGGTGTCAGGGTGGCCAGGGTATGGGCCGCCACGGGCTCACCGTCCACCGTCAAGTCGCCGTCCACCGCGTAAACCGCCAGCTCATCGGCCAGCGCAGGCAGGGCCAGCGTGGCGCCGGCCGCCAGTTTGATATCGAGGTAAATCGTTTTTGAAAAGGTCCTGACCGGCGAGGTTTCTCCAAACGCCGCGCCAATCAACACCCGCACTTCGGCTCCATCAAGCGACACCGCGGGAATGGCTTGCGCCGGGGTGTGTGAAAACTCTGGCGCCACCTCTTCAAAAGCCTGCGGCAGGGCCGCCCACAGCTGCAGGCCGTGGTTGACATAAGCCTGGCTGCGCAGGTCTTGCGGGCCGCGCTCCGAATGCACAATGCCTCGCCCGGATGTCATCCAGTTGATGGCGCCCGGCTCTATGCGCTGAACCGAGCCCAGGCTGTCGCGGTGCAGGATGGCGCCTTCAAACAGGTAACTCACGGTGGCCAGCCCGATATGCGGATGCGGCCGCACATCATGGCTTGCACCGGGCTGCACCGTGACCGGGCCGAAATGATCAAAAAAGAGAAAGGGGCCGACGGACTGGCGCGGCGCCGAGGGCAGCAGGCGGCGCACCATGAAGCCGCCGCCCAGGTCCTTGTCATGCCCTCTGAGTTTGAGTTGAACGCTCATGGCAGCCGCTCCACATGGGTGGTGATTTCGGTGGTGACGGTACTCATGAGTTTGTGCACCGGGCATTTGTGCGCCACCGTTTGCAGCTCGTGCAACTGGGCGTCGGTCAGATCGCCCTGTATTTTCAGGCTGGCCGTCAGCCGGTACACACCGCTGCGCTCGCCCGTGTCGTCGCGCTCCACCACGGTGTGGACATCATCGACCGGGATGCCTTTTTTGCGCGCGTACCACATCACCGTCAGGGCCTTGCAGGCGCCCAGCGCCGCATCGTACAAATCATGCGGGCTGGGGCCGCTGTCGGCGCCGCCCTCAGCCTGGCTCCCATCGCTTACCAGCGTATGGCTGCGGATGGTGAGCAACTGGGCCATTGCCGCCGAGCGGTCGCGTTTTAATTCGATGGGCATGACGAACTCCTGTGCTCTGGTGAAGGATGAACCTAAAAAAAGGAGGCAGCGCGCAGTTGACTTTAACGAAAGAATTAACGCTGAAACCTTCCCGCCACGTCAGCCACCCGCTTGCCAAAATCCCGGGCCGTCTCCAGGTCGCCGGGAAACATCTCGCTGGCGCCCGCGTCGGACGGGGACTGGGCCATGGCGCCGCTGTAAGCGCCCAGATAGTTGGCATCATTGCGCTGCGCGGCCTTGCTGTTGCTGGGCAGGACACCCAGGCTCACCCAGATACCGCCATGCTGCATGGCCAGGGTAAAAAGATAATGCAGCGTTGCCATCTTGTCGCCATCCATCGCGGCGCTGTTGGTAAAGCCGGCAAACAGCTTGTCTTTCCAGGCCAGGGCGTACCAGGGTCTGGAGGACGCGTCGGCAAACTTTTTGAACTGCCAGCTGACGCTGCCCATGTAGGTGGGTGAGCCCATGATGATCGCGTCAGCGGCCTTCAGTGTCTCCCACCCGCCCTCGGGCAGGTTGCCGTCGGCGTCGATGGCGACGAGTTCGGCACCCGCGCCCTCCGCCACCGCCTGCGCCATGCGCTGGGTATGCCCGTAGCCGGAGTGGTAAATCACAACGACTTTTGACATTTTTCAGGCTTTCCTGATGCGGGCCATCAGGCCTTGCGCTGGCCGTCAATGCTCCAGGCACCGGCGCCCCAGGCCGCCACCGTGAGCAAACCACCGACCACGGCAATGTTCTTGAAAAAGGCCTGGGCCTGGGACGGGTCAGCCCAATACTTGTGAAAGATGAAGGTGATGACCGCGGTGAAGAGGGCAATACCGAGCGCGGCCCAGCGGGTCTGAAAACCCACCAGCAACAACAGCCCCAGACCGAGCTCGACCGCGATGGCCGCCGCTGCGGCCACCTCGGGCAGCGGCAGGCCCTGGGAGGCGATGTAGCCGACTGTGCCGGCAAAACCGCCAATTTTGCTGAAGCCGGCAGGCACAAAAAGCAGTGCCAGCAATACGCGGCCAATCAGCGAAAGGGGATTTTGCAAAGATGCCAACATGGTGAGTCCTTTATAAAGTAAACAAGAAAACGAAAAATAAGAATATGACGAACTGGCGCCAAGGTTATCCGCAAAGTCGCTCTGCGGCCGAGGCAGCCGGTTCAGGACGCCAGGTCAAAAACCAGCACCTCGGCCGACCGGCCCTGCGACAGCGTGAGCTGGCTTTCTGCCGTCAGCATGGCCGCGTCGCCCGCACTCAGAGCGCGGCCGTTGACATTAAGTTCCCCGCGCACCAGATGCACATAGGTCTTGCGCCCAGTGTCCAGCGCCAGCGTGGCCGCCTCGGGCCCATCGAGCAGGCCGGCATAAATGCTGGCGTCGGCGTGAAGCAGCACCGAGCCCTGCGCGCCGTCCGGCGACGCCACCAGCCTGAGCCTGCCGCGTTTTTCGGCATCGCCGAACGTCTTTTGCTCATAGCCGGGCGTGATGCCGGTCACGTTGGGGGCTATCCAGATCTGCAGAAAATGCGTGGTCTGGCCTTCGGCGTGATTGAACTCGCTGTGCTGCACGCCCGTGCCGGCACTCATGCGCTGCACATCACCGGGCGGAATGCCCTTGACATTGCCCATGCTGTCCTGGTGCGCCAGCTCGCCGCTCAGCACGTAGCTGATGATTTCCATGTTCTGGTGGCCGTGCGTGCCAAAGCCGCGGCCGGCGGCAATCCGGTCTTCATTGATGACGCGCAGATTGCCAAAACCCATGTGGGCCGGGTCGTAATAGCCGGCAAACGAAAACGAGTGGAACGACTTGAGCCAGCCGTGGTCGGCAAAACCACGTTCGCCGGATTTTCTTAAAGTGATCATGCACAGCTCCTTTGAAATTACGTTTCAGCGGCTTGTACCGCCGGGTTCCAATGCCTCCAATGTAGGTGCAAACACGGCCTGGGCAGTTGTGCATATTTGATGGCATCATTCAAATTATTTGAATTGTCATCATGGCCATCATCAACCACCGGGTGCGCGACGCACTCACACCCGAAACCCTGAGCCTGATCGGCGCCGTGGACCGCAGCGGCAGCATGGCGGCCGCGGCGCGCGAGCTGGGCGTGGTGCCCAGCGCCCTCACCTACCGGATTCGCCAGGTCGAGGACGCGCTCGATGTGCTGCTGTTTGACCGCTCCTCGCGCCAGGCCAGGCTGACGGCGGCCGGCCGGGAGCTGCTGCGCGAAGGCAACCGCCTGCTGACCGAGCTTGACGCCGTGGCCAACCGGGTCAAACGCGTAGCCACCGGCTGGGAGCCGCAGCTGACGCTGGCGGTGGACAGCGTGATCTCGCGCACCACCGTGATGGAGTTGTGCGAGGCCTTTTTTGAGCTGGAGCCGCCCACCCGGCTGCGGCTGCGCGAGGAGGCGTTGTCGGGCACGCTGGAGGCGCTGACCTCGGGCCAGGCCGACCTGGCCATTGGGGTGGCAATTGAATCGTCATTCAACGGCGCCGTGCAAAGCAAGCCGCTGGGCACGGTCCACTTCGTCTATGCGGTGGCGCCGCACCACCCGCTGGCCCAGGCCGCCGAGCCGGTGACCGACGCCATGCTGATGCCGCACCGCGCGGTGGCGGTGGCCGACTCGGTGCAGCGCGGCAGCGGCGTGACCATGGGCCTGATGGGCGGGCAGAACGTTTTGACGGTGCCGGGCATGCCCGAAAAGCTTGACGCCCAGTTGCGCGGGCTGGGCGGCGGGTTTTTGCCCGAGTACCTGGCGCGCCCGCACATTGCCAGCGGCCGGCTGGTGGAAAAGCAGATGCAGCGGGCCGCGCGACTGGTGCCGCTGCGGTATGCCTGGCGCCGCAGCGAGCATGGCGCCGAAGGCCGCGCGCTGCAGTGGTGGCTCAAGCAACTCGATCGGCCCGCCACCCGAAAGGCGCTGATGGAGCGGGCGCAATCACTTTAAATTCCGGCGCCTGCCCATCGCCGCACGCGGCTGCGTGTAGAGTGTGCTTGTGATTCTCGTGTATGGTTTTCATTAGCTGTTTCGCCGTCCCTGCGTTTTGAAGCCGCCCGGCCTCCTGTTCAATAACCCATAAAAAGTACCCCCACATGCCCAAAAAACCCCGAACCCCTGCTTCCGATTCGTCCCCTGCACCCGACGCACTCGCACCACGTCATATCGCCGTGGTAGGCGCGGGCATTGCCGGCATCGCCTGCGCGCGCACGCTGGTGCAGGCCGGCCACCGCGTGACGGTTTTCGAGAAAAGCAGCGGCGCGGGCGGGCGCATGGCGACCCGCGACAGCGAATTTGGCGGGTTTGACCATGGCACGCAGTACTTCACCGTGCGCGATGCCCGGTTTGAAAAAGCACTGGCCACCGCCTCCGGCCTGGTGCGCCCCTGGAGCGCCAACACGGTGCGCATTCTTGACGAACTGGGCCGCGTGGTCGCCTCGGCGCTGCCGTCCAGGGAAGCCCACTGGGTGGCCTCGCCCGGCATGAATGCGCTGGTGCGGCAATGGGCGCAGCCGCTGGCGGCTGCGGGCAGCCTGGTGCTGGACACCGAAGTCAGCCGCATCGAGACCGACCGGCTGCACCCACAGCGCTGGCAGTTGCAAACCGAAGGCCCCGGCACCGGCGGCCGGGTGCATTCGGGCTTCGACGCCGTGGTGCTGGCCCTGCCTGCCGCGCAGGCGCATGCGCTGCTGCTCTCCTCGCAACAGGGCAAGGCGCTGCTGCCAGAACTGGCCGGCGTCAGCGTCGCGCCCTGCTGGACCCTGATGCTGGCGTTTCCGCAGGCGATGCAGCCCACGCTGTCCCACCTGGGGCCGCAGTGGAACGCGGCGCGCAGCACCCACCACCGCATTGCCTGGCTGGCGCGCGAGTCGTCCAAGCCCGGGCGCGGCCAGATCGAGCGCTGGACCGTGCAGGCCAGCCCGGCCTGGTCACAGCGCCACCTCGAAGACGACGCCGAGCGGGTCAAGGCCAAGCTGCTCAAGGCCTTCACCGAGGTGACCGACATACGCGCCCAGCCGCCGCACGCCGTGGTACACCGCTGGCGCCACGCCCAGACCATGGAGCCGCTGGGCAAGCCCTTTGCCTGGAACGCCAAGTCCCGCATTGGCGCCTGCGGCGACTGGTGCCTGGGGCACCGGGTTGAGGACGGTTTTGTGTCGGGCCTGGAAATGGCTTTGGCAATTTGTTAACCCCCACGCTGGTCGCTTCGCGAGCCTTCGGCGATGCGCTGCCCCTTTCTCAACTAAAAGAGGCCGGCCTTGCTTGGGGCGGCCCGGCAAAGCCGGTTCCGCGGCCCCTGCTGGCGTGAAGCGGACGCCCGGCGCGGCGGCCTTTGAAGTTACCCTGACACCCCTGCGCCCCGCTTATGGCTTCTTATTCGTCTGGCTACATCGGCAGGTTCGCGCCCTCACCGACCGGCCCGCTGCACGCCGGCTCTCTGGTCGCGGCGCTGGCCAGCTGGCTTGATGCCCGTGCCCATGGCGGGCGCTGGCTGGTGCGCATCGAAGACGTGGACAGCCCGCGCTGCGTTGCCGGGGCTGACCAGACCCTCTTGCAGCAGCTGGCGGCCTGCGGCCTTCGGCCTGATGAGCCGCCGCTTTACCAGTCGCAACGCGACGCCTATTACCAAAGCGCGCTCGACCAGCTCATGGCCCGCCGCCTGGCCTACCCCTGCGGCTGCACGCGGCAGCATATTGCCCAGGCGCTGGCAGCCGCCGGCCAGCCGCGCCAGCGCCATGGCGAGCTGGTCTACCCCGGCACCTGCCGTCAGGGCCTGCAGGGCCGCCCGGCCCGTGCGTGGCGCCTCCTGAGCACCAATTTTGCACAAAATAGGGCTCTAGCCCAGGAACAACAAGCGCCGCCAGCTATCAAAATAATAGCATCCAGTCCCTCCCCAATCACCACTGAAGACGCCGTCATCGACTGGCAAGACCGCCTGCTGGGCGCCCAGACGCAAAACGTCAGCCGCGAGGTCGGCGACTTTGTGCTCAGGCGCGCCGACGGCTGGTGGGCCTACCAGCTGGCGGTGGTGGTGGACGATGCGGCCCAGGGCATCACCGACATCGTGCGCGGCCGGGACCTGGCCGACAACACCGCCCGGCAAATTTTGCTGCAGCGCGCGCTCGGCCTGCCCCAGCCGCGCTACCTGCACACGCCGCTGGTGCTGGGCGCCAATGGCGAAAAGCTGTCCAAGCAAAACGGTGCCCGGCCGCTGGACACCCGCCAGCCGCTGGCCGCGCTGGCCCAGGCCGGCCTGGTGCTGGGCCTGCATCTGCAGGGGGCGCCGTCCACCCCGGCCGACTGGCTGCGGCAAGCCGTGCCACTATGGGCCCACAAGGCAAAAGTACCGCCCGCTTAAAATCGGCGGGTGATTCAAACTCCCCCCACCCCACCGCAGGTACAGGTGCCCGCAACGCCCGCCGACGTCAGCCACCCCCGCACCATCCGCAGTTTCGTGCGGCGCACCGGCCGCACCACCGTGGGCCAGGCCAAGGCCTTTGCCGATGTGGGGCCCAAATACCTGCTGCCCTACAGCCCGGCCCTGATGGACTTTGCGGCCACCTTTGAGCGCGTGGCACCGACCATCCTCGAAATCGGTTTTGGCATGGGCGAGGCCACGGCGCACATTGCAGCGCTGATGCCCGAGAAAAATTTTCTCTGCTGCGAGGTTCACACGCCCGGCGTCGGCGCGCTGCTCAAACGCATCGACGAGCAGTCGCTGACCAACATCCGCATCCTGCAGCACGATGCGGTCGAGGTGATTGACCACATGCTGGCCGCCGACAGCCTGGATGGCGTGCACATTTTCTTCCCCGACCCGTGGCACAAAAAGAAACACAACAAGCGCCGCCTGATTCAGGCCCCGCTGATTGCCAAGCTGGCGGCCCGCCTCAAGCCCGGCGGCTACCTGCACTGCGCCACTGACTGGCAGCCTTATGCCGAGCAGATTCTGGAGGTGTTGAGCACCGAGGCCTTGCTGAAGAACACGGCTGGCACTTCGACGGACGATGGCTATGCCCCCAAGCCCGGCTACCGCCCGCTGACCAAGTTTGAAAACCGCGGCCTCAAGCTGGGCCACGGCGTGTGGGATGTGGTGTTTGAGCGTCGATAAGCAGGTCGATAGGCCTCTATGACCGAATCGGTGAATGGGCTGCCCCCGCATGGGCTGTCCACCCGTGACGGGGTCGGCCCCAGTTGTGTCGGCCTGCCTGCGGGGTCATGGCCGACCATCACCGATTTTTTGATCGAACGCTTTCCCGCCATCCCGCGCGAGGTCTGGCTCCAGCGCATGCAGGACGGCCTGGTGGTTGACGAATTTGGGTCTGCCGTCACCGCCGGGCGCGCCTACCGCGGCCACATGCGGCTGTACTACTACCGCGCGCTCGATGATGAACCGCGCATTCCGTTCAACGAAGCCGTGCTGTACCAGGACGAGCATCTGGTGGTGGCCGACAAGCCGCATTTTTTGCCGGTCACCCCCTCGGGGCCTTATCTGCAGGAAACGCTGCTGGTGCGGCTGAAAAACCGCCTGGGGCTGGACGGCCTGATCCCGATTCACCGCATAGACCGCGAAACCGCCGGCCTGGTGCTGTTTTCAGTCAAGCCTGCCGAGCGCGATGCCTACCAGGCGCTGTTCAGGCAGCGCAGCGTCAGCAAACATTACGAGGCCATCGCGCCGTGGCGGCCGGGTATGGTGTTTCCCGTCAGCCGCAAAAGCCGGATTGTGGAGGACACGCCCTTTTTTCGGCAACTCGAAGTGCCGGGCGCGCCCAACAGCGAAACCCATATCGAGCTGCTGCAGACCAGGGGCGACTGGGCGCGCTATGCCCTGCGCCCGGTCACCGGCAAAAAGCACCAGTTGCGGGTGCACATGAATGCGCTGGGCATTCCGATTTTGAACGACCGGATGTACCCGCCGGTAGCCGTCACACCCGACGACGACTTCAGCCAGCCGCTGCAACTGCTGGCCCAATCGATTGCCTTTACCGACCCCTTGACCGGGCAAGCCAGGCGCTTTCAGAGCAGATTCAGTTTGACGTTTTGATGGGCCAGGGGGCGTGTCGAAGGCAGCCTGACCAGTAGCCAATTTTTCGACGGGCCGTCCCTAGAAAAATTAGCCCCCTCGGGGGGCAGCGTAGTACACGCAGTGACAAGCGTGGGGGCTAGATTTCTTTGGCCGTGATCTGGTATTTGAAATCATCCGGCGCATAGGAGTCAAAACGCCCATCCGGGTTTTCTGCCGTCGGGTACATGAAAAAGCCGAGCTTTTCCCCGGTGGAATGGGGCAGCGCCAGATCGTGCGCGGTGTTAAAGGCCATCCAGTTGCCTTCCCAGCCGCCAAACAGCGCCTTGTTGACCGGCGCGACCACCGGGTTGCTGGTGTTCTTGATCCAGTCGGCGGTTTCCAGGCGCATCACCTTGGCCACGTCGGCCGGGTCCATCGCCACCCAGCCATAGCCTTTCAAAAACACTTCCGAGCGGCAATGCTGCGCGCCCTTCAGGCTGGCCGGGTTGCCTGACAACTCTTTGTAGCCAAAGCTGGAGGGCACCAGCCGGATGCCATAGACGTCACGCGCCGGGATGCCGACCGAGCGGCACAGGCCGACAAACAACGCGTTCAGGTCGGCGCATTTGCCGCCCAGGTTGCCGGTTTCCAGCATGGTCTTGATGTCGCCCTCGCCGCAGCCGCGCACCTTGGGGTCGCGGTAGGTGTTGGCCACGATCCAGTCGTAAATCAGCCGGGTTTTTTCCACGTCGGTCTTGGCGCCCTGGGTGGCCTGCAGCGCCGTCTTGCGCACGATGCCGTCGGTGGGCAAGAACTTGGTGGCGCGGGTGAAGTAGCGCAGCGTGTCGGCTTCTTCGTGCACATGGGTCTTTTGCGACCAGTCCACGGCGCGGCCCTGGGTCTGCACCCGGCTGGTCAGCTCGACGAAGGGTTTGGCCTCGCCTTCGGCAAACTCGGCATACAGCATCTTCGCGCCGTCCCGGCCGTCGTCGGCCAGGTCGGTCTGGCCGTTGCTGGAAAAACCGCTTTCAAAGCTGCGCTGGTAGTCGCTGTTGACCGAGGGAATCGGCAGCCAGACCTTGGTCACGCCCTGGGGTTTGAGGATGTCGACCCGGGTCGTGACCTCAAAGGTGCGCCAGGCCCCGCTTTGCGGCGCAAAAAGGCTGCGCTGCGCGGGCGTTTGCGCAAAATTGAGGCTGGGCAGCGCAGCGGCCATGGCAGCAGCGGCGGAATTTTTCAGAAAAGTGCGGCGTACGGTGGTCATGAAGAGATCTCCGGATAAGAAAGGGCAACAGGCATCGGGGCAGGTAAAGGTGCCCCGGCAAGCTGGAGCCGCCCCAGGCGGGCGACGCCGCAATTATCGCCCTCGCCCGCCCGCGGCGCTAGTCAGGGCTTTAACAGCCCGGCAATCAGCTTTTCAGCCGCGCTGCCGGTCCAGTCCACCTCGCCCTGCACCCGCTGCCGGGGCTGGCCACTGTGGTCCAGCATCAGGGTGGTAGGGAACACCTTCACGCCCCACTGGCGCGCCGCCCGGCCGTCGCTGTCCAGCAGCACCGGCATGGTCACCCCGGTGCTTTTGGCGAACTGGATTGCCCGCGCCGCCGGCTCCTTGAAGTTGATGGCCAGCACCAGCAACCGCTCGGGGCCATACAGGTCAGCCACCTGCTGCAGAGTCGGCATCTCGGCGCGGCAGGGCTCGCACCAGCTGGCCCAGAAATTCAGCAGCACCGCCCGGCCACGCCAATCGGCCAGTTGCCAGGTTTTGCCGCTGGTGTCCAGCAACGAGAATGACGAAAGCGACGACACCGGGCCCGACCACTTGCTGACCTCAAACGCCGGGCCGGTCAGGCCCTGAGCCTGAGCGCCCAGGGCCGAAGCCGCCATTGCCCACAGGGCGCTTTGCAGGATGTGGCGGCGGGACAAGGGCTTGGAAGGCATGGTCGGCGGTGTCATCAAGTTTGGGCTGGCGGAGCGGAAGAATCAAAAATTCAGCAGGCTCAAGGGTAGCAAAGCCCGGCCCCCTCTTGCATGCACCGCCACAAAGTCCTACAAACGACGTGTTCTCCTGTTTTCAGGTTCTGCCAATTTTCTGACCTCACCCATTGTGAAACTGCCCCTCCCCATCACCGACCTGCCGCTGCAAGCGGCGCTGACGTCCCCGCATTTCATCGATCTCTGCGGGGGTGCGCGGTCCGGGCCAGACCTGAGCACAGCGCAGGAATTGTCGGCAGGCCTGTGCGCGGAGGCGGCCAGCGTTGCACCCAAGTATTTTTACAACGCGCTGGGCTGCAAGCTGTTTGAAGCCATTACCGTGCTCGGCGAGTACTACCCGACCCGCACCGAGGCGGGCATTTTCGAGGCGTCCCTTGGCGAGATGGCCAGCGCTGTCGCGCAAGCGGGCATCACCCAGCCCTGCCTGATCGACCTGGGCGCCGGCAACTGCGCCAAGGCGATGGCGCTGATGCCGCATTTGCGGCCCCAGCAGTATGTGCCGGTGGATATTTCGGTCGACTTCATGCGCGAGGCCGCCGGGCAGGTACAGACCCGATTTCCGGCGCTGGACATCCTGGGGCTGGGCATGGATTTTTCGGCCGGCCTGGCCCTGCCGCCCGAGGTGCAGGGCCATGACCGGGTGTTTTTCTACCCCGGCTCCAGCCTGGGCAATTTCGCGCCCGACGAGGCCTTGCGGTTTTTGCGGCAGCTGGCCGACCCGGCGCGGGGCCGGGGGCGCGGCCTGCTGCTGGGGATTGACCTGGTCAAGGACACGGCGACGCTGGAGGCCGCTTACGACGACGCGCTGGGCGTGACGGCCGCGTTCAATAAAAACCTGCTGCTGCACCTCAACACGCTGCTGGGCGCTGACTTTGACGTGACCCAGTGGCGGCATGTGGCGCTGTTCAACACGGCCCAGTCACGCATTGAAATGCATCTGCAGGCCAGTTGTGAGCTGACGGTGCGCTGGCCCGGCCATGCGCGGCACTTTAGCCAGGGTGAGCGCATCCATACCGAAAACTCGTACAAGTACACGCTGCAGGGCATGACGGCGCTGCTGCGGCAGGCCGGTTTCAGCCAGACCCGCTACTGGGCCGACAGCCAGCAATGGTTTGCGGTGTTCTGGGCCGCCGCGCCAGG
>NZ_JANOAL010000272.1:0-13308 GCF_031411155.1 Polaromonas sp. | reverse complement strand
CGAATGCGCTCGCGGGTAACGTCAAACTGCTTGCCTACTTCTTCGAGTGTGTGGTCGGTAGACATCTCAATACCAAAACGCATGCGCAGCACCTTGGCTTCACGCGGGGTCAGACTGTCGAGAATGTCCTTGACGACATCGCGCAGGCCGGCCTGCATGGCCGCTTCAAGCGGTGCGGTGTTGGCGCCGTCTTCAATGAAGTCGCCCAGGTGCGAATCGTCATCGTCGCCAATCGGTGTTTCCATCGAGATCGGCTCTTTCGCGATCTTCATGATCTTGCGGATTTTGTCTTCGGGAATCTCCATCTTGGCGGCCAGAATGCTGGCGTCGGGCTCAAAGCCAAATTCCTGCAAGTGCTGGCGCGACAGGCGGTTCATCTTGTTGATGGTCTCTATCATGTGCACCGGGATGCGGATGGTCCTGGCCTGGTCCGCGATGGAGCGCGTGATCGCCTGGCGAATCCACCAGGTCGCGTAGGTCGAGAATTTGTAGCCGCGGCGGTACTCAAACTTGTCCACGGCCTTCATCAGGCCGATGTTGCCTTCCTGGATCAGATCGAGGAACTGCAGGCCGCGGTTGGTGTATTTTTTCGCAATCGAGATCACCAGGCGCAGGTTGGCCTCGATCATCTCCTTCTTGGCATCACGCGAGTTGGACTCGCCTTCGTTCATGCGCTTGTTGATGTCTTTCAACTGGCCCAGCGGCACCACCACGCGCGACTGCAACTCGCCGAGTTTGGTCTGCAGTTCCTGAATCGGCGGGATGTTGCGCGCCATCACCACGGACCAGGGCTTGCCCGATGCCACCTGTTTCTCTACCCATTTGAGGTTGAGCAGGTTGGGCGGAAAGTCCTTGATGAAGACTTCCTGCGGCATGCCGCATTTTTCGACAATGATGCGGCGCAGCTCGCGCTCTTTCTTGCGCACATCGAGCACCTGGCCGCGCAGCAGATCGCACAGTTTTTCAATCGTCTTGGCGGTAAAGCGCACCGTCATCAGCTCGTCACTCAGGGCCTTCTGGGTCTTGACGTAGGTGGGCGAGCCGTAGCCTTCCTTGTCGTAGGTTTTGTGGACCTTCTCGAACAGGACGGCGATCTTGTCGAAGCGGCTCAGCGCTTCTTTTTTAAGTTCCTCGAGTTTTTTGGTCAGCGCCTTGGAGCCGCCCTTGCCGTCGTCGTCGTCTTCCTCGTCGAACTCGTCAAAGTCTTCCTCGGCCACATAGTCGTCGGCCTCGTTGGGGTTGGAGAAACCGTCAACTACGGTTGAAATAACAATCTTGCCTTCGCGGATTTCTTCGGCCAGACGCATGATTTCGGCGATCGTGGCGGGGCTTTCCGAGATCGCTTCCATCATTTTCATGAGGCCGCCCTCGATGCGCTTGGCAATCTCGATCTCGCCCTCGCGCGTCAGCAGCTCGACCGTACCCATCTCGCGCATGTACATGCGGACCGGGTCGGTGGTGCGGCCAAATTCGCTGTCAACGGTGGACAGCGCCGCTTCGGCTTCTTCCTCGGCTTCCTCCTCGGTGGCCACGGTCGGGCCGGTGTTGTTCAGCAGCAGGGTTTCGGCGTCAGGGGCCTGCTCGTACACCGCCACGCCCATGTCGTTGAGCATGTTGACCACGACCTCCAGCGTCTCGGCATCGACCAGCTTGTCGGGCAGGTGGTCGGAGATCTCGCCGTGCGTCAGGTAGCCGCGGGTTTTGCCCAGCTTGATCAGGGTTTTCAGGCGCATGCGGCGCTTGAGCATGTCTTCCTCGGACAGCACCGTCTCGTCCAGGCCAAACTCTTTCATCAAGGCGCGTTCCTTGGCCTTGCTGATTTTCATGCGCAGCGGCTTGACCTTTTCGGTCGTTTCCACCACCGGTTCGCCGACCAGATCGTCTTCAATGTCGGACATGTCTTCATCGCCGCCTATCTTCACCGCGACCTTGGGCTTGCGGCCGCGCTTGGCGCCAGTGGCCGCCGGAGCGCCGTCAACTTCCGGGTTTTTGGGCGGACGGCCGGGTTTCTTTTTTGCCGGAACGGCAGCGGAGAGCAGCGCGTCTGCGGCTGCGGTCAGCTTGGCTTGGGTAGATTTGGTAGGCACGGCAGGGGCTTTCTTCAGGGGCTGGGCAAGGGCGGCAGAGGCTGCTGGTTTCGTTGATTGCGCTGATTTTGCAAGGGCTGTGACTGATGTGGTGGGTTTTCCGGATTTTTCAACCTTGGCACTCGCGGGCTCCGGCCTGGCAGCACACGGCGCGCCTGGCTTGGCGGCAACTTTAGACTTCGCAGCGGGCATGAAAACTCCAGATGAAGAATCAGAAAAGCGAAAAAATCAGAAACAAGTGTCGATCAGCTACCAGTCAGCAAGGTCAAAAAGTTCGGTCTTATGGCTTGCGCCTGACTGCAATCAGGACCGGCTGGGCAAGACTCGAAATTCAAAAAAAGAGGGCAAAAAAACAAGCCAGCCAGTGTCAGCTGGCCTGGATTGAATCCGGGGTGAGCAGGGTACGCGGCGGGTCGTTTTTTAGGGCAAGCTGTTTGGGCGAACATTTGGGGTGCAGTCCTTGCGGTGAGTGGCCGTCTCGTGTCGAGAATTCCCTGGGATCAAAGGGGGCCGGTGCCGGAGGTGCTGCTGTCGCGCTTGCCGTGAAAAAATGGATTATACCATTTTGTTACAAAAACGCGGCTAAGTAGCTGATTTTATTGCAGCTTTTTTTGCCCTGGATTGCGCCTCCAGTTCCTTCAACTGCTGGTAAGCAACGGGGTCACCCGGGGCTCGGGCGACCAGGTCGGCCTTGTGAGCTTGATGCTTCAAATCCGCCATGTGCGTAAGGATTGCGCGCATTTCGTTCCAGTCGGACTCCACGCCCTCAAGCATTTGCGCCAATTGCGTCACGGCGTAATGCTCGTTCTCATGCCCGCGCAGGCCCTCGCGCAGGGCCGCCCAGGGCTGCGGGCCGTGCTCATGCAACTGGCCTTCGAGCCAGACAAACAGCGGCCCGTGCGGCGCCGGCAGGGCCAGCAGCAAATGGTGTTCGTCGGTGCTGAGCCGGTCCCAGCTTTGCGGCTCGGTCAGCAAGAGGCGCAGCACCCGGTCTTCGCGGCTGGCCGGCAGGATGCGGCCCGCCACCCGGCGCGGCGCGCGGCTGGCGGCACTGGCCGGTCGCGAAAAGCCGCGCGCTGCCAGCGCGGTGGAGCTGCCTGGCGCGGGCGCAAAGTAGGGCTCGGACGCCGAATAGTCGACATCATCGTGCGGATGCGCCGGATAGTCGGGAAACTCCGGTGCGTCATGTTTTTTTGCCGTATTGTTGAATGAATTCGGCTTGCCGTCTTTGCTTTGAGGGCGTGAGCTGCTATTGTTTTTATAGCTGCTGCGGACCCCGGCCATGGCCGGTTGCCACAGCTGCAGCAGCTCGCGGCTGTCGATCATCACCTGGTCGGCCATCTCGGCCAGCAGCTGGTGCTTGAGCGCGCCGTCGGGCAGCAGGCTCCACAGCGGGCGGGCATTGCTGGCCATGTGGGCGCGGCCCTCGGCGGTGTCCAGGTCGCAGCCTTCGGCGGCCGCTTCGAGCATGAACTTGCTCAGCGGCACGGCCTTGCCCACATAGGAGGCAAAGCCGTCCTTGCCGTGCTCGCGGATGAAGCTGTCGGGGTCGTGCTCGCTCGGCAAAAACAGAAACTTGACGTTGCGCACATCGCTGGCAAAGGGCAGGGCGGCGTCGAGCGCCTTGCGCGCCGCGCGGCGCCCGGCGCTGTCGCCGTCAAAGCTGAAGACCACCGAATCGGTGAAGCGAAACAGCTTTTGCACATGCTCGGCGGTGCAGGCCGTGCCCAGCGTGGCCACGGCGTTGGCAAAGCCCAGCTGGGCCAGCGCCACCACGTCCATATAGCCTTCGGTGACCAGCGCGTAGCCATGCTCGCGCAGGGCGGTGCGCGCCTCAAACAGGCCGTACAGTTCGCGTCCCTTGCTGAACACCGGGGTTTCCGGTGAATTGAGGTATTTGGGCTTGTCGTCACCCAGCACGCGGCCGCCAAAGCCTATGCACTCGCCCTTGACATTGCGGATCGGAAACATCACCCGGTCGCGGAAGCGGTCGTAGCGCTTGGCCTCGCCAGCCGCGTTTTCCTCGCCCGCCTCGCCGGTAATCACCAGGCCGCTTTCGACCAGCAGTGGGTCGTTGTAGTCCGGAAACACGCTGGCCAGGGCCCGCCAGCCCTCGGGCGCATAGCCCAGGCCAAATGTCTTGGCGATTTCGCCCGACAGGCCGCGGCCCTTGAAGTAGGCAATGGCTTTTTCAGAACCGCGCAGCTGCTTGATATAGGCTGCCGCCGCTTTTTCCAGCACGCTGGTCAGCGTCGCCTGCTGCTCGCGCATCTGCGCGGCCTTGGCCCGGTCTTGCGGCGAGACGTCGTCGTCGGGCACCTGCAGGCCGTACTGCTGGGCCAGGTCTTTCACCGCCTCGATAAAGCTCATGCCGGCGTGGTCCATCAAGAAGCTGATGGCGTTGCCGTTTTTGCCGCAGCCAAAGCAGTGGTAGAACTGTTTGGCCGGGCTGACGCTGAAAGAGGGCGATTTTTCGCCATGGAACGGGCACAGGCCCATGAAGTTGGCGCCGCCCTTTTTGAGCTGCACATGGCGCCCGACGATGTCGACCACGTCGGCGCGCGCCAACAGCTCCTGGATAAATGATTGGGGAATGGCCACGCCTGCATTTTGACCCATTCACTGCGCCGCGCTTTTGGCCGCGCGGCGAGAGGGAAAAGCCCAGACGAAAAAAAGCCCGCTCGGGGCGGGCTTTTTTTTTCGTCCGGACTGACCGTCAATTACTTGGCGGGGGTCTTTTTGACGGGCTTTTTGCTCTTTTTTGCTTTGCTCATGATGTAATTTCCATATTATGAAATTTTAACAAATCTGGATTGCGAACAAGCCAGGATCTTTTTCTTGCCGTGCTGCGTAGGTCCACAACCTGCCAAGTCCATAGCTAACGGAGCAGGTCGCCAGCGCGTTGACACGATTCAGCAAAAACTACACTCTGCAATAACTTCCCGATGCCATGACCCCAATTCCCGACGCCCTGCCCACGCCCGCATCGCCTTCTGCCGCGGCTTGGCGCCCGGTCGCAGCCTACCGGCATCGCGATTTCCTGCGGTTTTTGCTGTGCGCGCCGTTTTTCTGGATGCTGGCGCTGCTGATTGTCGAGGCCGCGCTGGCGGCCAGTACCACCGCGCTGATCATCGCGGCCGGGCGCGATGTGGCTGAGCAGGAGTTTTTGATTTCCGACTTCGTCTGGATCGTGGCGGCGCAGTCGGCCTCTTACGTGGTCGGTGCGACCAGCTGGATTTTTGCTGAACGCGCCGGTTTCGGTGCCTACGGCCGCTACATGCTGCGTTTTGCGCGCGACAACCGGCACGCGCCGGGGCTGCTGACCGATAAAAACGAGCGCGAACGGGCCGAGCCGTTTTTGACCAATGAAACCTTTCACATCTTTTTTGAGCTGATTTACGAGCTGGAGGCCGACGCCAAGCTGTTTTTTGGCCTGATTTTCAACGCCATCGTGCTCGGCTTTGCGATTGATGCCGGGCTGCCGGGCGTCTACGCCGGGGTGTTTGTGCTGCTGCTGGCGCTGCAGTGGGCGGTGCGCCGGCCGGTGGCCGCCGCTTACCTTGAGCAGCAGCGCAGCACCAACCGCATGACGGCCCACAGCTACACCGCCTGGGACAACATCACCACTGGCAACCGCTACAACTTCAGGCTCTGGCATGCCGGCTTCAAGGCGCGGCTGCGCGCTGCGCTGGGCGCCCAGATCCGCGCCATTCTGGCGCGCGAGGGCATCGCCGCCGTGTGCGGCGTGTTTGCGCTGGTGGTGGTGTTTGGCTACCTGGCCTGGGTCGCCGGGCGCAATGTGACGGACACCGCGCTGCTGATCGGGCTGGCCGCCACCCTGCCGCGGCAGATCGACCTGTCTTATAACCTGCATGGCCTGGCGTCGGGCTGGAACGACCTGCTGGCGGTGTGGACGCGCATGGGTGGCGCCTGCGCGGCGATGCGGCCCGCGGCCGACAGCGGCTTCGAGGCGCGCATCCGATTTGCCGGCGTGGCGCTGCAGGATGGCGCTGCCCGCCTGCCCTGCGCCAGCGTGGACGAGGCGCTGGGCCATGTATTGGCCCGGCCGCGGGGGCGCCTGCTGGTGCGCGGCAGCAATGGCTCGGGCAAGTCGACCCTGCTGGCGGCGCTGAAAGGCCGGCTTGGCGTGGACGCGTTTTACTGGCCCACCAGCGACAAGCTGGCTTTCGCCTTTGCCGCCGGGCAGGTTGCCGATGAGGAGGATGACAATGGCGCGGAAAGCGGCGCGGAAAGCGCTGGCTATGGCGGCTTTTCTTCCGGCGAGCGCCAGCTCCAGTCGCTGACCGAAATTGCCGCCCAGACCCGGGCCCGCGTCTACCTGCTCGATGAGTGGGACGCCAACCTCGACGCCAACAACCGCGCCAGTGCCGAGCGGCTGGTGGCGGCGCTGGCCGCCCGTGCGGTGGTGGTGGAAATCTCGCACCGCGACCGGGTGTAGCGCCCGCGCAGCCATTTTTTCAATGAAAATGGCCTGTTGCCCAATATCTATTTGCGTCTACGGCTATAAAAAACATAGCAAACAGTGAGTCGATGGAGCGCCGCGGTGGGGCCTGCAGCCGGCCCCTGCGCGGGCCTGCCGCGGGGCGTACCATGGTCAGACCGACGCAACCCCACGGAGCCCCCATGCCCAGCATCTTCGACCAGGACCTTCCCCGCACCGAGGCCAACTTCGCGCCCCTGTCGCCGCTGTCCTTCATTGAACGCACGGCCGAGGTCTACCCCGAGCGGCTGGCCGTGGTGCATGGCAGCCTGCGCCGCAACTGGGCCGAGGTGTTTACGCGTTGCCGCCGGCTGGCCAGCGCGCTGGCGCGCCACGGCGTGGGCAAGGGCGACACGGTGGCGGTGATGCTGCCCAACACGCCGCCGATGGTCGAGGCGCATTTTGGCATTCCCGCGCTGGGCGCGGTGCTCAATGCGCTGAACACCCGGTTAGACGCCGAAACGCTGGCCTTCATGCTGGACCATGGCGAGGCCAAAGTCGTCATCGTCGACCCGGAGTTTGCCGGCCTGATGCAAAAGGCGCTGGCCCTGCGCCAGGCCAGCACGCCGCTGCTGGTGATTGACGTCGAGGACGCGCTTTACACGGGAGAGGTGCAGCGCATTGGCAGCATCACCTACGACGATTTTCTGGCTAGGGGCGATGCCGGCTTTGCCTGGCAACTGCCGGCCGACGAATGGGACGCGATTGCGCTGAACTACACCAGCGGCACCACCGGCAACCCCAAGGGCGTGGTCTACCACCACCGCGGCGCGGCGCTCAACGCGGTGTCCAACATCCTGGAATGGGACCTGCCCAAGCACGCGGTCTATTTGTGGACGCTGCCGATGTTTCACTGCAATGGCTGGTGCTTCCCGTGGACGGTAGCGGCGCGCGCCGGCGTCAACGTCTGCCTGCGCCGGGTCGATCCGCAGAACATTTTTGACGCGATTCGCCAGCATGGCGTGACGCATTACTGCGCCGCGCCCATCGTGCACGGCATGCTGGTCAATGCGCCCGCCGAGATGAAGCAGGGCTTGCCAGCGGGCGTCAAGGCCATGGTGGCGGGCGCGGCGCCACCGGCCTCGATGATCGAGGGCATGGAGGCGCTGGGCTTTGCGCTGACGCATGTGTATGGGCTGACCGAGGTCTATGGACCGGCCACCGTCTGCGCGGTGCAGGCGGGTTGGGAGCAGCTCGACATTGGCGAGCGCGCCCGCCTCAACGCGCGCCAGGGCGTGCGCTACCACCTGGAGCGCGACGTGCGGGTGCTGGACTCGCAAACCCTGCAGCCGGTGCCGCAAGACGGCGAAACCATGGGCGAGATCATGTTCCGCGGCAACATCGCCATGAAGGGCTACCTGAAGAACCCGAAAGCGACCGAGGAGGCCTTTGCCGGCGGCTGGTTTCACAGCGGCGACCTGGCCGTGATGTACCCCGACGGCTACATGAAGATCAAGGACCGCAGCAAGGACATCATCATCTCGGGCGGTGAAAACATCTCGTCGATCGAGGTCGAGGACGTGCTGTACCGCCACCCCGATGTGCTGGCCGCCGCCGTGGTGGCCAAGACCGATGCGCGCTGGGGCGAAACCCCTTGCGCCTTTGTCGAGCTGAAAGCCGGCTCCAGCGCCAGCGCGGCCGACATCGTGGCGCATTGCAAAAAGCACCTGGCCGGCTTCAAGGTGCCGCGTGCCGTGGTGTTTGGCGAGCTGCCCAAAACCTCGACCGGCAAGATCCAGAAGTTCGAGCTGCGCAAGCTGGCCGGCTCGGCGGTGGCGATTGATGTTTGATGTTTGATGTCGAGGTGGTGCTTGATTGCTATTAAAAACATAGCCGCTTGTGCCCGTTTTTCCTGGGCTAGCGGCATATTTCATGCATAAAAGCGGGTTTTTTCAGGAGGCCATGGGCGCGCAGGCCGCCTACGTGCTCAGCCATCCCGGCGCCTTTGCGCTGCGGGTGCTCAAGGGTTTTCGCGCCAACCAGGGCCTGCTGCTGGCCGGTGCCGTGGCTTACTACGCCTTGCTGTCGATTGTTCCGCTGCTGATCCTGATTGTGATTGCGCTGTCGCATGTGATCGACCCGGCGGCGTTGCTGGAGGCGCTGGGCCGCTACATCGGCTGGCTGGCGCCGGGACAGTCTGACTTCATCGTCGGGGAACTCGCCAATTTTCTGGCGCATCGCGAAGTGATGGGCTGGCTGTTGCTGGCCACCATGCTGTTTTTCAGCTCGCTGGCCTTCACCGTGCTGGAGAACGCGATGTCGGTGGTGTTTTTGCACCGCGTGGCGATCCGGCGGCGCCATTTTCTGGTGTCAGCGGTGCTGCCGTACTGCTACATCCTGTGCCTGGGGCTGGGCCTGCTGCTGGTCACGCTGGTGTCAGGCAGCCTGCAGGCGCTGGGTGAGAAAAGTCTGGAGTTTCTGGGTTTCAGCTGGTCGCTCAGCGGATTTTCGGGCCTGCTGCTGTACCTGCTCGGTCTGGCCGGCGAGGTTTTTCTGCTGACATCGCTGTACATGGTGATGCCGGTCGGCAGGCTGTCATTGCGCCACGCGCTGATAGGCGGCGTCACGGCGGCACTGCTCTGGGAGCTGACGCGCCATGTGCTGCTCTGGTACTTTGCCACGCTGTCGCAGGTTGGCGTGGTGTATGGCTCGCTGACCACCGCCATCGTGGTGCTGCTGAGCCTGGAAATCGCCGCCACCTTGCTGCTGCTGGGCGCCCAGGTGATTTCCGAATACGAGCGCATAGGCACGGCCGCGCAGGATGCACCGGCCCGGCCGATGCGAACGGACCAGGCCGGTTGACAGGGGGCGGCAGCGCGGTAAAAGGCGCGGGGCAGGCGGCCGGGCGCGACCGCTCAGGTCACGGGCGCCGGGTTGAACAGCACCAGCGCGTTGTGCAGCTTCCAGTGTTCGGCCCAGGTTTTCTGGCGGCCGCTGGCCACCTCGAGCATCAGGCGGAACAGCTCCCAGCCCACGTCCTCGATGGTTTTTTCGCCGCTGGCGATGGTGCCGGCGTTGACGTCCATCAGGTCATGCCAGCGCCGCGCCAGGTCGCTGCGCGTGGCGACCTTGATCACCGGCACCGGGGCCAGGCCGTAAGGCGTGCCGCGCCCGGTGGTGAACACATGCAGGTTCATGCCGGCGGCCAGTTGCAAGGTGCCGCAGATGAAGTCGCTGGCCGGCGTGGCGGCATAGGTCAGCCCCTTTTGTCTGAGCTTTTCGCCCGGCGCCAGCACGCCGGTGATGGGCGCCGAGCCCGACTTGACGATGGAGCCCATGGCCTTTTCAACGATGTTGGACAGGCCGCCGGCCTTGTTGCCGGGCGTGGTGTTGGCGCTGCGATCAACCTGGCCGCGCTGCAGGTAGGCGTCGTACCAGGCCATTTCGCGAATCATCGCCGCGGCCACTTGCGGCGTGGCGGCGCGCGCCGTGAGCTGGTCAATGCCGTCGCGCACCTCGGTGGTTTCCGAGAACATCACGCTGGCACCGGCGCGCACCAGCAGGTCGGTGCAAAAGCCCACCGCCGGGTTGGCGGTAACGCCCGAAAACGCATCGCTGCCGCCGCACTGCACGCCCACCACCAGTTCGCTGGCAGGCACGGTTTCGCGCTGGCGGGCGTTCAGGCGCTCCAGGTGTTCCTCGGCCTGGCGCATGATGGACTCGACCATGGACATGAAGCCGATATGCGCATCGTCCTGCAGGCAGACCACGTCCAGCTTGCTGTCGGCGCTGGTGCCCACGTCGGCCACATTGCGCTCGTCGACGATCTGAATCGTGCCGGGCGGCATTAGCCGCTCGGGCTGCAGCTTTTCGCAGCCCAGGCTGACCAGCATCACCTCGCCGCCAAAGTTGGGGTTCAGGCTGATGTTGCGCAGCGTGCGGATAGGAATCTCCGCGCCCGGCGCGTCAATCGCCACGCCGCAGCCATAGCCGTGTTCCAGCGCCACCACGTCGTCGACGTTGGGAAACTTCGGCAGCAGCTCGGCCTTGATGCGCTGCACCGCGAAGTCGGTGACGCCGGCCACGCACTGCACGGTCTGGGTGATGGCGAGGATATTGCGTGTGCCGACCGAGCCGTCGGCGTTGCGAAAGCCCTCGAAGGTGTAGCCCTCCAGCGGCGGCAGCGGTTCGGCTTTGACGGTCGCCCCATCACCCGGCATTGGCAGGTTGTCGAGCCCGCGCGCGGCGGGCATCTTCAGCAGCCGCTCGTGTACCCAGCTACCGGCCGCAATGTCTTTCAGCGCATGGCCGATCGGAATGCCGTAGCGCAGCACCGGTGCGTCGGCGGCCAGGTCTGTCAGCGCCACCTTGTGGCCCTGCGGCACCCGGTCCCGCAGCACCAGCCCGGAGGCCAGCACCGTGCCCGCGGGCAGCCCGCCGTCGTTGGCGACGATGGCGACGTTGTCGCGCGCGTGCATTCGGATGGTCAGCGGGGCAAGGGCGGGTTGCAAGGCTGCGGCGCCGGGAGTTTCAGTGATCGCCATGGTCATCTCCTATCATGGGTGTGTTGATTGGTTGGTTTTTACCATCATTGACAGCCTCATGGTAACGGTACCATTATACGGACACTGATGAATAACCACGACAAGATCAAAAAATCCCGACGAAGCAGTGGCGCCATCACGTTGCGCGATGTGGCCAAACTGGCCGGCGTTGCGCCCATCACGGCGTCGCGCGCCCTCAACACGCCTGGTCAGGTGTCGCCCGAAGTGCTGCAAAAAGTAAAAGACGCGATACAGCGTACGGGCTATGTGCCCAATCGGGTGGCGGGTGGCCTGGCGTCATCGCGCAGTCGCCTGATTGCAGCCGTGGTGCCAAGCATCGTGGTATCCGTTTTTGTCGAGATGATCGAAACCCTTAACAATACCCTGTTCGAGGCGGGTTACCAGCTGATGCTGGGCCAGACCGGGTACTCGTCGGTGCGTGAGGAAGCGCTGTTGGAGGCGATCATCGGGCGCAGGCCTGACGGCATCTTTCTGACCGGCATCATGCAGTCCACCCGGGGGCGCACCCGACTGCTGGCGTCCGGCATACCGGTGGTTGAAACCTGGGACCTGACGCCCACGCCAATTGACATGCTGATTGGCTTCTCCCACTCGGACATTGGGCGTGAAGTCGCCAACTTCCTGATGGCAAAGGGCCGCCAGCGCCTCGCGTTGGTCAGCTCGAACGACGAGCGGGCCAACCGCCGCGCCGTTGCGTTCAGGGACGCCGTGGCACAGCGTGGATTGCCCCAGATTTTTGTCGACAACGTGGGGGAGTCGCGCTCCCTGAAAAGCGGTCGCGAGGCCCTGCGCCGCATTTTGTCCCAGGCGCCGGATGTGGATGCGGTTTTTTGCAGCTCCGACCTGCTGGCCATGGGGGTGGTGACCGAGGCCGTTGCACAGGGCATCGCCATCCCGAAGCGCTTGTCCATCGTCGGGTTTGGTGATGTGCCCTATGTGGCCGACATGTTTCCCGCACTGACGACAGTGCACATCAATGGCCGCGACATGGGCCAGAAGGCCGCCGGCTTTCTGATCGAGCGGGCCGAGGGCCGCACCGTCGACGAACCCATCGTGGACCTGGGCTTCACCATCATTGAGCGCGACAGCGCCTGATTCGTAAAACTACCTGGACATAAACGCTTGACGGTTCAACTTGGTACCGCTACCATCCAGTTTGGTACCGCTACCAAATTCAAATGCTGCCGCGCCGTGTCGCCCACTCTTCGAACCAAGGACTCTCATGAACCCGCAAGACCTCAAATCCATCATGTCGCAAGGCCTGCTGTCGTTTCCGGTGACCGACTTTGATGCGCAGGGAAACTTCAACGCCAAAAGCTACGCCAGGCGGCTGGAGTGGTTGGCGCCTTATGGCGCGTCGGCCCTGTTCGCGGCCGGTGGCACGGGTGAATTTTTCTCGCTCACGGCCGATGAATACCCCGGCATCATCCAGACCGCCGTGGACACCTGCAAGGGCGTGGTGCCCATCATTGCCGGTGCCGGTGGCCCCACGCGCTTTGCCATTGCCTGCGCGCAAGAGGCCGAGCGCCGCGGCGCGCATGGCATCCTGCTGCTACCGCATTACCTGACCGAAGCCGGCCAGGAAGGGCTGATCGCCCACGTCGAGCAGGTCTGCAAAAGCGTCAAGTTTGGCGTGATTGTTTACAACCGCAACGTCTGCAAGCTCACGCCCGAGTCGCTGGCGATCCTGGCCGACCGCTGCCCCAACCTGATCGGTTTCAAGGACGGCGTGGGCGATATCGAAACCATGTCGTCGATCTATATGAAGATGGGTGAGCGCTTTGCTTACCTGGGCGGCCTGCCCACGGCCGAGGTCTATGCCGCCGCCTACAAGGCGCTGGGCACACCGGTTTACTCGTCGGCGGTGTTCAACTTCATCCCTAAAACGGCGATGGATTTTTACGAGGCGGTGCGCAGCGACGACCTGGCCACGCAACACCGTTTGCTGCGCGAGTTTTTCATGCCCTACCTGGAGATTCGCAACAAGGTCCCCGGCTATGGCGTCAGCATCGTCAAGGCCGGCGCCAGGCTGGTGGGCCATGACGCCGGACCGGTGCGCGCCCCTTTGACCGAATTGAAACCGGCCGAGATGGAAGAACTGGCGGCCCTGATCAACAAGCTCGGCCCCCAGTAAGCGTCGTATGTCTAATGATTCCACACCCCTGATTAGCGACTTGCGCGTGATACCCGTCGCCGGCCGCGACAGCATGCTGCT
>NZ_JANOAL010000271.1:0-6959 GCF_031411155.1 Polaromonas sp. | reverse complement strand
CTAGTATCTGAATGAACTGCTCAATGGTTGTGGTCTTCCAGTCCCGAGGATAGAACAGTTCCGTTTTCAGCCGTCCGAAGAAACCTTCGCATGCGGCGTTGTCAGGTGAACACCCCTTGCGCGACATCGAGCGAATCAATTTCGCTTCACCGATCCTCGATAGCCAACCGGGCCAGCGATAGTGTGCTCCACGATCAGAGTGGACGACGGGCCCGAATCGCCGGAATTCTTCCAGTAGGTATGCCACTCAGGCTGATGCGCCAGCTGCAAGCCGACCCAGACCGGTTTGCCGGCCTCCACGCCCTCGGGCGCCCAGGCCAGCAACTCGGCACGCACCTGTTCGGTGGTGACGACCGGGCCACTGGCGCTGGTGCCGGTGTTCAGCAGCTTATTTTGAAGGTTTTGGCCCGTGGCCAAGGTGCTGATTGCACCAGCCGCTATTAAAAAAATAGCAAATGCGGTTTTGAGCAAAGGACGCTTGAAGTTCATGGTGACAGTGTGAGCAGACAGAGAAGGCATTAGTTCCAGAGGGTTTTTTAAGCCAGGCGGGCGGTGACTGGGGCCTCAGAGCTCGGCCGCGTCTGCCTCGGCCTCTGGCCATAGCCGTGGGAACAGAAACCGCAAGGCATGCTGTGGCAGGCCGAAGCGAACCTTGCCTTGCGGCGAGTCAGACTTCAAGAGCCCGCGCTTGACGAGCGTGCCCAGTGCGTCGGTGGCACCGCGATCACTCATGCCCAGCATGGACTTGAAGTCGCCCCGGGCGATTTCCTCGCCACTCAGAAAAAGGTAGTGCAAGCCGCGCAGGGATTCCTGCCGCACACCTGATTTTTCAACGGTGGCCTCAAACACCAGGCAGGCCTCAATGCGTGCTTTCATGGATGCAAAATCCAGCATGCCGGACATGAACCCGACCTGATCCAGGCAGGTATCAAGCACATAGTCAATCCAGGCAATAAGCGCCTGTTCGCTGAGGTTTCCCCGCCCGTCCAGATCGCCACGGCGCAGGCTGTCGGCATCGGCCAGCAGCGCGTAGTAGCGCTCTGTGCTGCGTGCAAATCCGCGCAGCGGCGACCAAAGCCCCCCGGTGTAGCCCATGGCGCTGAGCAGTGTGTGAGTGTGCAGCCGCATGACGCGCCCGTTGCCGTCGATGAAGGGGTGAATCCAGCCCATGCGCTGGTGCGCTGCGGCCATGGCCACCAGCGCCGCTTCGCCACGCCGCACGTTGCCATAAAAGCTGGCCCAGCGCTGCAGAAATAGCGGCACGCTGGCATGGGCCGGCGCCACATGCTGGCCCACCTTGACTTCACGCGTGCGCAATTGCCCTGGCACGATGGGCTCGTTTTCTGGGGTGACCAGATCTGCCGGGGGTAAGCTGCCAAACAGTTCACGGTGCATCTCCTGCACCGCGTCCACCGTGTACAGCGCGCGCGCACCCTCCAGCCCGTTGTAACGCCGCTCCAGGACTTCCTCGGCCTCGATATGCGCCACCGCCAGGCGTTGCTTGGCGGCCAGCGCGGCGTCTTTGGAGAAGTCCTGGCGTAAAGCCTGATCAATTTCGTGTGGCCGGGTGTGCTGCCCCTCAATGCGGTTGGTGTAGTACGAATTCATGCTGCGCAGCAGACTGCGCAGTTCGGGTGGCACCCGTGTGCCTGCCAGTGTGGTGGCCACCCGGGAGAGGTCGTGCGCCTTGGTTAACAGCGGCTCCATGCGCGCGTCGGCGGGCAGCGGGGGCTCAAACTGGTGAGGGTTCGTGTACATGCTTACATTTTGCCAACTTATAGATGTTTGTAAACTATTGATTTAATTGTAATTTCACTAGTTTTGCCAACTATTTTGCGTACTTTTATGCCAACTTTCCAAGCTCTGGCGCCAGGGACTTGCTGGGCGTGCACGCCTCCCGTCACTTGATAAGTAAATTGGCTTCCACCCTTGCGATACTTGCGCAAAAGGCTGCTGAATTAGAGCGGTAATGCCCTGTTTTATGGCTGTGCAGCTGTACACGCAGCAGTAAGCGGGGGGACAAACTTTGATAATACGGGCATGGTTCCCCCTCAAGTTGTCCCTTCACCCGCCATCGTGGTGGCGACCCTCAACGCCAAATACATCCACGCCTCGTTGGGCCTGCGTTACCTGCTGGCCAATATGGATGTGCATGGCGGGGCGGGGCTGCGCGCCCGGACGCAGCTGCGCGAATTCATCATCCAGCAGCGGCCCACGCAGATTGTCGAGGAACTGCTGGCGCTTGAGCCCGAGGTGATCGGCCTCGGTATCTATATATGGAACGTGGTCGAAACCACCCAGGTCGTGCGGCTGCTCAAAACCCTGAGGCCCGACATCAAGGTCGTGCTGGGCGGGCCCGAAGTCAGCTTTGAAACCAGTGAGCAGGAGATTTGCCGCCTGGCCGACCATGTGGTGACCGGCTGGGGCGATGTGAGTTTTCCCAGGCTGTGTCGGGCCCTGCTCGATGGCCCCAAGCCCTTGATGAAGGTGATTGCCGGCGAGCAGCCCGCGCTGGCAACCCTGGCCATGCCCTACAAGGAATACACCGACCAAGACCTGGCCAAACGCCTGCTCTACGTCGAGGCCTCGCGCGGCTGCCCCTTCAAGTGCGAGTTTTGCCTGAGTTCGCTCGACAAGACCGCCTGGGCCTTCGAGCTTGAACGGTTCATGGCCGAGATGGACGCGCTCTACCAGCGCGGCGCGCGCAACTTCAAGTTTGTGGATCGCACCTTTAATTTGAAGGTCGATTTTTCGGTGCGCATTCTGCAGTTTTTCCTCGACCGCATCCAAACCACGCCCGACATTTTTGTGCATTTTGAAGTCGTGCCCGACAGCCTGCCGGACCGGCTGAAAGCGCTGATCGCGCAGTTTCCGGCCGGGTCGCTGCAGTTTGAAGTCGGCATCCAGAGCTTTAACCCCGAGGTGCAGCAGCGCATTTCGCGCAGGCAAGACAACCTGAAGACTGCCGACAACCTGCGCTGGCTGGTGGGGCAGAGCCAGGCCCATGTCCATGCCGATCTGATTTTTGGCCTGCCCGGTGAAACGCTGGAAAGCTTTGCCCAGGGCTTTGACCGCCTTTATGAACTGGCGCCGCACGAAATCCAGTTTGGCATCCTGAAGCGCCTGCGCGGCACGCCGATCACCCGGCACACGGCCGACTTCGCCATGGCCTATGACCCGCAGACGCCGTACACGATCTTGCAGAATTCAACGATCGACTTTGCCACCATGCAGCGCATCCAGCGTTTTGCGCGCTACTGGGAGATGGTGGCCAATTCGGGGCGTTTTGCGCTGGCGCTCAAGCTCCTTCTGGCGCCTGGTTCGGCCTTCAACCACTTCCTGGCCTTCAGCGACTGGCTGTGGCAAAGCACCGGCAAGACGCATGAATTTGCGCTCGAAAAACTGGTGGATTTGCTGTTCGAGCACCTCACCACGGTCAGGCAGCTGGACGGCGACGAGGTGCGCGCCGCCCTGCTGGCCGACTACAGCGCCAGCGGCGCGCGCGCCCGGCCCAGCTGCCTGGCCGGGCTGCTGGACGCCGGCCGGCTGGCCTTGCCCATGGCGGCTGCCAAACATCGCGCCGAGCGGCAGGGGCGGCATCTGAGCCAGCAGGCGCATAAGGATGAGATTCAGAAGGCGGCGGCTGCGGCCTGAGGGCGGTTGCCGCCGTGCAGGGCCGGTTTTTTCGGTGTTTTATGCCTCTTGCCCATATCTTGCGCGCGTGTGAAGCTATTGAATTGATAGCAATGTGACTGCCTGCGCGGACCGCCCCGGCGGCCTATGCCCTTGAGCGTCCGGCAAATCCGGACGGGGGACTTCCGTTGCGCCGCTTTGGGGTGTACGCTTCCCAAGCCCGGGTCGGCCCATGGGATCGGGATGCCGCGCGGCCGGTGTGCAAGCCGCGGCACCCCTTGTCAACGACTTCTGGAGACTGTCATGAAATACATCATCAGCTGGAGCTTGCCGCAGAGTAGCTACAGCGCCGCCACGGCGCGCTTTCTCGAGACCGGGGGCGCGCCGCCCAAGGGCGTGGAACTGCTGGGACGCTGGCACGGCATGAGCGGCCAGGGCTTCGCGATTGCCGAGTCGAGCGACGCCAAGGCCATGTACCTGTTTCGGGCGCAATGGGCCGACGTGCTGCCGATCGAGGTCACGCCCTGCCTGGAGGACGCCGACGCCGGCGCGGTGCTGGCGTCGCTGGGCAAGCGTTGAGCGCAGGCCCGCGCAACATCGTTCGTGGGGCGTCATCGCCCGCAAGGGGGTAGCCATGGTGCTTCGTGTGGTCAGGCTGGGGAGCGCGCGGGTCGAGGGTGAAGGCATTCGTATTGGCACGGTGCGCCGCCCGCCACGCGGCGTTCCCAGGCAGGCGTTTGCCGCGCAGAACTGGTACGACGTCTGGTTCCCCAACCTGGCGCCCAGCGTCGCCACCATGAAGCTGGCCCAGCAGGCCGCCACGCCCAGGGACTGGCAGGCCTTCATCAAGAAGTACCGCGCCGAAATGGCCCTGCCCGACAACAGCCGGGCACTGGACCTGCTGGCCGCGCTGTCGCAGCACGCCAACTTCTCCGTCGGCTGCTATTGCGAAGACGAAGCGCATTGCCATCGCTCCGTGCTGCGCGCGCTGCTCGCCGAGCGCGGAGCCAGGCTGGAATAGCCCGCGCCGCAACCCCCATGACGCCCAGCCCCTCCATCGACTGGCCCGCGTGCATCATCACGGCCTTCGACTTCGTGGGCACCAAGGGCGTCGCGGCCAGCGGCCGCGCCTCCTTCGCGATGATGGAGATGCATCGGTTCGCGGTCGCGAAGATCAATGCCGGCCTGCCCAGGCACAGCCACGGCTACGTCTGGAATGACTCGGTACTGCTGCTCTCGTACCACACGACGCCGGCGCACACCCGGCTGGCGGTGCTGCAGGAGCTGAGCGAATTCAAGCGCGCGCTGGAGCTGCAGTCCGGCATCCGTACCTATGCCATGGCCGTCAGGGGGCGCGCCTTCCCGGATGACACACTGGCGTCCCCGGTGTTCCAGTGCCCGCCCGCCGGGCAGCCGCGTGCCATCGTGCTCAAGACGTCGAGCTGGGCCATGGCCAACTGCTTCCTCATCGAAAAAGCGCTCAAGCGGCACCGGGCGGACTGGTACATCGACAGCCGCATCACCCGGGGGACGGGGCTGGCGCAGCCCTTTGCCACCGAGTCGGTCTCTTTGCTTCCAAAAAACGAAGAGCGGAACATCAATATGTACAAGGGGTTTTTTGATGGCGGGGACTGATCTTCGTCTCAGCCAGACTGGACATCTGCAATGCGCCATCACGTCAAAAGCGTCTGCACTGCATGGTTTTTGTAGATACAATAACCTCGTGCGAATCACGTTCAACCCAGCCAAACGCGACAAGACGCTGGCCGAACGTGGGCTGGACTTTGCCGATGCTGCGGTCGTCTTTGCCGGCGTCACGGTAGAGGTCGAAGACACGCGCAAGGACTATGGCGAGCAACGCATCGTCTGCTTTGGCCTTCTTGATGGCCGCATGGTCGTTGTCGGCTATACACCGCGTGGCGCGGATCGCCACATCTTTAGCATGAGGAAGGCCAATGAACGCGGACAAACCCGCATCAAAACGCTCCTTGAAATCTGACCTGACGCGCGTGGATGCACATGCAGTGATGCCCGAGGAGTACGAAGAGCTTCCTGAACTCACCGAAGAAATGCTGCTGCGCGCGAAGGTCCACAAAGGCGGACGACCGGTGTCGCCCAATCCGCGCAAGCTGATCTCGCTGCGCTTGCCCGCTGACGTCATTGAACGCTGGAAGGCGACCGGTGCGGGCTGGCAAACGCGCATGGCTGAACGGCTGAGCAAGGTGCCCAATTCAAACCGTTCGGGCTGAGGTATTGAAGCCTTGCATGGGTTAGGCGCTGCTTCTCTGCGACCAGGCCGGGTCTCGCCCCGGCAGGCGACTCACTTGTCTTTTGCTTCGCCAAAAGAAAGTAAGCAAAGAAAAGGCGAGCCGAAGTCAGGGTCGCTACGCGATTCCTTGCGCTGCTCGGCTGGGCCGGAAATTTCAGGGGTTTTTGGGGTCAGAGCCCAAATTCGCCGAGCCTTCGGCTCGCCCGGAAGGTGCGGTGCGACGCACCGCAGCGAAATTGGTGTCTGACCCCAATAACCCCGTCGGACATCTGAAATTTTGATCCGGCCCATCCTGCGCTGCTCAGCCCTGCCACACGGCGCAGTCGGGGGCGGAGTCGGGGATTCGCGGTTTTGTAAGCGCTTTGTGCCTCTAGCCCATATGTGTCGGGTACAGGCAGCTATTGAATTAATAGCTAAATAACTAACGCCATTCACTCTCCACCGTTCGGGCTGAGCCTGTCGAAGCCTTATATTCACGCCATGCACAGCAAAGACGGTTTTGGCGAGATCAACCCCCATGGTGATAATGGCCATGATTTCCCCTTCCGAATGAGATGATGAAAAGATTGCACTTCCCATCCTGGCACTTTGATGCCGTCAACCGCAAGTCTCACGACACGCGGCTCGCTCGGGACGGGGAAGTCCCTTTCATTCGTTAGAGCTCATCACTATGTGGAAACTCTTAGCGATCTTCTTGATGGCACCAACTTCGGCGTTTGCTCTAGAAGCGGGCGATGCTTGCTCTCCCTCAACCAAGCTACCGGCCCACTTCGCCTGCTTGGATAGGGAAGTCTATGACTGTCGTGAACCGGCGGGAAGAATGGGCTACGTCGCCTGCGGCGACCTGAGACTTAAGAAGCTAGAGAGCGAAATGATGCAGCGCTATCGAAAGGTGCTCAAATTCTATGAAGGGAAACCAGAAAGCGGGGAAGATTTCAACCTTGCGCGCGTTTCCTTGGCTAGGGCTACGCTGATTAAGGTCCACGGCAACCGAGCGTGAAGCGTTACATGACGATGAAACAACAGACCCTTGCCATGGCAGCAGACCAATCGGGCT
>NZ_JANOAL010000270.1:0-5983 GCF_031411155.1 Polaromonas sp. | reverse complement strand
CCTTGACAATTGAGGGCAGGCTGCGCAGCCGACAAATATGAATGAAATAGGCTTGCAGCCCATATACACCGGTCGTAAGCAGCTATCAATCTGGTAGCGTGTGCAGCCTTGGCGCCAGGCCGCCAGCAAGCGTCAAGCCTGGCGTGAGCGCGTCGGTTCAAAGGCCCAAGCCAGCTCGACCTGTTCCGGCATCAGGAAAGCTGTAGCAATTGCCTCACCGTCAGCGTCTGAAAACTCGACCAGATAAGCGGGGGTGGGCTGGGTAAAAACCTCCAGTACAACGCCCACGATACCCGCAGCCATGCCCTCGGCGGGCAGGGCCTGCAGGGTTTTGACACCATCGAGTTCCTTGAACATGGGGATGTTTTTTTACTGCAGCCGACCAATATTAAGCGCCACTCATGCCCGCCAGCCAATTCGTGCCCGGCCTGTGCCAGTGTGGCGGCCGCTCTCCAGCGTGCCGCCATGAGGCCTATCAGCGCCCAACGGGATTTTCGCCTGCTCAGCCGAGCAGGCCGACGATGATGTCCACGATCAGGTTGTTCTGCTGCTGGACCAGGACCACATCGCCGCCAATCAGCACATAACGGTAGCCGTAGGGCGCTGGCGGAAGCTGGCGAATCACGGGCTGGGGCACCGCATACACGGTGATGTTGCGCGGCAGCGGCTGGCCGACAACCCAGTTCCTGACCTGCCCCGGAGGCAAGCAGCCGTTGTGCTTTTTGGCTAGGCCGGGAGGGCACTTCTTGCCGTTGCCGTAGTTTTGCACGTAGTACTCGCGGACGTAGCTGCGCTGCTGGTCGTTGAAGTAGGTGCCGGGCTGGATGTCCTTGCGCTCGCGCTTTTCAGCCTGCTTCTCGGATTTTTCCTGCTCCTTGTCGTAGCGCTTTTGCTGTTTTTCCTCACGCTTTTGAGTCTGTTTGCCCTGACCCTTGCCCTGGTCGTCGTCGCTGCCCTTTGCGAAAACAGGCCCCGCAACAAACAGTGAAGTGACGGCCAGCGCAACGATACGGTGGGAAAGTTTGAAAGGGGTCAAGTTGTTCTCCAATAGAGTTGTCTCTAGGTCAACGGCAAGCATCTTGCGGCGGTTGACCCGCGGCTGTAGGACAAAACCGCGCATCGTTGCGGCCCGGCCGGCCGCCCTGCAAGCAGTGGCGGCAAACATCAGCGCGAATCGGGCCGATCCACCCCTATGCGCGGCAGCGCACAGATTGAACGGCGGCTTTGGCGTAGTTTGGTGGCTAACGATGATGCGCCGGAGCCAGGTACCTCTTGCGGCGATGCGTGCGAATCGGCTGCTGATCCGTTTTCGCCATGGCGATGGCGTGATCTGCCAACGCCGATTTTTTTGCCGCCAGAAGCTGATCAGTTCTGGGGATTGCCCGCTGCAAGGCGGGTGGTTCTCGTCACCTTCACCGAAGGAATCATCATGAAACATACCAAACTATTTACCGCAGCCCTGCTGCCCCTTGCGTTGACGGCCTGCCTGTCGCTTCCTGCAGGCCCGGCTGGCCCGCAGGGGGCAACCGGTGATACCGGCGCGCGAGGCAGCACCGGAGCGACCGGCTATACCGGCGCAACAGGTGACACCGGCGCCACCGGAAACACCGGCGCACGCGGCGCCACCACAGGCACCACCACGGTGATCGTTCCGGCGTACTGAAAGAGCACGAGGGAGAGCGGAGAAGGCCGGAGAAAGCCGGCTTTCAACCTGGCCCCTGGGCCCCTTGCCTCCCCCGCCGTTGGCGCCCGCCGGCAAGGCGCGATGGCTGGACCGCGTTTGACGCAGCGTGTGCTTCGGTTTAGTATTACATCCGTAATAACGGAAAATTTTCATGCACATGCTCAAGCTCACCCAGATCGGCAATTCCGTGGGCGTGGTATTGCCCAAGGAGGCGCTTGCCCGGCTGAAGCTGGGCAAGGGCGGGACGGTGTTTCTGACCGAGACCCCGGACGGCTACACGCTCACGCCGTATGACCCGGCGCTGGAGGAAGAAATCGCGGCCGGCCGGGCCTTTATGCGCGATTTCCGCGACACCTTTCACCAGCTGGCCAAATGACCTGGCGCTGGATCACCAAGGCGGCGCTGCTGCTGCTGCACGGTGAAAGCCTGGCCGAACATGGCGGCAGCGCCGGTCTGCGTGATGAAGGACTGCTGGATTCGGCACTGGGTCGCCCCCTGAATCTGCTGGCCTACTCCGACCCGGCCCAGCCACCGGATGTGGCCGCGCTGGCGACCAGCTACACCGTAGGGCTGGCCAAAAACCACCCGTTCGTTGACGGCAATAAGCGCGCGGCTTTTTTGGCCACCGGTTTGTTTCTCTACCTCAACGGCTACCGGCTCAATGCATCGCAAGCCGATGCCACCGTGACCATGCTGGGCGTGGCAACGGGCGACATCAGCGAAGGTGAATTCGCGGCCTGGCTGCGGGGCCATGCCAGCCCGCGCCCCAAGGGCTGAGGCCTTCCCCGCCCGCCTGCCCCTGCCATCCCTCTGCAGAAACCAAAGACTCCCATGACGCCTATTTCAACCCACCGATTCAAGCCGCGCCACCTTGCCCTGAGCGGCGCCCTGCTCTTTCTGGCCGCCTGCAGCGGGGCCAGCAGCGAAGAAATTGGCGCGGTCGACACCGTGTTCAAGTTCATCGGGCCCGACCACAAGATCGTCGTCGATGCCTACGACGACCCCAAGGTCAGCGGCGTGACCTGCTATGTGTCGCGCGCCAAAACCGGCGGCATCAAGGGCGCTTTCGGCCTGGCCGAAGACAAGGCCGAGGCGTCGATTGCCTGCCGCCAGACCGGTGTCATCAGCTTTGGCGCCAAGCCGCTGGACAAGCAGGAAGAGATGTTCAGCGAGCGCATTTCGCTGGTGTTCAAAAAGCTGCGCGTCATCCGCATGGTGGACAGCAAGCGCAACACGCTGGTCTACCTGACCTATTCCGACCGGCTGATCGAAGGCTCGCCGCAAAACAGCGTGACGGCCGTGCCGGTGCCCGCCACCACCGTCATTCCTGTGAAGTAAATCAGGCTGTAGTCCATACAGAACTTGCACTGTTTGCTATTAAATACATAGCAACTTGCAAGCTGCCAACCCCCCCACAACCCAGGCGCCATTCTGCGCCAACACACCAGGAAAGATTCAACATGGGCGCGCAATGGAAAGCAAAAGGCAAGGAACTGGCGGCCAACGCCAAGGGCCGGGTATTCGGAAAACTGGCCAAGGAAATCATGGTCGCGGCGCGCAGCGGAGCCGACCCGGCTTCGAACGCGCGCCTGCGGCTGGTGGTGGAGCAGGCCCGCAAGGTCTCCATGCCCAAGGACACCCTGGAGCGCGCCATCAAGAAAGGCGCCGGACTCACCGGCGAGGCGGTTCATTTCGAGCACGTGATCTACGAAGGCTTTGCACCGCACCGCGTGCCGGTCATGGTCGAATGCCTGACCGACAACCTGAACCGCACCGCGTCTGAAGTGCGCGTGCTGTTTCGCAAGGGGCAGTTGGGTACCTCCGGCTCGGTGGCCTGGGATTTTGACCATGTGGGCATGATCGAAGCCGAGCCGCTTGAAAAAGGCGCCGACCCGGAACTGGCCGCGATTGAAGCCGGCGCCCAGGACTTCGAGCCCGGCGAGGAAGAAGGCAACACGCTATTTCTGACCGACGCCACCGACCTCGACCTGGTCAGCCGCGCCCTGCCCGCCCAGGGCTTCACGGTCTTGTCCGCCAAGCTGGGCTACAGGGCCAAGAATCCCGTCGACCCGGCATCGTTGAGCGCCGGCGACCTGGAGGAAGTCGAGGCCTTCCTGGCCGCCATCGATGCGAATGACGATGTGCAAAATATTTTTGCGGGCTTGGGCGCTTGAGGCTGGCGCTTTCGCGGAACGGGCGTAAGCGCGGCCCGGTTCACTCTTCATGCACGGCGTAGGACGGACGAATCCGGGTTTTCTGGACGATACCGGAAGGTGCAAACAGCACGACGAATTCAGCGCTGGAGGCTGCGGCGCCGGCAGGCTTTTGCCGGTAGGCCCAGACTTCAAAGCCGCTGTTGAACTTGACCACCACGCCAGGGCCGAGCGCCGCCAGGACCTCGGCTTTGCTGGTTTTTCCGGCCATCACCACATCGCTCGCGGCTTGCATCGACATGGCCGGGTCGCGAAACGGCGGCGCGCTGTCCCTGGAGCCGAAGAGCCCCAGAGGACCTGCGCAGCCGGCCAGCCAGAAGCAGCAGGCCAACACCAGGCCCGTGCGCGAAAGCGGCTTGCAGTAGATGCTGGTCATTTTTGGTCTTCCATGTAGTCAAACTCGACCAGGGTGTCGTCGGGCCAGCTGCGGTCGCCCAGCGGCAAGACGTAGGTGCGGTCCACCAGCACCTCGCAGTCGCAATAAGGCAGATCGTCGTTCAGCCCGGGGTCGTCACTGGCTGCCGCATAGAGCTTGTCGATCGCCAGGATCTCGCGGCGCGCGCCCGCCACCAGTGCCACGCTGAACAGGGGCCGGTCCGAAAAGAAAAGGTAAAGGGGCACTTTTTTGTCGCAGTAGGCGGGGCTGTTCAATAGCGCCTGGGTCATGCGGCCGACGATGTTGCTGCTGTTGGACACCAGGCCGGCTTCCATGCCCACGCGGCATTCCAGCCGCAAATCCCCCAGGCGCCGGGTATTGGGCGGCAGGCCGGGCGTGCGAATCTCGCTGCGCCAGGTCATGGTTTGCCGCTTGCGGTTCGGAATCACCTGGGCATCTTCGTCATAGGCCTGTGGGTTGCGCGGCAAGGCAAAAGTGTGATCCGGCGCGACCGGCACCGCAAAGTCCACGCTGGAGCCTATGACCTCCAGCTCGATGTGGTTCATGTCGGTGTCTGGCCGGCGCGGCAACAGCTTGAAGCGCAGTGGCGCGTTGGGCGCCATGGCGCGCTGCCGCTCAAAGAGGTCCATGCCGCGGATCATTTTCCGGTAGGATTTTTCGACCGGGTCCCGGTTGGCCTTGGCGCTGATCGTCACGGGGGGCAGTGTGCCGACACTTTTGTCCTGGGCCGCCGCACCTGCACAGAGGGCCGCGGCTATCGCCCCCCCGGCCACGCGGATCAAGGAGCGCGAATAAACCCAGGCGCCGCCGCGTGCTGCGAAAGGATAAATTTGCATGTCACGTCCTGTTGCCTACTACGTGATGGTAGGCCGCGTGAGCATGCTGTCTTGTAGGACGATTCCAGCATTTGGTGGCCGGGGACCTGCACGGGCAGCGACCCAACGGGCCGCGCCTGCGCAACAACCTCAGTGCACCGTTGCTTCGAAGCGGAACACGCCCGGATCCCGAATCGGGTCCACATCGACCGGAATCACGCTCTTGGGCGGAAAGCGCCCTTCGAGCAGCAGCCTGGACAGCGGGTTTTCAATCCGCTGCTGGATCGCGCGCTTGAGTGGCCTGGCGCCAAACACCGGGTCGAAGCCGACCTTGGCCAGCTCGGCAATCGCCGCTTCAGAGACCTCCAGTGTCAGGTCCATTCTGGCCAGACGCGCCATCAGCACCTTGAGCTGGATGCGGGCGATGGACTCGATGTGTTTCGCGTCCAGCGCATGGAACACCACGGTTTCGTCAATGCGGTTCAGGAACTCGGGCCGGAAGTAGTTTTTCAACTCATCCGTCACCGCGTCCTTGATGTCTTCATAGGGCTGGCCGACCATGGACTGGATGATGGGCGAGCCGATGTTGCTGGTCATCACGATCACGGTGTTCTTGAAGTCCACGGTGCGGCCCTGGCCGTCGGTCAGGCGGCCATCGTCGAGCACCTGCAGCAGCACGTTGAAGACGTCGGGGTGGGCCTTCTCCACTTCGTCCAGCAGCAGCACGCTGTAGGGCTTGCGGCGCACGGCCTCGGTGAGATACCCACCTTCGTCATAGCCCACATAGCCCGGCGGCGCGCCGATCAGCCGGCTCACCGAATGCTTCTCCATGTATTCCGACATGTCGACGCGGATCATGTGGTCTTCGCTGTCG
>NZ_JANOAL010000269.1:0-27131 GCF_031411155.1 Polaromonas sp. | reverse complement strand
CAAGATGAGATCTGCCGGGGCCTTGAGCCCCCTGAAGAGTCGTTCAAGACCAGGACGTTGATAGGTCAGGTGTGGAAGCGCAGTAATGCGTTAAGCTAACTGATACTAATTGCTCGTGCGGCTTGACCCTATAACTTTGATAGTCTTATCATTGGTTTTAATTAAGCCAATGGTCTGTCAAGGCTGTTATGCCAAGTTGACGCATTCAAAAGACGCATCCTAATACGATGTGCATCTCCTAAATACAAGCTGATTTGCTCTATGAATTCGATGGATTGTTCCTGAGTGAACAGTCCGTCAAAAAGTTATGCCTGATGACCATAGCAAGTTGGTACCACTCCTTCCCATCCCGAACAGGACAGTGAAACGACTTAGCGCCGATGATAGTGCGGGTTCCCGTGTGAAAGTAGGACATCGTCAGGCTCTTATAGCGACTAACGCCCAGTTGAAATCTCAACTGGGCGTTTTGTTTTTGCGCCGCCTCAGGCATTGAGGATATAGGCGCCTTCTCTTTTGGCTACGCCAGCAGCAACCAACTCGGCGCACAACTGGGTAATCCAAGGCTGCACCTTCAACTCTGGGAAAAAAGTTTGCCGGATCTGCAGGAAGTAGGCCGTGGATTCGGCCCATTGCGCAAATTCGTGGAACGAACAGCGCTGCAATTCGAGCAATTTGAACTTCAGCAGCGCCTTCACGGCGTGGCGGGCGTGCTTGACCGGGTGCCTGACGAAAAAGTCCAACCGTTCCCGGGCGTGCGCCATCACTTCAGGGGTGTAGTTAAAGACCCGGCCATGCCCTGGAATGATGACTGCCGGGTTCAGGCGTCCAATCAAGCCCAGTGTCGCGGCCACTTCGGAAAAGGCATCCACGCCTTCAAGCTCGGGAAATACCACGCCGAATCCGTTTTCCCACAGCGCATCAGCAGAAATCAGCGTTCTGCTGGCCGGCTCAAAGAAAATCACGGAATGCGGGTCGTGTCCGGCGGCCGCGTGAATCTGCCATTGCGCGGCACCGAAGCGGATCTGGGCGCCCGGCTGCAGCGTCTGGCTGAAGGTGAATTGAGGACAGAGTTGCCCGGTGGGCTGGTAGGTCAGCGCGACCGGGTCCCACTGCGCGACCTGTGCCGCATGGCCTGGCGGAATCAGGGTCTGAAGCGCGGCATATCGCGCCTGCAGGGCCGCATTGCCACCGCAGTGGTCGCTGTGCAGGTGGGTGTTGACCAGCATGTCCAGCGGCCGCTCGCCCAGCACGCCTTCGAGCAACGACAGGGTTTGCGCCGCGTGGGTGCAGTAGCCGCTGTCGACCAGCAGCGTTTTCTCGCCGTCGGTAAATAAGATGTTGTTCGCGGACAGCCAGCCGCGCTCGAAAACATGCAGGCCCCGGGGCAAGTTCGGTAGCGTCATCGGATCAGCAGCATCGCGAAGCCTCAGGCCGCTGCGCGCAGTTCGCGCCGCAGTATCTTGCCGACATTGGTTTTGGGCAGGTCGTCGCGAAACTCGATGTATTTGGGCCGTTTATAGCCGGTCAGGTGTTGTTTGCAGTAGGCGCTCACATCGTCCTCGGTCAGCGTGGGATCGTTCTTGACGACAAATATCTTGATCGCCTCGCCCTGTTTTTCATCCGCGATGCCGATGGCCGCGCATTCGATCACGCCGGGGCACAGGGACACCACATTTTCCAGCTCGTTCGGAAACACATTGAAACCCGAGACGATGATCATGTCCTTTTTCCGGTCAATGATTCGGGTGTAGCCCTGCTCGTCCATGATGCCGATGTCGCCGGTCAGCATGAAGCCGTCGGCGGTGAAGGCCTTTCGGGTTTCTTCGGGCTGCTGGTAGTAGCCGGTCATGACCTGCGGGCCCTTGATGCCGATTTCGCCGGGCGTGCCAGGCGCGACGCAATTCCCGTCGTCATCCTTGATGGCGATGTCGATGCTGGGCAGTGGCAGGCCGATGGTGCCGCTGAAAGTTCGGTTGGTCACCGGGTTGTTGGTGCCGATGGCGCAGGTCTCACTCATGCCCCAGCCTTCGATCATGGGGCAGCCCGTGACTTGCAGCCAATGCCTGGCAGTGCCTTCGGACGCCGCCATGCCTCCGGCCTGCGACACGCAAAGCGTCGAAAAATCAACCGTTTTGAACTGGGGATGCTGCAGCAGGGCGTTGAACAGGGTGTTGACGGCCGGCAGCATGTGAAACGGCCGCTTCTTGAGCACGTCGATGAATTTGCCGAAGTCGCGCGGATTGGGCACCAGCGTCAGATGCGCGCCCCAGCGGATGGTCAGCAGCGAAAGCGTCAACGCGAAGATGTGGTACAGCGGCAGCGCCGCAATGTTGTTGGTCTTGCTGACGTCACCGATACGGCGCAGCGCCGGTGTGAACCAGGCCTCGGCCTGCAGGATGGCGGCCACGATATTGCGGTGCGTCAGCACCGCGCCTTTCGACAGCCCCGTCGTGCCGCCGGTGTATTGCAAAAAGGCGGTCGAATCGAGCGTGCTCTGCGCCGGCTTCAGGGTCAGTCGGCTGCCTTCGGCAATCGCGCGGTTGAAGGGCGTGACGGCCCGGCCGTCGGCCAGCGGCAGCTTGTAGGGCGGCACCAGCTTGGCCAGATGCCGCACGGCAAAGGTGATCCAGTTGCCGTACCAAAAGCCGAGCAAGTCGCCCATGGACGCCATCACGACGTTCTTGACCGGGGTTTTCTCGATCACCTCCGCCAGCGTGACGGCGAAATTTTCAAGGATGACAATCGTGGTCGCGCCCGAGTCCTTGAGCTGGTGCTCCAGTTCGCGCGCGGTGTAGAGCGGGTTGACGTTGACGCAGGTGAAACCGGCGCGCAGCACCGCCGCCATGGTGACGGCAAACTGCGGCACGTTGGGCAGCATGATGGCGACGCGCGCGCCCGGCTCCAGCCCCAGGTTCTGCAGCCAGGCGCCCAGCGCCGCCGACAGGTTGTCCAGTTCCGCGTAAGACATCCAGCGGTCCATGCAGACCGAAAATGGCTTGGACGCATGCTTCTTGAAGGACTCCTCCAGCAGCTGGTTGAGCGATCGGTACTGCTCCGGGTCTATCGTGTGCGCCACGCCTTCGGGGTAACTCTTGAGCCAATGCTTGTCCATACAAACTCCTTGCGCTGATTGTGAAAGCCGGGCCGGCGAATCCGTAGGGGGCTTGTCCTAGTTTGCCGGGCCGGTCGCCAGCAAATGGCCCAATTTGGTCTCGCAGGCGACAGGGTCGTCTTCAAACAGGGCGCGTATCCACTCCGATTCGCGCTGCTCGACCAGGGCCATGAACGCGTCGGCGCCACGCATGTGGGCAAACGCGTCAAACCCGGTTTCCAGAAAATGCTGCAGCGCGCTCAGGCCGGCCGCGGCGGCCGGGCGCCGCATCATCTTGAGCAGGGTGCGCAGCCCCGGCATGCGGGTCAGGCGGTTCAGCTCCTTGCCCAGATGCAGCACCACGTCCAGTTGCCGGTGCCGCGCGGCCATGTCGGCCACGGCGCGCCAGCAGCGGATATAGCGGGCGCAGACAGTGCTGCCGGGATGGGCTGATTGGTCAGCCCGCCATTGCCGTGCCATCAGGTCGTCGAGCTTTTCGGTCAGCGCATGTACCTCGGCCAGGGCCGCCGCCGTGTCCACCACGGCCTGCGGAAACAGCCGGGCAATCGTGTTGGCGATGCGGGCAAACTGCTGGTCACGCTCGGCATAGTCCTTGTCGCTGTACAGCTCGTCCAGAAAAAACGTGGTGGCGCTTTTATAGCGCGGGCTGTGCAGCAGGTCGACATAGGTGGCCTGAAAGCGGCGTGCCTGAAAGCGTTTGACTTCAGCGCTGGCCCGCGCCAGTTCGGGATCGGCTGCATGCTGTTGCCGAAAGATCGACACGGCCTGCAGGGCAAGGTGAATATTGTTAACGCTTGGGTCCATACAAACCCCGAGTTTATCTAGGTACGGAGCTCTATTGAATCCGCAAGCCCCATGCGAAACTGCCCGCATGCAAAGAAGAACGCTACTCAAACTCGGGGCCAGCTCGGCGGCCGTGCTGCTGCTGGCCGGTGGCGCCGCCGCGTTGCTCGCGCCAGGCCTCGAAGGCAGCACCCTGAGTGCATCGGGCCGCGAGGTGTTTGCGGCGGTCGGGCGCGGCATTCTGGACAAGAGCCTGCCCGCCGAAGACGGCCCGCGCCAGATTGCGCTCAATGGCCTGCTCAGCCGCGTTGATACGCTGGTGCAGGCGCTGCCACCGCCTGCGCAGGCAGAGCTGTCGCAGCTGCTGTCCCTGCTGGCCAGCAGCGCCGGCCGGCGCACGCTGGCCGGTCTGGCTGCGCCCTGGCCGCAAGCCAGCATCCACGACATCCAGCAGGCGCTGCAGGGCATGCGCCTGTCCAGCCTGGCCCTGCGCCAGCAGGCCTATGCCGCGCTGCATGACATCACCGCCGGCGCGTATTTTTCAGACGCCAGCAGCTGGCCCCTGCTCGGCTATCCTGGCCCGCAGAAGATTTGAAAGCAAAAAAAGCAGCATGAGCCAATTGAAAGACCCGATCCGCGAGGGCATTGCACGCGGCTGGAAAGTCTCGGGCGGCCCGCTCGGCCCCACCCCCGAAAAAATCGTCTGCGACGTCGCCATCATCGGCAGCGGCGCGGGCGCCGGCATCACCGCCGAGCTGCTGGCCAGGGCCGGGCTGCAGGTGGTGATTGTCGAAGAAGGCCCGCTCAAGAGCAGCAGCGACTTCAATCAGAAAGAGTCCGAAGCCTATCCGTCGCTGTACCAGGAAAGCGCGGCCCGCAAAACCGCCGACAAGGCCATCAACATCCTGCAGGGCCGCTGCGTCGGCGGCTCCACCACGGTCAACTGGACCAGCTCGTTCCGCACCCCCGCCGCCACGCTCAAGTTCTGGCAGGACAGGTTTGGCCTGAAGGACTACAGCGTCGATGCGCTGGCGCCTTATTTTGCGCAGGCCGAACAGCGCCTCAACATCTCGCCCTGGCTGGCCGCCCCCAACGAAAACAACGACCTGCTGCGCCGCGGCGCGGCCAAGCTCGGCATTCCGGCCGCCACCATCTCACGCAATGTCAAGGCCTGCTGGAACCTCGGCTCCTGCGGCCTGGGCTGCCCGACCAACGCCAAGCAGTCGATGCTGGTCACCACGATTCCGGCGGCGCTGGACCTGGGCGCCCAGCTGCTCACCGAAACCCGGGCCGAGCGCTTTGAGCTGGCCAACGGCCGCGTAACTGCCCTGATTTGCCGCCCTGTAGCATCAAATGGGGCACTAGCCCAATCAGAACGCGCGCTGGCAGCTATCAAAATAGTAGCAAAACACTACGTGCTGGCCGGCGGCGCCATCAACTCGCCGGCGGTGCTGTTGCGCTCCGGCGCGCCCGATCCGCATGGCCGGCTGGGCACGCGCACCTTTTTGCACCCGGTCGTCATGTCGTCCAGCGTCTTTGCGCAAAAGGTCGAGGCCTGGAACGGCGCGCCGCAAACGATTTACAGCGACCACTTTCTCGAAACCCAGGCGATTGACGGCCCCATCGGTTACAAACTGGAGGCGCCGCCGCTGCACCCGGTGATTTTTGCCTCCACCGTGCCCGGCTTCGGCCAGAGCCAGGACGACCTGCTGCGCTCGTTTCCGCACAACCACACGCTGCTGGCGCTGCTGCGCGACGGCTTTCACGAGCAGGCGCCGGGCGGCAAGGTCAAGTTGCGCGGCGACGATTCCGCCGTGCTCGACTACCCGCTGACCGACTACGTCATGGACGGCGGCCGCCGCGCGCTGCTGTCGATGATGGAAATCCAGTTTGCCGCCGGTGCCCAACAGGTGTTTCCGCTGCACGAGATGGCGCAGCCCTACACCAGTTGGGCGCAGGCGCGCGATGCGGTCCATGCCCTGCCGATGAAGCCGCTGCTGACCAAGGTGGTCAGCGCGCACGTCATGGGCGGCTGCGGCCTGGCCGGCACCGAGCAGCAGGGCGTGACGCGTCCCGACGGCGTGCACTGGCAGCTCGACAACCTGTCGATTCATGACGGCTCCCTCTTCCCGACCAGCATTGGCGCCAACCCGCAGCTGTCGGTGTATGGCACGGTCAACCGGCTGGCCCAGGGCCTGGTCAAAAGGCTGGCACACCGCGACATCGCGCTGGCCTGACGCGGCGCATGCTGGCGCGCCTGCAGCAATTCATCACGCTGGGCCTGCTGGCCGCGGCCTGCGCCTGGGGCTTTTACTTTCGTGCCAGCGCCCCGCTGCTGGCCGTGGCCGGGGGGGTGTTGATCGTGCTGGGCTACGCCGGCTTTCTGGCGCTTGAGTTCACCCTGCTCAGGGCCGTCAACCGCAGCGACCCGGCGCCCCAGGCCAGCGCCAAAGAGCTGCTGGCCGCCTGGTGGGGCGAAACCTGTGTCGCGCCGCAGGTGTTTTGCTGGCGCCAGCCGTTTCGCGCCCAGGCCGTGCCCGACCGGCTGGCCCCGCCCGCCGCCGTGCACGGACGCCGGGGTGTGGTGCTGGTGCATGGTTTTTTTTGCAATCGCGGCTTCTGGACGCCCTGGCTCCGGCGCCTGCAGCGCAGCAGCCACGCCTTTGTGGCGGTCAGCCTGGAGCCGGTGTTCGGCCCGATAGACGACTACGTGCCGCAAATCGAGGCCGCGGTGCAGCAGGTCACGCGCGCCACCGGCCTGGCGCCGCTGCTGGTCTGCCACAGCATGGGCGGGCTCGCGGCCAGGGCCTGGCTCCGGGCCATGAAGGGTGAGGCCCGGGTCCATCAGGTGGTGACCATAGGCACGCCGCACCGCGGCACCTGGCTGGCGCGCTTTGGCCATGGCCCCAACGGCCGGCAGATGCGTTTGCAGTCAGACTGGCAGGCTCAACTGGACCACGGCATGCCGGCCGACCGCCACACCCGCTTCATCTGCTGGTATTCCAGCTGCGACAACATCGTGTTTCCGGCCTCCACCGCCACCCTGCCCGGCGCCGACAACCGGCTGGTGCGCGGCGCGGCGCATGTGCAGATGGCTTTTTTACCCGAGGTCATGGACGCCACGCTGGCCCTGCTGGAACCTGAGCCCGCTGCGCCGGCCTGAGCCGGTGCCGGCCCCTGGCGGCATGTTAAATTCGCGCCATGATGAACTCGCTTCCCCCTTCCGGCGAGACCCTCTACGCCCAGCTGAGCCCCGAACTGCGCGCGCTGGCCCTGCGCGGCGTGGTGCACACCTACCCCAAAAAGGCCGTGCTCATCAACGAATCGGAGTTTGGCGAAACCCTGTTCGTGCTGCTCAAGGGCAGTGTCAAGGTGTTTTCCATGGATGAACATGGCCGTGAAGTCACCTACGGCAACATCCATGCGGGCGACTACTTTGGCGAAATGTCGCTCGACGGTGGCCCGCGCTCCGCGTCGGTCATCACGCTGGAGCCCAGCACCTGCGCGGTATTGAGCCGTGCCGACATCAGCGCGCACCTGGCGCAGGAGCCCGGTTTTGCGCTCAGCCTGGTGGCGCAGGTGATTCGCCGCGCCCGCGCCGCCACCGAGGCGGTCCGCAACATGGCGCTGAAGGATGTGTACGGCCGACTGGTGTTTGTGCTGGAGAAGCACGACGGCCTGAGCGCTGGCACCCTCGGCCACGACATATCGCTGGAATCGATCACCCACCAGGACATTGCCAGCCGCGTCGGCGCCTCGCGCGAAATGGTCAGCCGCCTGCTCAAGGACCTCGAAAAAGGCGGCTACATCGAGATGGGCACCAAGCGGATTGTGCTGTTGAAAAAGCTGCCACGTAGCTGGTAGCGCACCACTGGAACAGCCCACATTTTAAAGCGGCAATAAGCCAGCACCTTCAAGTTGAGGGTCCGCATGGGGACCGGGTAGCGGCCCCGGCGGCGGTTGGCCATCGGCCACCCAGCGTGCCAGCTGCGGTGCCGCTGTGCTGGTTCCAATCAGCCGCACGACGCTGCTTCCCCGTGTGCCCGCCGCCAGCAGGCCAGACAGGCTTCGACTTTGATCGGTCACCGCGGCGCAATCCGGGTTTGCTGCAAGTCCTGCTGCTGGGGCGCGCCCCGGGCCCGCCGAAGAATAATCAACATGCTTTTGGTCGCTGTGCCGATAACCTGCTGCCACCCGTGCGGCGCTTCCGGTGGCAATGCCGGTCAGGGTGCCGCGCCGCCTGACCAGGGCCGGGCTTCCTGGCGTGTCGTCGGTGGCGGCCTTCAGGTAGCGCAAGGGGTCGTAAAGCGGGTCAACAAAATACGACTGCCGCCCACGTACCAGCGTGCCCAGGTTGAAATCATCGCGGTCAATCCATGCGTGAACCGGCTTGGCCAGGGCCGTGGCGGCGGTGTTTCTGATCTCGATTTTCCAGAGGCCATGCGGCACAAGGGCCGTGTCGGGGCTGAACGAGGCCGAAGGCGCCAGCGCAAGCAGCGCCATGCTGCCGATGCTTCCACGCGACGTGCGCGGCGGGTAAATGATGCCGCAGGAGGGACGGGCCGCGTCGGGCCAGACCTGTGCCTCGCCCGGCTTGATCCAGGGACTGGGGGCGATTCCCGGCGCGGTGACTTTCACCTCCACCTGCGTCGCCCCCTCGGGCAGCCACAGTTGCACAAAGGTCGGTGTTTCGTCGCCGGGCATGACCTGCCAGTGCAGCGTTTCCGATGTCTGCGCCTTGAGACCGAACACCGCGTGGCCGCGCTCTGAAAAGCTGTTGCCGGCGGCCAGCGTCAACGTCAGGTGGGGGAATTCAGCGCCCAGCTCGTCAAACGCTTTTTCCAGCAGGCCGGTGCCGTCGTTCGGACCGCGCTGCGGGCCAAAGCTCAGGTTGATGACGACCTGCTCGGTGTGTTCATCCGCACAGCTCAAGATGTAGCGCAGGGCATCCAGCACATGCAGGTCCAGCCAGGCGCCGGAGGGGTCCTGCAGGCAGGCGCGTGGCAACTGCACAAAAACCAGGCCGGCGTCGTCGCTTGAGGCCACGTCGCTCGCCGCTGCCCAGGTTGGTGGCATGCTGGCGCTCCCGACCCGCGAGCCTACCGGCACGGCGCCGGCAAACACATCCGTGACATGCGCGCCATGGGTTGCGGCCTTTTTCAGGCGGTCATAGCTGGCGCTCGCGTAGCAGGCGTCTTCATCGACGGCAGCGTATTGCGTCAGCGAATTGATCAGGCTCTGCAGTTGCGCACCCGTCACTTCATGGCCGCGCCCAAAATCGGCAGGAACATTGCCCTGATGGACAAACGCCCCCTGGTCTTCCTGATCCCACAAGCGGCAGACGCGGGTATTGCCTGCTGAATCGCGCAAATGGTAGTGGGCAAAGGCACAACCGTCGTCAATGATGCCGATCAGCGTTTTGCGCTGGATGCCACGCCGCACGGCCGGGCCACAGGCAGGTGCTGCAAGCGGCTTGAATTTGGCGCGTTGCGGCACCACCGGCAGGCTGATTTCAGCGCGTGCCACCACGCTGGCCAGCGTGGTTTTCAGGCGCTTGAAAAACTCGGCCTGAGGCCAGGCCGTGATAAACCGGGGCTGCAAACCCGCCGACCGGTAGGCCCCTGGAATATCGGCAAGTTGCAAGCCGCCCCCCGCATGGATCAGCAAGTCGGCCACGGTTTTTCCGGCTTGTAGCTCAATCAGCGTGGCGATTTTCCCAGGAGCGTCAAGGCCGCCGTAGCACGCAAAGCCAGAGCCATCGGCCCACACCAGGTAAGGGTCGGCGCCGTCCAGCGGGTCGGTTTGCGTCCAGTCGATATGCGCCCCATGGGCAATGGGTTGCCAGGTCATTGGAACCTCACGTCTTCCCACTCTTTTATTGCCTTGTCCCACATGTACCGCAGTACCCCCGAGGCGGCAGCAGATTCTTTGGCGCCAAAGGGTTTGTAGAAGTCAGGTGCATTCGGGCCATCCAACGGCTGCGTGGGCGGCATCAGGTCTTCGTGACCCGTCATCACCGTGCCGTCAAAGAAGCGCGGCGTCCAGTTGCGGCCGGTTTTGCAGCGCGCCACGAAATATTCCCCCAGCGTTTCGCCCAGCAAGCGGCCAGCCATGCTGTCAGCCGGAAAATGCACGCCCGCCACCACGCGATTGGTGGCAATGCGCGCCGACTGGCGCTGCAACTGCACGCTGACCGGGTGCGAGTCTGGCAGATCCAGCAGACGCTGCAGCACATGCGCCACGATGTAGGCTTGGGTTGAATGCCCGCTCGGCAGCGCGCCATGGCCGGGGGTGGTGATGAGCGGCTGGATCTGCGCCGAATATTCAATGGGACGCCAGCAGGCCAGCGCGTGCTTGAACTGCATCTCCACATTCACGGCCAGCAGCAGCGCAATGTTCATCAGTTCCAGGGTGCGCGGCGTGCGGGAAGGGTGCAGGTACACCACCGAACCCCAAAAGGCGAACTGCGGGTCAAGTTGGGCAATGATTTCGGCAGTTCGCTCTTCGCGCAGGTCGGCCCACGACAGCACTTTTTTGACCTGTTCCTTGAACGCATGCACGGCAGGGCGATCGAGCCTGGCCAGCGGCTTGGGCGTGGTGCTGAGTGCGGATGGCGCATCGGGCGGCGCCGCGACCGTGGTTTCCACATGCCAGATGCCGGCACCTTGCGCGCCGATTTTTGCAAAGCTCAGCGGCTCCAGCAACGCGGCCTGACACACATAGGCACGCACCCAGGGCTCCCAGCGCTGCATGGCCTCGGGGTCATCGACCGGGGGCAGAACCACCGGGTAGGAGCCCTCATCCAGCGGCACCAGGGTGGCGTCGCGGCTAGAAATCAGGGTGTAGGGGTTTTGCGGGAAACCACCCACGCCCTGCAGCCCTGCGGCCATGCTGTAAATTCCGCCAATTCCGCTAATTCCGCCGATGCCCCCTATCCCTCCGATGCCACCTATTCCCCCAATACCCCCGATGCCACCAATTCCGCCCAGGTTGCTCATGATTTTTTCCTGCTGTGTAAAAAACTTATTCGGGCAGCCCTGCCAACAGCAGAGCGTCAGCATAGGTACGGCCCACTGGCTGGTTACCCACCGGTGAGCGCTGCAAAAATTGCGTGACCGTAAATTCCGGCTCAAGCAGCAGTAGCGCTTGGGTGGTCTTGCGGGCTTCTTCAATATCGCCGCAAAGTGCTTGTGCTACGGCAAGTGCGCGATAGGTTGATGTATGTGATTTGTTGGAACGCAACGACGCAGTTGCCAGCTCAATGACGCGTTTGTAATCCCCGGCAGACAATGCAGCAGATGCTGCCAGTGACTGATAAAAATACAGCATGGGATCGAGTGGTGACAGGCTCAAGGCCTTGTCGCTGGCGGCGAGCGCCTTGCTTCCTTCGTCTTTGAACGAATGAAGCACACCGGAAAACAACCATGCGAGCGAGTCATTCGGATTTGCGGCAAGCGCCAGCGCATAGCGCTGTGCCGCCCCGTCAAGGTCTTTGAGCATGTGGCAATGCACAAAACCTTCAATCGCCAGCGCGAGCGAGCAGCTGGGGTCCACGTCCAGCGCGCGCTGGGTTTGTTCCAGCGCGCGTTTGGTTTCATCCTTGCCACCCGCAGACAAACCGCGCGTGACGCGCAGCACATGCCATTTCGCCAGCCAGGCGCGCGGCGTCGGCAGCCTGCGGTGCCGGTCAATCAGGTATTCGAGCATGTCGCGGACCCGGTCAAATTCGCTGCGGGTCGAGCGGTGCATCAACGAAATGGCACCCATCAGCAGCGTCGAGCTTTCCAGGTTGGGCAGCGGGCGGCTGGCTGCGCGCTGCATTTCGCAGCGTACGATTTGGGCCCCCAGCTGCGCCACAATGTCTGCCGTGATCCGGTCTTCGCCCTGCAACACCTCCTGTACCGTGCTTTTCAGGCTGTCGCCCCACACGGCCCGGCCACTGCGCGCCTCAACCAGTTCGGTCACCAGAACCAGTTGCTGGCCCGAAACGCGGTAGGCACCCGACAGCACATAGCTGGCATGCAGGCGGTTTTGCACCGCTGGCAGACTGGCGTCGCGCCCGCGCAAGGCGCTGGTCGATAAACGCGAGATGACGTTCAGGTCGGGCGTGCGTGACAGCGCGGCAATGATTTCTTCGGCCATTATTTCCCCCAGCACCGCGTCGTCGGGGCCAGAGGTGCGGGCCGTGAACGGAATCACGGCCACGGTAGGCCGCAGTTCGGTGTCGTCGGCAGGCAAGGTCACCCAGGTGGGAGGCGCGCCGGGCGGCGCCACGCGGTAGGCGTGAATGGGTTTTTCGACATGCTTGAGGTAGCACTCACCCATGTCCTCGATATCTGCGTCAAGTCCGGGAACGAGCTGGTCACGCAACTCGGCAGAAACCACAATGTCGCCAGGCCCGGCCAGCGTGCAAAAACGCGCCGTCAGGTTGACGTCGGTGCCATAAATATCGTGCTGGTCGGCCACAAAGCTGGCCAGGTGGCCGCCCATGCGCAGATGCAGTTGCTGCCCGGCCGGCAGGCCGGCGTTGGCCTGCTGGCCGAACTGCTGCAGCGCAAAAGCCGCGTTGACGGCGCCCTGCGCGCTGGCAAATTCCAGCATCAGGCCGTCGCCCAGGCTTTTGACGATGCGCCCGCCATGCGGCGGCAAGATCCGCTGCTCGGCCTGTTGCACCAGGCGCTGCCAGCGCTGTACAAAGCCGTCCTGGTCCAGCTCCATCAGCCGCACCGACTCCACCACGTCCATCACCAGCAGCACCTTGGTGTTGCGGGGGCTGAGGGAAATCAGGGTGTCGGCGGGCGATGAAGAGGGAGAGGAAGAAGAATCAAGGACGGGCATGCGGCTTGCCTTACATAACTGTGCTGCCCCATTCTCGGGGCAGCCAGCCTGCCGGGCAAGCCATTGCGCCGCCAGCGGGCCCGCGCCGCAGCGGGCCCTGTGGTTTTAGCGCTGAATCAGCCGGTCGCCGGGCAGCAGCGCGTCGGCCGCCAGTTCCGGCAGGCTTTTGAGTTGCGCATACAGCGGCGTGAAGTCGGGCGCCGTCATGTCAAACAGCTGCTGAAAGCTGTCAATCACAAAGTAAGTCTGCTGGTAGCTGTCGATCTTGTAGCGGGTGCGCATGGTGCGCAGCAGGTCGAGCCCAATGCGCTGCGGCTCGGGGCTGGTGACGGCATGCACCAGCTCGCCCGACGAGCTCAGGATGCCGGCGCCATAGGCACGCAAGCCCTGATTGGGGCCGCTGGCTTGCCGCATCAGGCCAAACTCGATGGTGTACCAGTACAGGCGCGACAACTGTTCGCACGCGCCCAGCCGGTGCGCCTTGAGCCCGCCCGCGCCATAGGCCTGCATGTGGTCGGCAAACACCGGGTTGAACAGCAGCGGCACATGGCCGAACAGGTCGTGAAACACATCGGGCTCGACGATGTAGTCAAACTCGGCCGGCGTGCGTATCCAGTCGGTGACCGGAAACTTGCGGTTCGCCAGCAACGTGAAAAACGGCACCTCGGGGATCAGCCCCGGCACCGCCACCACCTCCCAGCCGGTGGCCTTGTGCAGGCGCTCGTTGATGTCGTCAAAGCGCGGAATCTGGCTGCTTTGCCCCAGCGAGGGCAGGGCCGCAATGAACTCGTCGCAGGCCAGGCCGGGCAGCAGCGCCGACTGCCGCGCGTACAGGCGGCGGTAGGTGTCGTGGTCGGCCGCCGTGTAGGCCGCGTAGTCTTGCGGGCAGGTGTAGTCGGCCTTGACCTGGCCGGCGCGTGCGTAGTCGCCACGCGGGGGGCGGTCGCTACTACCGTAGGATGTGGCCCCCACGCTTGTCGCTTCGCGTACTGCGCTGCCCCCCGAGGGGGCTGGCCGCGCTTGGGGCGGCCCGGCGCTTGCGGCCTCGGCAGTTGCTCCGAAGTCCTCTAGTGGCACATGCGTGGAACTGTTCATGCCTGTTCCAGCACGCCGCGGCGCATCTGGTCCAGCTCTATGCTTTCAAACAGCGCCTTGAAGTTGCCTTCGCCAAAGCCGTCGTCGCCCTTGCGCTGGATGAACTCGAAAAAGATCGGGCCGAGCTGGTTCTCGCTGAAGATCTGCAGCAGCAGCGCGCCCTGTTTGCCATCGACCAGCACCTTGCGCTTCTTGAGCTCGGCCACGTCCTCGCCATGGCCCGGAATGCGCTTGTCGATCAGCTCGTAGTAGGTGTCTATCGTGTCGAGCAGCTTGACGCCCTTGGCGCGCAACTGGTCCACCGTGGCCAGCAGGTTGTTGCTGCCCATGGCGATGTGCTGAATGCCTTCGCCCTGGTAGCGGTCCAGGTACTCCTGGATCTGGCCGGCTTTTTCATTGCCTTCCTCATTGATCGGGATGCGGATCTTGCCGCACGGGCTGGTCATGGCCTTGCTTTTGACGCCGGTGACCTGGCCCTCGATGTCGAAGTAGCGAATCTCGCGGAAGTTGAACAGCCGCTCGTAGAACCCGGCCCACTCGTCCATGCGGCCACGGTGCACGTTGTGCGTCAGGTGGTCGATGTAGGTCAGGCCGTTGCCGGCCGGATTCAGCGCGTCGGCGGTAATGCCGGGCAGGGGTTTGAAGTCCACGTCGTAAAAGCCGATGTTGCCAATGTCGCCGGGCTGGGCGCCGTTCTTGCCGCGCCACTGGTCAATGAAATAAATGATGGAGTCGCCAATGCCCTTGATGGCCGGGATGTTCAGCTCGCCCGGCCCTGCGGTGTGGGCATAGCCCCAGGCGCCCAGCGAAATCGCCCGCTCATAGGCCGCCTTGGCATCCTGCACCCGAAACGCTATCGCGCACACGCTGGGGCCGTGCTGGCGCGCAAAGCGCTGGGCAAACGAGTCGGGCTCGGCGTTGATGATGAAGTTGATGCCGCCCTGGCGATAGAGGGTGACGTTTTTGTGGCGGTGTCTGGCGATGGGTTTGAAGCCCATGCGCTCGAACAGCGCGCCCATCGCGGCCGGATCGGGCGCGGCGTACTCAATAAACTCAAAGCCGTCGGTGCCCATGGGGTTGTCCCAGGCCGATGATGTGGCCCCCACGCTCGCCACTGCGTGTGCTTCGCTGCCCCCCGCGGGGGCTGTGCTTGCTAGGGGCGGCCCGTCGCTGCGCACGGTGGTGGAATCCAAGGCCTGTTGGGGCAATGCTGCGTTCATCTGTCTGTCTCCGAAAAAGTAATCTCCCCACTTTAACGGCCTGCCCGGTCACTATTACTGCATTGTTGGGCGTGCGGATTGCTGTCAACGCAGGAAACCTGCAAAATTGAACCCATGGAAACACTTGACAAGCTGGATCGGCAGATTTTGCGCAGCCTGCAGGCTGATGGCCGGGCTACCTACGACCAGCTGGCCGAACAGGTCGGCCTGTCGCCCAGCGCGGTGCTGCGGCGCGTCAAGCGGCTCGAAGAATCGGGCGTGATCGACCGCTATGTGGCGCTGGTCAAGCCGGAGTCGGTCGGGCTGGGGCTGACGGCTTACCTCAATGTGCGGCTGGAAAAGCACACCGAGAGCCACAAGCGCAACCCCATGGACGTGTTTCGCGCCAGCGTGCAGACCTGGCCCGAGGTGGTGGAATGCGCGTCGCTGACCGGCGAGATGGACTACCTGCTGCGCGTGGTGGTGCAGGACATGGCGCACTACAGCCGCTTCATCATGGACACCCTGCTCAAGCACCCCAGCGTGCAGGACTGCAAGACCAGTTTCGTGCTGGACCGGGTCAAGGCGACGACGGCGGTGCCGCTGTAAGCGGGTTTTTGGCAGAATTTGTAACAAAAATGCGCTGAACAGGTCTGGATTTGCTATTGTTTTTATAGCTGTCAGTGCACGTTGTTGTAGGACAAACCCCCGATTTGACCGATATTCTGGCAAATGCCACGGTCTGCGCGTGTCTGGAATCCCCCTAGAGTCAACAATCTAGGGAAAACCCGTATATTGAGGCCATGGTTAAACCCGGAACACTTTTAAAAGCTTCTCTCGAAGCGGGCAGGGAGTTTTTCCGCCCGCCGCTGGAAGAGCGCCCCGTCGCCAGGCCCGAAACCGCAGTAACGACCGCAGCGGCCGCAGAACCCGTGGCGCCTTATGTGCGGCCGCTGATGGTGCCGATTCGCTCCATTGGCCCCAGCCATGGCGAGCGTATCGCCGCGCATTTGCTGGCCCTCAATGCGCATGACCGCTACCTGCGCTTTGGCTATGCGGCCAATGACGAGCAGATACGGCGCTATGTCGACGGCCTCAATTTTGAGCGCGACGAGATTTTTGGCATTTACAACCGGCGGCTGGAGCTGATTGCCATGGCGCACCTGGCTTTTTCGACCAACCCCGAGCTCAAGAGCTGTGCCGAGTTTGGCGTCTCGGTGCTGGCCGGCTCGCGCGGGCGCGGCTATGGCGCGCGCCTGTTCGAGCGCGCCGAGATGCACGCCCGCAACGAGGGCGTGGACATGATGTTCATCCATGCGCTGAGCGAAAACACCGCCATGCTCAACATCGCCCGCAAGGCCGGCGCCACCATAGAGCGCGACGGCTCCGAGAGCGAGGCCTACCTCAAGCTGCCGCCGGCCGACCTCGATTCGCGCATGACCGAAATCGTGGAGGAGCAGGTGGCCCAGACCGACTACCGGCTCAAGATGCAGGCCAAGCAGTTCTGGGAAATCCTGGCCGTGCTGCAGGAAGTGCGGCGCGGCGTGCGCGAGTCGCGCGACCGCATGCATGGCTAGCGGCCGGACGCTGGTTCGCGGCTCGCCTGCGAGGCCGGCTTTCTGCCGGCGGGCGGTGCCAGCAGCGAACCTGCCCGTCGAAATCACCCCCGAAAACTGCTTGCAGGCGTTGCGCCGAAATTTCGGAGCAGGCCTTGCGTCGGCAGGCCAGGTGCCTTGGGGCTTGCTCGTCGCTCGCACTTGGGGCACGAAGCCTGAAGCACTTCCCCGGCAAGCCCCGAGAGCTGGGTTCTGTCGGCTTGACCGTGGACGGTCGGGGGGCACGACAGCAGCAAAAATCCTATCCTCAGCAATATCAAGTTCCCCATGATGACTCCAAAAGGGCATTCACCCGTTATCGCGCCAAGGCAAAAACGCACTGACTGAAAGCTGCGTTGGGCAGTTCAATCGTCCTGCCGGCGGACCGATAAATAAAGTGACAAAGTGGCGTCTTTTCTGTGAGAAAAGTCACGCGCGCAGCGCCGCAAGGCGCGCCGGCGGGCGCTTCAACATTTCGCCCGGGGGGCGGGTGGCGCGGGCGAATAGCCGGGGGAATTACGGTATCCTAAGCAGCTTCCCAACTACCGAACACCCTCCGTGTCCGACATCCCCCCTGGTAGACCTTCCAAGCCGGAAGACAAGCGTGGCTTTTTGCAAAAGCTCGCTGAAATGCTCCACCCTGGCCCCGACTCCAAGGACGAGCTGATCGAGACCCTGGTGGAGGCGCAGGACAACGAAGTGATTGGGGCCCAGAGCCGCGAAATGCTGGAAGGCGTGATCCGCATGGCCGACATGACCGCCGGCGATGTCATGGTGGCGGCGCCGCGCATGGACCTGGTCAACATCGACGCGCCGTTTGACGAGCTGCTGCACCTCATCATCGACACCGCGCACTCGCGCTTTCCGGTCTACGAAGGCGAAAAGGAAAACATCCTGGGCATCCTGATGGCCAAGGATTTGCTCAAGCTGCAGCGCGCGCCCGAGCTCAACATCAGGGCGCTGCTGCGCCCGGCGGTGTTTGTGCCAGAGAGCAAGGGGCTGAACGACCTGCTGCGCGACTTTCGCGGCAACCGCAACCACCTGGCCATCGTGATTGACGAGTTCGGCCGCGTCGCCGGGCTGATCACGATTGAAGACGTGCTGGAGCAGATCGTCGGTGAAATCGAGGACGAGTTCGACATCGCCGAGGACGAGGGCGATATTTTCGGCCTGGCCGACCACTCCTACCGCGTCAGCGGCGACACCTCGATCGAGCGCGTCAGCGAGGCCTTTGGTGTGGCGCTGCAGGACGAGGACTTCGACACCATAGGCGGCCTGGTCGCCCACGAAATGGGTCATGTGCCCAAGCGCGGCGAGCACCATGTGCTGGCCGGCCTGCAGTTCACCGTGCTGCACACCAAGGGCGGCGCGGTGCGCTGGTTCAAGGTCGCGCCGGTGGCGGCCGGCGCCTGACGCCCCGGCAGAAAGCAAAGCCTTGGCCCGCCACTCGATCCACAGCATGATCTCGTCGCTGCCCACCATGCCGGCCTTGCTGGAGCACATGGGTTGGCAGGCGCAGCGCAAACGCATCGGCTGGCTGCAATTTGCCATGGTTTGCATCGCCGGGGGCGCCCACGCGGCGAGCATGGCCTGGCCGTTTGCCTGGGGCGCCGCGCTGGGGCTGCAGCCGGGCCAGCCGGCCGGCTGGCTGCAACTGCTGGCGCTGCTGCTGCTGGTGGCGCAGGTCGACGGCAGCCGTTCCTGGCAACGCGCCGCCTGGCTCGGCGGGCTGTTTGCCACCGCCATGCTGTGCGGTACCTTCTGGTGGCTGTATATCTCGATGCACGATTACGGCGGACTGGCGGCGCCGCTGACGGTGCTGGCGATTGTGCTGCTGGCCGCCTTGCTGGCGCTCTACTATGCCGCTGCCTGTGGGCTGTTTGTGGCGTTGGCCCCCGCATCACGGGCGCTGCGTGCTATGGTTTTTGCAGCGCTCTGGCTGCTGGCCGAGCTGGCCCGGGTCAAGTTTTTTACCGGTTTTCCGTGGGGCGAGGGCGGCTATGCCCATGTCGACGGCTGGGCCAGGCCGCTGGCGGCCTGGGTCGGCGTGCATGGCCTGAGCTTTCTGGCCGCGCTGCTGGCCGCCTGGCTGGCGCTGTGCCTGCGCGCGGCGCAAATCCGCTGGCTCAGCGCGCTGGGGCTGGCGGCGGCCGGTGTGGTGCTGGCCTGGCTGCCCCAAAGCAGCTGGCTGGTCGAAGACCGGCCCGCGCCGCCCGAGGCGCTGGCGCTCACCCTGCTGCAGGGCAACATCCCGCAAAACGAAAAGTTCGAGACCGGCACCGGCGTGCTGACGGCGCTGAACTGGTATGGCGAGCAACTGCATGGTGCCAAAACCTCATTGGTGGTGGCGCCCGAGACCGCGCTTCCGCTGCTGCCGCAGCAACTGCCCGAGGGCTATTTGCAGGCGCTGCAGGCGCGCTTTGCCAGCGGCCAGCAGGCCGCGCTGGTCGGCCTGCCGCTGGGCAGCTACGAGGCCGGCTATGCCAATGCGGTGGTCGGCCTCAAACCCGGCGCCAGCGAGCCCTATCGCTACGACAAGCACCACCTGGTGCCGTTTGGCGAGTTCATTCCGACCGGGTTCCGCTGGTTCACCAACCTGATGCAGATTCCGCTCGGCGACTTCAACCGGGGCGCGGTCGGCCAGGCCTCGTTCGACTGGAAAGGCCAGCGGCTGGCGCCCAACATCTGCTACGAAGACCTGTTTGGCGAAGAGCTGGGTGCGCGTTTTCTTGACGCGGCGCAGGCCCCAACGGTGTTTGTCAACCTCAGCAACATCGGCTGGTTTGGCAATACCGTGGCGATAGACCAGCACCTGCAGATCTCGCGCATGCGGGCGCTGGAGTTCGAGCGCCCCATGATTCGCGCCACCAACACCGGCGCCACCGTGATCATCGACCACCATGGCAAGGTGACCCACGAACTGGCGCGCCATACCCGCGGCGTGCTGGTCGGCGAGGTGGCGGGGCGCGGCGGCATCACGCCCTATGCCTGGTGGGTGTCGCGCTGGGGCTTGTGGCCGCTGTGGCTGGGCGCCGCCGGCCTGCTGCTGCTGGGCTGGCTCGGGCGGCGGCGCTAGGCGGGGTGCCTTGTTGCTATAAAAATCATAGCTGACAAGGCTTATGGTATCTGGGCTAGAGGCATATTCTGCCCGCAAAACCGGGCTTTTAGCCGGTCTGGCCCATGCGCACCAGCCGGCCCGGCCGCGCGGCCGTGATCTAGCCTTCGCGCTGCACCGCCACGCCGGCGACCCAGGTGGCCACATAGCCCTGGGCTTTTTGCAGAAAGCGTTTGCCGCCGGCCGGCAGGTCGCGCACCAGCGCCGGCCTGCCCACGCTCAGGCGCTTGGGGTCTATCAGGTTGAGGTCGGCGCGCAGGCCCACGGCGATCGCGCCGCGGTCGGTCAGGCCCAGGTAGCGCGCGTTGCGCCGGCTCATCATTTCCACCGCCTGCGCCAGCGGCAGCTTGCCCCGGGCGCGGTCCCGCACCCAGTGCGTCAGCATGAAGGTGCTGAAGCTGGCGTCGCACACCGTGCCCACATGCGCGCCCGCATCGCTCAGGCCGCAGAGCGCGCGCGGGTGGTCCAGCATCTGGCGCACCGCGTCGAGCGAGCCGCCGTTGTAGTTGAAGATTGGAAAGTAGATCAACTGGCTGCCGTCGCCGCCGGCCAGGTGGTCGTACAGCGCTTCGAGCGGCGACACGCCGCGCTATTTGGCCTGCAGCAGAAAGCTCTGCATCAGCGCCGGCTCGTAGTTGAGCTGCTCGTCGAGCGCAAACATGCGCGCGCTGAACAGGTCGATGCGCGCCAGCAAAATGTCCACCAGCGGCGGAATCGCCGTGCCGTCGCCGGCCAGCCGGTCTGTTTTTTCGGCCAGGATGCGCGCCTTGCGGGCCGGTTCGCGCAGGGCGGCGGCGCGCTCGGCCAGCGGCAGCTGCGCCACTTCCTTGTAGCCCGGAAAGCCCATGAAGGGGTGAAAGCTCGCGTCCAGGCCGTTGATGACGCCAATGCCGCGCGCCGCCGTCTGCAGGTACAGCGGCTTGCCGCTGGCGCGCGCCAGCTGCTCGATCAGGTCGAACTCTGCATCGAAGCGTTGCGGACCCTGCAGCAAATCGAAGTCGCTGACGACCTGCACCACGCCGTGGCCAATGCCTTCAAAGGCCCCGGCCAGGCCCACCAGCTCGGCCGCGCTGGCCTCGGCGGCGGGGGTTTCCTTGCCTTCCGAGCTGCGGTGGTTGTCGCTGCGCCCGGTGCTAAAGCCGGCCGCGCCGTCGCGCAGCGCGGCGTGCAGCAGGCCGCGCATGGCCGCGATGTCGTCGGCCGTGGCGCTTTGCTGGGCCACGGCGCGCTCGCCCATCACATACATGCGCAGCGGGTCGTGCGGCACCTGCACCAGGTAGTCCAGGCTGCGCGGCGTGGCCTGCAGCGCGTCCATGCTTGCCTTGTAGTCGCCCGAGGTTAACCGCAGCCAGGCGACTGGCCGGCAAGGGTTTGCGCGATGTGATTCGGGCATGCCGGCTTAAACAATCGGCATGGCGCCAGGCCCCCGGCAGCGGCGCCAGCCGGTAAGCTTGTCGGCCCTGCGGTGACTGCCTGGCGGCGCCGTGGCAGCGCGCAAGTCTGACCCCAACCAACCTTTCCTCAAGGACTTCTCATGCAACTCCCGCTCCAACTCCCTTTGCAGCTCCTCAATCCCCTGAAGCTGGTCACCGGCCTCGGGCTGGCCGCCTTTGTCTCGCTGTCCAGCCTGTCGGGCTGCGCCGTGGCGCAGCCGGCCAAACCCACCGTGGTCATTTTGGCCACCGGCGGCACCATTGCCGGCGCGGGCGCCTCGGCCGTCAACAGCGCCACCTACGCTGCGGCCAAGGTGCCGGTCGACAAGCTGCTGGCCGGCCTGCCCGAGCTGGCCTCGGTCGCCAATGTGCGCGGCGAGCAGGTGTTTCAGATCGCCTCTGAAAGCTTCACCAACGACAACCTGGTCAAGCTCGGCAAGCGGGTATCGGCGCTGGTCAAACAGCCCGATGTGGACGGCATCGTGGTGACCCACGGCACCGACACGCTGGAAGAAACCGCCTACTTTTTGAACCTGGTGGTGCGCACCAGCAAGCCCATCGTGGTGGTCGGATCCATGCGGCCCGGCACCGCGCTGTCGGCCGACGGCGCGCTCAATCTGTTTGACGCGGTCAGCGTGGCCGCCAGCAAGGACGCCGGCGGCAAGGGCGTGCTGGTCACCATGAACGACGAGATCAACAGCGGGCGCGACGTGGTCAAGCTGGTCAACATCAAGACTGAGGCCTTCAAGAGCCAGTGGGGCCCGCTGGGCATGATCGTCGAGGGCAACAACTACTGGTTCCGCGCCCCGGTCAAGCGCCACACCGCGCAGTCCGAGTTCAACATCGACGACTTCGACGTGCTGCCCGCCGTGGAAATCGTCTATGGCTACGGCAACATGCCGCGCAGCGCCGTCGACCTTTTTGGCAATGCGGGCGTCAAGGCGCTGATTCACGCCGGCACCGGCAACGGCTCGGTGGCTGACCGCAATGTGGCCGCGCTGCAGGAAGTCCGCGCCAAGGGTATCCAGGTGATCCGCTCCTCGCGCGTGCCGGCCGGCTTTGTGCTGCGCAACGCCGAGCAGCCCGATGACAAGTACGACTGGGTCGTGGCGCATGACCTGAACCCGCAAAAAGCCCGCATCCTGGCCGCCGTGGCGCTGACCAGGGGCGTGGACAGCAAGGAGTTGCAGCGCATCTTCTGGCAATACTGAGCCCTGCTGAGCCCAGGCCCCCAAAAAAGCCCCCCGGCGCGCTGTGCCGGGGGGCTTTTTTCATGGGTGACGATAATAGGCGGTTACACGTTTTGGCGATGCCTCATTTTTATGCTTTCTTTCCAGCAAATTATTCTGAAGCTGCAGTCCTACTGGGCCGGCCAGGGCTGCGCGCTGCTGCAACCGTATGACATGGAGGTTGGCGCGGGCACCTCGCACACCGCCACCTTCCTGCGCGCGCTGGGCCCCGAGCCGTGGAAGGCCGCCTATGTGCAGCCGAGCCGCCGTCCGAAAGACGGCCGCTATGGCGAAAACCCGAACCGCCTGCAGCACTATTACCAGTACCAGGTGGTGCTGAAACCGGCGCCCAGCAATATTCTGGAGTTGTACCTCGGCTCGCTCGAGGCGCTGGGGTTCGATTTGAAGAAAAACGACATCCGTTTTGTCGAGGACGACTGGGAAAACCCCACGCTGGGCGCCTGGGGCCTGGGCTGGGAGGTCTGGCTCAACGGTATGGAAGTCACGCAGTTCACCTACTTCCAGCAGGTCGGCGGCATTGACTGCAAGCCCATCACCGGCGAGATCACCTACGGCCTGGAGCGCCTGGCCATGTATTTGCAGGGCGTGGACAACGTCTACAACCTGACCTGGACCGACGGTTTGAGCTATGGCGACGTCTACAAGCAAAACGAGGTCGAGCAGTCGACCTACAACTTCGAGCACAGCGATGCCGACTTCCTGTTCACCGCCTTCACGGCGCATGAGAAGCAGGCCAAGCACTTGATTGAGGTGCAGCTGGCCCTGCCGGCCTACGAGCAGGTGCTCAAAGCCGCGCACAGCTTCAACCTGCTGGACGCGCGCGGCGCGATCAGCGTGACCGAGCGCGCCGCCTACATAGGCCGCATCCGCAACCTGGCGCGGGCCGTGGCGCAAAGTTATTACGAGAGCCGCGAACGCCTGGGCTTCCCGCTGGCGCCGCGCGAGTGGGTGGAACAGATGGCGAAGAAGGCCGCGTGAGCGTGTTGCTGATCTATAATGTAGATACTTGTTTATACATTTAGAGTCAATCATGGAACTACAAATCGGCAAATGGGGCAACAGCCTGGCGGTGCGGCTACCGGCGCAACTGGTGAAAGAGCTGGGCGTCTCCGAGGGCTCGGTGGTCAATGCCGAGGTGCTGGGTGACCATATGCTGCGCCTGCAAGCGCGCCAAAAGTTGCTGGACCGCGGCACCTTCGTGGCGCAGCTGCGCGCGTTGCACCAGCACCTGCCGGTGACGCAGCCGGTCGATAAAGACGACTTGAATCGCTACTGAAATACCGGACCATCACTTGAGCAGCTCCCAAGTTAAAAGCGGCGCTTCCCCGGAAGTTTTGCGCAGCGTCTACGTGGATGTCAGCGTCTGGATTGCGCTGCTGGCCAACGAGCCGTCCAGCCCGGCGCTGGCGCGCTGGCTTGAGGCCGAAACCAGCCCGCTGATGACCTCGCGCTGGTCGGTGGTCGAGCTCGCCAGCGCGCTGTCGATCAAGGTGCGCCGTGCGGAGCTGACGGCGCTGCAGGCGCAAGACCTTGGCGAGCGCTTTGACGCGCTGGTGCGCGGCGAAGTCAGCCTGTTGCCGCTGGCCTCGGTGGACTATGACCAGGCTGCGGCTTTGTGCCGCAACGCGGCCTCGGGCTTGCGCGCGGGCGATGCGCTGCATCTTGCCGTGGCGCAGCGCGCGCGCGCCAGCCACCTGATGACGCTGGACAAGGTCATGGCCCTGAATGCCGAAAAACTGGGCCTTCAACTTTTGCAAACTGTATGACAACCAAAAACCTTCTCGTTGAATTGTTCGTGGAAGAGCTGCCGCCCAAGGCGCTCAAAAAACTCGGTGAGGCCTTTGCCGGTGTGCTGTTTGAGCAACTCAAGGCCCAGGGGCTGGCGACTGCTGAATCTGCCTTGACGTCGTTTGCTTCACCCCGTCGTTTAGCCGCGCACGTCACCGATGTTTCTGCGCAGGCTGCTGATAAAGCGGTTAGACAAAAACTCATGCCAGTTTCGGTAGGACTCTATGCCGATGGATCACCGACTCCAGCATTGGAGAAAAAGATCAAGTCGTTGACAAACCCGAATGTCGATGTCGGAAAATACATAGTGGAATGCGTGGTTCGCGAACACGATGGCAAGGCAGAGCAGCTCGTGTTGTCAAGAATGGCCGTCGGTACAACATTACTGGTTGGTCTGGAGTCCGCGCTTGAAGAGGCAATCGCCAATCTGCCCATCCCCAAAGTCATGACCTATCAGTTGGCTGACGGCTGGAGCGACGTGAAGTTTGTGCGGCCCGCGCACGGTCTGGTGGCGCTGCATGGCAGCGAGGTGGTGGCGGTGCAGGCACTGGGCCTGAAGGCTGGCAACAGCACCCACGGCCATCGCTTTGAAGCGTCGGTTGACCCGGTCGTGCTGAAAGACGCCGACAGCTATGCCGAAACGCTGGCCAAAGACGGCGCCGTGATTGCCAGCTTTGCCGCGCGCCGCGCCGAAATCGTTCGCCAACTGGCGGCGGCCGCCACCAGGCTGGGCGGCGGTGTCAAGGCGATTGACGACGACGCGCTGCTGGACGAGGTGACGGCGCTGGTCGAGCGCCCCAATGTGCTGGTCTGTGAGTTTGAAAAAGAGTTTTTGGACGTGCCGCAGGAATGCCTGATCCTGACCATGAAGGCCAACCAGAAGTACTTTCCGCTGCTCGATGCGGCGGGCAAGCTGAGCAACCGGTTTCTGGTCGTCAGCAACATCAGCCCGCTGGATGCCAGCGCCGTCATTGGCGGTAACGAGCGCGTGGTGCGCCCGCGCCTGGCCGACGCCAAGTTTTTCTTTGACCAGGACCGCATGAAAACGCTGGCCTCGCGCGTCGAAGGCCTGGGCAAGGTGGTTTATCACAACAAGCTGGGCACGCAGGGCGAGCGAATGGAGCGTGTGCAGGCAATTGCACGAGTCATTGCCCGCCAACTGAAAGAAGCGGGCGTGCAGGATGCTCATGACGGTAATGCCGAAGAAGCGGCCATGCTCGCCAAAACCGACTTGCTGACCGATATGGTGGGCGAGTTCCCGGAGCTGCAAGGCACGATGGGCCGTTACTACGCGCTCAATGACGGGTTGCGAGGCGATGTGGCCGACGCCATTGAGGATCACTACAAACCCCGCTTTGCCGGCGACGAGCTGCCACGCGGAACCACCGGCGTGGTGGTGGCGCTGGCCGACAAGCTCGAAACCCTGGTCGGCATGTTCGGCATTGGCAACCTGCCGACCGGCGACAAAGACCCGTTCGCGCTGCGCCGCCATGCGCTGGGGGTGATCCGCATGCTGGTTGAAAAAGACCTGCCGCTGGGCTTGGGCGAGCTGGTCGATGCCGCCGGCCCGGTCTTTGGTGACAGGATTGCGCATGCGCCACGGGCCTTGACCGACTTCATCTATGACCGCCTGGCCGGCAGCCTGCGCGAGCAAGGCTACAGCGCCCAGGAAGTCGACGCCGTGCTGGCGCTGCGGCCGCAGCGCCTGGGCGATGTTGCCAAGCGCCTGGCCGCCGTGCGCGCCTTCGCGGCATTGCCCGAGGCGCCGGCACTGGCCGCCGCCAACAAACGCGTCGGCAATATCCTGAAAAAAGCCGCAGGCACGGTTGATGCAAAAATCAATCCGGCACTGCTGCAGGAGACCGCTGAAAAATCACTCGCCGAAGCATTGCAAACAGTTGCGCCCAAGGCGGAGGCTGCTTTTGCGTCCGGTGACTACGCAGCGTCACTGCAGGCGCTGGCAGCCCTCAAGGGGCCGGTCGATGCATTTTTTGACGGCGTGATGGTCAATGCCGAGGACCCCGCGCTGCGCGCCAACCGCCTCGGCCTGCTCGCCACGCTGCATCAGGCCATGAACCGCGTGGCGGATTTGTCCAAGCTGGCGGCATAAACTCACTCCCATGCCTTCCCAGCAACAGATTGAACGCTTCGCACTGGCCTTTCACGAGGTGGCCGTGGCGCGGCTGCGTCGGCAACCCGCGCTGAGGCAGCAGGCACTTCAAGTATTAAATCGCTGGGAGTCCAGCGGCGCTTCGTCGGGCGGTCAACGCTACCGCGACACCTGGAGAAATCTGCTGGCGGGAGATATCGAGACCTTGGCGCACGCGGTGTGCGTGGATACCGAGCAGGCGGCAACCTTGCGCAGCATGTCTCCGCTGGGTTTTTTGCTGGCTGAGGACGAACGGCTTCGCATTCGGCATGAGGCGATGGCGGCATGAAAAAAGAACAGTTGCTCCATGTGTTGCGGGCCGCCGCCGATATTTCGGGAGAAAAATCGTTTGTCATCGTCGGAAGCCAGGCCATTCTTCTGGCGCTACAAGCGCCTGACGAAGGGCTGACCTTGTCGGACGAGGTTGATCTCTACCCATCGATGGCCCCTGAAAAATCGGAGGCTGGGCGCGAGAAAGATGCCGAATTCGTTCGTATTTTGCGGCGTGACGGGCATGTGTCGATTGACACGTTGACCAACCGCATTGCCCAGATCGACGGTCAAAAGCACAATATTCCGGTCATTGTCGCGTGGGCGGAACGCCGCTGGCGCGAAATCCAAGGCAACCCAACACCATGAAACTCGTCATCCTCGACCGCGACGGCACCATCAACACCGACAGCGACGATTTCGTCAAGACGCCGGACGAATGGCTGCCGCTGCCGGGCGCGCTCGAAGCGATTGCCCGGCTGAATCACGCCGGCTGGCATGTGG
>NZ_JANOAL010000268.1:0-2691 GCF_031411155.1 Polaromonas sp. | reverse complement strand
GACAACCTCAATACTCACTTCAGAAAGTGCTTCGACGATGTGCTGGGTCAGCGCGCGGCCACAAAGCTCTTGCGCAGGGTGCAGTTTCACTACACGCCCAAACACGCGAGTTGGCTGAACATGGCGGAAATTGAGATCGGCATCCTCAGCCGCCAGTGCCTGGATCGACGGATTGCCAGCCGGCAACTGCTGCGATCAGAAGTCGAGGCTTGGCAGCAAGCTCGAAACGCCCTTCGGCGAACCATCGAGTGGAAATTCACTCGACAGGATGCAGATATAAAACTTGGACGTCACTATGTTTCGAAACTTGCGTGTTGATGTACTAGGCTGATTTGGCGTCTTTAGTCGACGAGTTATCGCATCAGAAATGTCGCAACATGCGGTTGATGATCTCCGATGAGTGCTGTAACTTTGCAGCTTTGATCTCTTCCGTTTCAACTAATGGCAAATGCCCTAGGGGCGCGTTGGATTGAAGGAACAAGAAGTTGTCGCCTGAGGGAGCTCCGCAAGATCAATGCCTTCACAAGCTTCCCATTCGAGAGCCTGCCGTAGGGAACCTTGAATTCGTCAGTAGTCATGTCGTTTGTTTGGGATGTGTTGACGGGCTAGAGGCAGTGATGCGAACTATTCGCCAATGCTATACCGCCAGCATGCCCTTCCACGCCAGGCGTAGCTTTTTCTGGTCGGCCGCATCCAGCACGCCGGCCTTGCGAATGACCAGACGGTGGTCTAGCGTGAAAAGTTTGAACCGTACCAAGCACTCTGTGGGCAAGCCCGCGGTTTCCAAGTCTTTGATGGGGTAGTCGCCGGGCCAGTTTGATTTCTCGGCGCTGGTAATCATGGCCAGCACGCTGTGCTGAGTCTTTTGATTGAACGAGTCGTTGCTCAAGACCAGTGCCGGGCGACGTTTGGCGCTATTGCGGTCGGTGAAGGGAAACGGCACCACCACCACGTCAAAGGGCTGAAAGTTCAAGCCCGCCATCACAAGTCCTTGAAGGCCTGGTCGTCTGCCGGGCTGGACCACTCGGACAGCGTGCCTTCGAGCGCCTGCGTGAAGGCCAGGTCTAGCGGTGAGGCGCGGCGCAGCCTGACTTCGTTCCCATCTATCTCGAACCCCACCATGTCGCCCGCCTTGAGCTGCAACGCCTTGCGCACGCTGGTGGGTACCGTGGTCTGAAACTTGGTGGTGAGTTTGGAAGTTTGCAGCATAGTATTACGTCCTTACTTTATGTAAGTATAGCGATCTTAGGAAGAGCCTGTGCAGTGCGTCGGCATGAACTTCTGCAAGCGCATAGACTCCGACGGCTTGCCGTCACCACTCTTGCATCCTTTTCTGAAAAAATCGCCATGCTCAATCACGATCAGACCAATGACTTCAATGCGCTTTTGCCCGGACAGTCGAGCGAGGCCGGCGCCAGCCGCCGCGCCGCGCTCAAGGTGGCGCTGGGCGTGGGCTACGCCGCGGCGGCGCTGCCCCTGCGGGCGCAGACGGCCATCAAAACCGCATCGGACGGGCTCCAAACCGGCGAAATCAGCTATGAGGTCAATGGTTTCAAGGTGCCGGCGTTTTACGCCGCGCCCGCCGGCAAAACCGGCCTGCCGGTGGTGCTGGTGGTGCATGAGGTGTTTGGCGTGCATGAATACATTGCCGACGTGGTGCGCCGCTTTGCGCGGGCCGGCTACCTGGCGGTTGCGCCCGAGTTGTTTGCGCGCCAGGGCGACCCCGGCAGTTACAACGAGCTGGCCCGGCTGATGGCCGAGGTCGTCGGCAAGGTGCCCGACGAACAGGTCATGGCCGACCTGGACGGCGCGGTGCAATGGGCCGGCGCCAACGGCGGCGATACCGGCAAGGCCGGCATCACCGGCTTTTGCTGGGGCGGCCGCATCAGCTGGCTGTATGCCGCGCACAGCCAGAACCTCAAGGCCGCCGTCGCCTGGTATGGGCGCCTGGCGGGCACGCCGTCGGCACTGAACCCCAAGCACCCGCTGGACCTGGCCGCCAGCCTGAAGGCGCCCGTGCTGGGCCTGTATGGCGGGCAGGACAGCGGCATCGCGCTGTCCAGCGTGCAGCAGATGAAGGACGCGCTGGCCGCAGCGGCGGACCAGGGCAATGCCGCCGCCAGGGCGTCGGAGTTTGTGGTCTACCCCGACGCGCCCCACGCCTTTCACGCCGACTACCGCCCCAGCTACCGCAAGGACGCGGCCGAAGACGGCTTCAGGCGCGCGCTGGCCTGGTTCAGGGGCCACGGCGTGGCCTGAAGGCGCCGCGGTGGCGCATGAGCGGCTTTGGAAGGGGTCCTCTTGACACGCTTGTTAATATAAAAGCCCAGCCCCGGCCGAGAGCAGACACTGCGCGCCCGGGGTTTTGCAATCCGGGAACTCTCCCGGTGACCAGCCACGGCAGGTTTTTATCCATCATTTCGGGCTCTTGCCCAGGTAATACGGGCATAGACAGCTATGATTTTAATAGCAATTTTAATCGGTACCCTGGCCGCCGGCATTGGCAGCGTATGGCTGGCGGCGCTACTGAGCTTTGGCGTGCTGGCCCGCTACACCCAGCACATGCTGAGCCTGGCCGCCGGCGCCTTGCTGGCCACGGCCTTCATGCACTTGCTGCCCGAGGCGTTTGAAAGCCCGATCAGCCCGCAGCAACTGTTTGCCACCTTGCTGGTCGGGCTGGTGTTTTTCTTT
>NZ_JANOAL010000267.1:0-8659 GCF_031411155.1 Polaromonas sp. | reverse complement strand
GTGGTGATCAGTGCGAGCGGGTAGCGCCGTCCGGCCAGGTAGTCTTCGAGGCAGGTCAACACCAGCGGGCTGCGGTGCCGGGGCACGCAGGCCCGGATTTCATCGGCCGTCAGCCACACCGTGCGCACAATGCCCTCGTCCAGCGCCTGGCCGGGCATCGCCTCGCCCTGCAACTCGCCGCAAAACGCAAAGCGCAGGTAGGTAATGTCCAGCACGCCCTCGGGTTCGCGCGGGTCGGGGCGCTCGAAGCGTGACAGGTAAATGCCGACGATGGCAGTGGGCCTGAAGTGAAAGGCGGTTTCCTCCAGCGTTTCACGCGCGCAGCCCTGCACCGGGCTTTCGCCGGGGTCGAGGTGACCGGCCGGGTTGTTCAGCTTCAGGCCGTCGCGCGTCTGTTCTTCCACCAGCAGAAATTTGGCAATGCCGCCGAAGTCGCGCTCAATCACCGCCGCCACCGTGGCGCTGGGTTTCCATCGTTTGTTCATGGGGGGATTATCGGTGCGCGCTGTGACAGCGCGGCAGGCGTTGCGGACGGCGAATGAAAGCCCTGGGCAAAGCCCTGGCGCAAAAACTCCACAAGGCACTGCACCGCCCGGGGCACCTGGGCCGACCAGGGCCGCAGGGCGTAAATGCGCTCGCCAAAAAAGCCCTGCACCTGCCAGTCGGGCAGCACCCGCACCAGTTGTGCGTGCTTTCCGTAGGCCGCGCGCCGCGCTGGGCCGCCCCGAGCAAGCGCAGCCCCCTTGGGGGGCAGCGCATTACACGAAGTGAAAAGCGTGGGGGCACACCCTTCGGCCAAGCTGAAATCGGGCAGCAGGCCTATGCCCAGGCCGGCCAGCATGGCTTCGCGCAGCACCTCGCTGTTGTTGGCCTTCAGGGTGCCGGCAATCGTCACGCCCACGCGTTCGTCGGCCTTGCGGCGGCCGCTTCGCAGCGACTGGGCATCGCGGGCAAAGGTCCAGCGGCCGGCGTGCTCGCCCAGGTAGAGCAGGCAGTCGTGCGCGCTCAGCTCGGAAGGATGGGACGGCGTGCCCCGGCGCGCCAAATAGTCGGGGCTGGCCAGCAAAATCGACCGGGTTTCGCACAGTACCCAGGCCACATGGGTTTCCGGCGGTGTGTTGGTGTGGCGGATGGCCAGGTCAAAGCCTTCGTTGGCCAGGTTGACGAAGCGGTCGGTCAGCTCCAGCTCGATGTGAATGTCGGGGAAGCGCTTGAGGAATTCGGCCACATGCCAGGCCAGGTGCTGCCGCCCCAGCGCCACCGGCGCGGTCACGCGGATCAGGCCGCGCGGCGTGCCGACCAGGTCGCGCGCGGCGGTGTAGCTTTCGTTGATGCGGTGAAAGGCCGGCTGCATTTCATTGACGAGCTGCTGGCCGGCCTCGGTCAGGCCGACGGAGCGCGTGGTGCGGCGCACCAGCAGCACGCCGGCCGTGCGTTCCAGCTCGCTGATGCGCATGCTGGCCGAGGCCTTGGAAACCCCGAGCCGGCGCGCGGTTTCGGTAAAGCTGCGGGTGGCGGCCAACACCGTCAGCAGGTGCAGGTCGGCCACCAGCGGTGACAGCTGGTCAGAAGACATGATGATGCCTCATTGTTCAAATATATGAACAATGTTATCGCCAAACAGTGGGTTATCAAAACCCGACGACAGGCCTAGACTTCAGCCAGTGACTCATCCACCCGTCACGCCCTCTTGCGGCGTCTGTTCAAAGGAATCCCCATGTCTTTAGCCCCCACCTCCACCACGCTGGCCGCGATTGGCCATTACCTCAACGGAAAAGCCACGGCGGGCGCCTCCGGCCGCAGCCAGCAGGTCTTCAACCCGGCCACGGGCGCGGTGTCGGGTCATGTGGCGCTGGCCAGTGCGGTCGATGTCGATGCCGCCGTTGCGGCTGCGCAGGCCGCCTTTCCGGCCTGGGCCGACTTGCCGCCGCTGCGCCGTGCCCGGGTGCTGTTCAAGTTCCTGGAGCTGCTCAACGCCAACAAGGACAAGCTGGCCCACATGATCACCGCCGAGCACGGCAAGGTGTTCACCGATGCCCAGGGCGAGGTCTCGCGCGGCATCGACATCGTGGAATTTGCCTGCGGCATTCCGCAGCTGCTCAAGGGCGACTTCACCGACCAGGTCAGCACCGGCATCGACAACTGGACCCTGCGCCAGCCGCTGGGCGTGGTGGCCGGCATCACGCCGTTCAACTTTCCGGTGATGGTGCCGATGTGGATGTTTCCGGTGGCGATTGCGGCGGGCAACTGCTTTGTGCTGAAACCCAGCCCGATCGACCCGAGTCCCAGCCTGTTCATGGCCGATTTGCTGAAACAGGCCGGTTTGCCCGATGGCGTCTTCAACGTGGTGCAGGGCGACAAGGAGGCGGTCGATGCGCTGCTGGTGCACCCGGACGTGAAAGCCGTGTCCTTTGTAGGCTCCACGCCAATTGCCAACTACATCTACGAGACTGGCGCCCACCACGGCAAGCGCGTGCAGGCCCTCGGCGGCGCCAAGAACCACATGGTGGTCATGCCCGACGCCGACCTGGAGCAGGCGGTCGATGCGCTGATTGGCGCCGGTTACGGCTCGGCCGGCGAACGCTGCATGGCGATTTCGATTGCCGTGCTGGTCGGCGACGTGGCCGAGCGGCTGCTGCCGATGCTGCAGGCACGCGCCAAAACGCTGGTGATCAAGAACGGTGTGAACCTGGACGCCGAAATGGGCCCCATCGTGACCGCCGCGGCGCACCAGCGCATCACCGGTTACATCGACACGGGCGTGAAAGAAGGCGCCAAGCTGCTGGTCGATGGCCGCAGCTTTACCGGCGCGCAAGCTGGTGAGGGCTGCCAGGACGGCTTCTGGATGGGCGGCACGCTGTTTGACCATGTCACGCCCGACATGCGCATCTACAAGGAAGAAATCTTTGGCCCGGTGCTGGGCTGCGTGCGCGTCAACGACCTGAAAGAGGCGGTGGACCTTATCAACGCCCACGAGTTTGGCAACGGCGTGAGCTGCTTCACCCGCGACGGCCATGTGGCGCGCGAATTTTCACGCCGCATCCAGGTCGGCATGGTCGGCATCAACGTGCCGATTCCGGTGCCCATGGCCTGGCACGGCTTTGGCGGCTGGAAGAAGAGCCTGTTTGGCGACATGCATGCCTATGGCGAAGAGGGCGTGCGTTTCTACACCAAGCAAAAATCCATCATGCAGCGCTGGCCCGAAAGCATCGGCAAGGGCGCCGAGTTTGTGATGCCGACGGCCAAATAAGCGGCGCGGCGGCGCTTTGGAAGCGGGCCACCCGGCAAACAATAGGGTGGCCCGACAAAAAAATCGCAAAAATCTCATGTAAGCTTGCTGACAGGTACAACTGGGTACAACCAGGTACAAGTTCTTGCAGCGCCTTGGCTGAAGGCGCGCGGGAGCCGTCAGAAAAACCAAAGCTACTTGAGGAGAAGTCCCATGCTGATTGGGGTACCCGCCGAAATCACGGCCGGAGAAACACGCGTCGCCATCACGCCGGAAACGGCCAAAAAGCTGAAAGGCCAGGGCCACACCGTCCGGATCCAGTCAGGCGCGGGCGTGGCGGCCAGCGTGCCCGACGCGGCCTACACGGCGGTGGGCGCCGAGATCAGCGATGCCGCCGGCGCCTACGCCGCCGACATCGTGCTCAAGGTGCGTTGTCCGCTGGACAGCGAAATCGCCCATACCCGGCCCGGTAGCGTGGTGGTCGGCATGCTCAACCCGTTTGATGCGGCCGGCCTGCAACGGCTGGCCGCGGCCCAGCTGACCGCGTTTGCGCTGGAAGCCGCGCCGCGCACCAGCCGCGCGCAAAGCATGGACGTGCTGTCCTCGCAGGCCAATATTGCGGGTTACAAGGCCGTGATGTTGGCGGCCGAGCAATACCAGCGTTTCTTCCCGATGCTGATGACCGCTGCCGGCACCGTCAAGGCCGCCCGCGTGGTGATTCTGGGCGTCGGCGTGGCCGGCCTGCAGGCGATTGCCACGGCCAGGCGCCTGGGCGCGGTGATTGAAGCCAGCGATGTGCGCCCCAGCGTGAAGGAGCAGGTCGAATCGCTGGGCGCCAAATTCATCGACGTGGCTTACGAGACCGACGAGGAGCGCGAAGCGGCGGTCGGCGTCGGCGGCTATGCCAGACCCATGCCGGCCAGCTGGCTCGAACGTCAAAAGGCCGAGGTCGCCAAGCGCGTCGCCCAGGCCGACATCGTGATTACCACGGCCCTGATTCCGGGCCGCGCCGCGCCCGTGCTGGTGACCGAGGACATGGTCAGGTCCATGAAGCCCGGCAGCGTGATTGTTGACCTGGCCGCGCCGCAGGGCGGCAACTGCCCGCTGACCGAGCCCGGCCAGACCGTGATCAAGCACGGCGTGACATTGGTCGGCCAGACCAATGTGCCGGCGCTGGTCGCTGCCGATGCCAGCGCGCTCTACGCGCGCAACCTGCTCGACTTCCTCAAGCTCATCATCAGCAAGGAAGGCGCGCTGACTATCGACATGGAAGACGATATTGTGGCGGCCTGCCTGATGACGCAGGGCGGCGAAGTCAAACGCAAGTCTTAAATCCGTTCGGGCTGAGCCTGTCGAAGCCGTAAAACCCTTCGACAGGCTCAGGGCGAACGGAGTACATAACGAACAAAGGAACCCCCATGGATGCCGTGTCCCCCACCATCATCAACCTGATCATTTTTGTCCTCGCCATCTACGTCGGCTACCACGTGGTCTGGACCGTCACGCCAGCCCTGCACACGCCGCTGATGGCAGTGACCAACGCGATTTCGGCCATCGTCATCGTGGGCGCCATGCTGGCCGCCGCGCTGACCGAAACGCCGCTGGGAAAAACCATGGGCGTGCTGGCGGTGGCGCTGGCGGCCGTGAATGTCTTCGGTGGCTTTCTGGTGACGCGCCGGATGCTGGAGATGTTCCGGAAGAAAGAGAAGAAAGCGCCGGCCGCGATTGCCGGCCCAGTCGAAGGAGCGGCCAAATGAGCATGAACATCGTCACGCTGCTGTACCTGGTGGCTTCGGTCTTTTTCATTCAGGCGCTCAAGGGGCTGTCGCACCCCACGACCTCGATACGCGGCAACCTGTTTGGCATGACCGGCATGGCCATTGCCGTGCTGACCACGGGCGCGCTGATCGTGGAAACGGCGGGCGGCAAGGCCGAGGGCATGGTTTACGTGCTGGGCGCGCTGGTGGTGGGCGGCGCGGCCGGCACCCTGATGGCCAAGCGCGTCGAGATGACCAAGATGCCCGAGCTGGTGGCTTTCATGCACAGCATGATTGGCCTGGCCGCGGTGTTTATTGCGGTGGCGGCGGTGGCCGAGCCTCACGCCTTCGGCATCGTCGCCAAGGGGCTGGCGATTCCGGCCGGTAACCGGCTGGAACTGTTCCTTGGTGCGGCGATTGGCGCCATCACCTTCAGCGGCTCGGTGATTGCCTTTGGCAAGCTCAGCGGCAAGTACAAGTTCCGCCTGTTCCAGGGCGCGCCGGTGACCTTCGCCGGCCAGCACATGCTGAACCTGGTGCTGGGCCTGCTCATGTTGGGCCTGGGCCTGGGCTTCATGTTCACCGGCAACTGGACGGCGTTTTTTGCCATGCTGGCGCTGGCCTTTGTGATGGGCGTGCTGATCATCATTCCGATTGGCGGCGCCGACATGCCGGTGGTGGTGTCCATGCTCAACAGCTACTCGGGCTGGGCGGCGGCGGGCATTGGATTTTCGCTGAACAACTCGATGCTGATCATTGCCGGTTCGCTGGTCGGCTCGTCGGGCGCCATCCTGTCCTACATCATGTGCAAGGCCATGAACCGCTCCTTCTTCAACGTGATTCTGGGCGGTTTTGGCGGCGAAGCGGCGACGGCGGTGACGGGCGCCAAGGAGCAGCGGCCGGTCAAGAGTGGCAGCGCCGACGACGCGGCCTACATGCTGAGCAACGCCGAAACCGTCATCATCGTGCCGGGTTACGGTCTGGCCGTGGCCCGCGCCCAGCACGCGGTCAACGAACTGGCCGAGAAGCTGATGCACAAGGGGGTGAACGTCAAGTACGCGATTCACCCGGTGGCGGGCCGCATGCCGGGTCACATGAACGTGCTGCTGGCCGAGGCCGAGGTGCCTTACGACCAGGTGTTCGAGATGGAAGACATCAACGGCGAGTTCGCGCAGGCCGATGTGGCCATCATCCTGGGCGCCAATGACGTGGTGAATCCGGCCGCGCTGCAAAAGGGCAGCGTCATTTACGGCATGCCGATTCTGGAGGCCTACCGGGCCAAGACCGTGATCGTCAACAAGCGCTCCATGGCGGCCGGTTATGCCGGCCTGGACAACGAACTGTTCTACATGGACAAAACCATGATGGTGTTCGGCGACGCCAAGAAGGTCATCGAGGACATGGGCAAGGCCATCGAATAAGCCGGCGGTCCGCGCGGCGCAAGCCCAGGGTGCGCGAACCCTGGGCTTGAATTAGAGTGCTTCCCCTTCTGATTTCCGGGCTTGCCGCCGCTTTCCTAGGGAAAACGCAATAGCCACCAAGAGGGCCTGCCGCGAGAATTCCGGGCAGTCAATTAACCGTACTGGAGAAGACCTACATGAATGCAGCGACCATTGATCGCCCTTGGCTCAAGGCCTATCCCGCGGGCGTACCGGCGGATATAGACAGCTCGCAATACCCGTCTTTGGTGGCGCTGATGGAGGAGAGCTTCAAGAAGCACGGCAGCCGCGTGGCCTACAGCTTCATGGGCAAGGACATCACCTTCGGCCAGACCGACAGCCTGTCGATTGCCTTTGGCGTCTACCTGCAGGGCCTGGGCCTGGCCAAGGGTGACCGCGTCGCCATCATGATGCCCAACGTGCCGCAGTACCCGGTGGCCGTGGCCGCCATCCTGCGCGCCGGCTATGTGGTGGTCAATGTCAACCCGCTCTACACTCCGCGCGAACTGGAGCACCAGCTCAAGGATTCGGGCGCCAAGGCCATCGTCATCATCGAGAACTTCGCCAACACGCTGGAGCAGTGCATTGCCGCCACCCCGGTCAAGCATGAGGTGCTGTGCGCCATGGGCGACCAGCTCGGCATGCTCAAGGGCGCACTCGTCAACTACGTGGTGCGCAGCGTCAAGAAGATGGTGCCCAGCTTCAACCTGCCGGGTGCCGTGCGTTTTAACGATGCGGTGGCCCAGGGCACGCGCGGCACGCTCAAGCGCCCTGACATCAAGCCCGACGATGTGGCGGTGCTGCAGTACACCGGCGGCACCACCGGGGTCTCCAAGGGTGCGGTGCTGCTGCACCGCAACGTGATTGCCAACGTGCTGCAGTCAGAGGCCTGGAACGCGCCGGCCATGGCCAGCATGACGCCCGGCGTGCAGCCGGTCTATGTCTGCGCGCTGCCGCTGTATCACATCTTCGCCTTCACCGTGAACATGATGCTGGGCATGCGCACCGGCGGCAAAAACATCCTGATCCCGAATCCACGCGACCTGCCGGCCGTGCTCAAGGAGCTCTCCAAGCACAAGATCAACAGCTTTCCTGCGGTCAACACGCTGTTCAACGGCCTGGCCAACCACCCCGACTTCAATACGGTGGACTGGTCGCACCTGAAAATTTCGCTGGGTGGCGGCATGGCGGTGCAAAGCGCGGTGGCCAAGCTCTGGCTCGAGAAAACCGGCTGCCCCATCTGCGAGGGTTATGGCCTGTCGGAGACCTCGCCGTCGGCCAGCTGCAACCCGACCAACAGCAAGGCCTTTACCGGCACCATTGGTGTGCCGATTCCCGGCACGTACTTCAAACTGCTTGACGACGACGGCCTTGAAGTGCCGCAGGGCCAGCCGGGCGAGATTGCCATCAAGGGCCCGCAGGTCATGGCCGGTTATTGGCAGCGTCCCGACGAGACCGACAAGGTCATGACGGCCGACGGCTATTTCAAGTCGGGCGACATCGGCGTGCTCGATGACAACGGTTTCTTCAAGATTGTCGACCGCAAGAAAGACATGATTCTGGTCAGCGGCTTCAATGTCTACCCGAATGAAATCGAAGACGTGGTGGCCAAGCTCGAAGGCGTGATGGAATGCGCCTGCGTCGGTGTGGCCGACGACAAATCCGGCGAAGCCGTGAAGCTGGTCATCGTCAAGAAAAACCCGGACCTGACGGAAGCCCAGGTGCGCGAGTACTGCAAGCTCAACCTGACCGGCTACAAGCAGCCCAAGGTGGTGGAGTTCCGCACCGATCTGCCCAAGACGCCGGTTGGCAAGATTCTGCGCCGCGAACTGCGCGACAAAAAATAAGCCCGGGCAGCAGGTGTTAGCGCCTGCCAAGCTGATCCAGAGGGCGGCGCGAGTCGCCCTTTTTCATGGCCGAAGTTTCTGCGTGCGGATTCTTCGGCAAAATCTGCCCATGACACTGACCGCCATTCTCAGCGCACTGCCCGAGGAACAACACGGCCTGATCGAGTTGCTGCGCCAGCCGCGCAAGCTGCGTCATGCCGGCCGCGATTTCTGGCAGGGCGATTTGCATGGCCAGCCGGTAGTGCTGGCCCTGTCAAGGGTCGGCAAAGTCGCTGCCGCCACCACCGCCACGGCGCTGATCGAGCGCTTTGCGGTGGGCCGCATCGTCTTCACCGGCGTCGCTGGCGGCCTGGGCGAGGGGGTCAAGGTGGGCGATGTCGTGGTCGC
>NZ_JANOAL010000266.1:0-2996 GCF_031411155.1 Polaromonas sp. | reverse complement strand
CGGCGCTGACGGCCTGCCCTTTCTGGCGTCAAGCTATCCCGCCGCCCGCAAGCTGGCCGATGCGCAAAAGCCCGCGCTCGACAAATTGCTGGGCGCGCAGGGCATGAAACTTCTCTATACGGTGGCATGGCCTCCGCAAGGCGTTTACGTCAACAAGGAACTCACCTCAGTCGCCGACATGAAGGGCCTGAAGTGGCGGGCCTATAGCCCCGCGACGAGCAAAATTGCAGAGCTGGTAGGCGCGCAGCCTGTGACAGTGCAGGCCGCCGAACTCAGCCAGGCGCTGGCCACCGGGGTCGTCAACAGCTACATGAGCTCGGGCTCGACCGGCTACGATACCAAGACCTACGAAAGCATCAAGTACTGGTATGACGTGCAGGCCTGGTTACCTAAAAACGCCGTCATCGTTAACAAGAAATCTTTTGATGCGCTGGATGCGCCTACCCAGGCTGCTGTCCTGAAAGCAGCGGCGGATGCAGAGCTGCGCGGCTGGAAAATCAGCGAAGAGAAAAACGAGTTTTATAAAAAAGCGCTGGCCGAAAAAGGCATGAAGATCATGGCGCCTTCGCCCAAGCTGGTGGCCGACTTCCGCCAGGTCGGCGGCATCATGAAAACAGACTGGACCAAACGCGCCGGCGCCGAAGGGGAAGCGCTGCTGGCAGCCTACGAAAAATCAAGCGCGGCCAAGAAATAAGCATGCGCCGGCTACTTGACGCGCTTTATGACGGCGCAGCGTGGGCAGGGGCGCTCTTCATGGTCGGCACGCTGCTTTCGGTGCTGGCCGGCGTGCTGGACCGGCAGTTTGCCTGGTCGTTGCGCGGCACCGACATGTACGCGGGTTACTGCATGGCCGCCAGCGGCTTTCTGGCGCTGGCGCACACCCTGAAAAAAGGTGAACACATCCGCGTCACGCTGATTCTCAACGCGCTGAAGGGCAGTGCCCGGCGGGCGATTGAGCTCTGGGCGCTGGCAGCGGCGACTGCGCTGTCCATGCTGTTTGCCTGGTACAGCGTGAAACTGTCGATCAACTCCTGGCAGTTCCATGATGTCTCTACCGGCAATGACGCGACGCCGTTGTGGATTCCGCAGCTCAGCATGGGCGTCGGGGCGGTGATCCTGATGATTGCCTTCATCGACGAGCTGGTGCTGGAGATCAGCGGGCGCCGCCTTCAGGGCGACAGCGACGAAGCCCTGCACTACGAATAATCAGAAGTACAAACCCATGTCTGACCTTGCCGTCACCGCGCTGCTGATCCTTTCGCTGTTCCTCATCCTTGGCTCGGGCGTCTGGATCGGCCTGACCCTGTCGGGTGTCGCCTGGATCGGCATGCAGCTTTTTTCCTCACGCGCCGCCGGCGATGCCATGGCCGTGACCATCTGGGGATCTTCATCGAGTTGGACCCTGACGGCCCTGCCGCTCTTCGTCTGGATGGGTGAAATCCTGTTTCGCACCAAGCTCAGCGAAAGCATGTTCAAGGGCCTGGCGCCTTGGGTCAGCCGCCTGCCGGGCGGCCTGCTGCACACCAATGTGATCGGCTGCACCATTTTTGCCGCGGTGTCGGGCTCGTCAGCGGCGACCTGCGCCACCATCGGCAAGATGACCTTGCCGGAACTCGCCAGACGCGGCTACCCCGAAGACATCACCATCGGCTCGCTGGCCGGGGCCGGCACGCTGGGCCTGCTGATTCCGCCCTCCATCATCATGATCGTCTATGGCGTCAGCGCCGATGTGTCGATTGCCAAACTCTTCATCGCCGGCGTTTTCCCCGGCCTGTTGCTGGCGTCGCTGTTCTCGGGCTACCTGGTGGTCTGGGCGCTGATGAACAAGGGAAAAATCCCGCCGCCCGACGTCGCCATGAGCTTCAGCCAGAAGGTGTTTGAATCGCGCCACCTGATTCCCGTGGTGCTGCTGATCGGCGCCGTGCTGGGCTCCATCTACACCGGCATCGCCACCGCGACCGAGGCGGCGGCCATTGGCGTGGTCGGGTCGCTGCTGCTGTCGCTGGTGCAACGCTCCATGACGTGGACCACCTTCAAAGAGTCGCTGCTGGGCGCAACGCGCCTGTACTGCATGATTGCGCTGATTCTGGCGGGCGCCGCCTTCCTGACACTGAGCATGGGCTACATCGGCCTGCCGCGCCACCTGGCCGAGTTTGTCTCCGGCCTGGGCCTGAGCCCTTTCCTGCTGATTCTGGCCCTGAGCCTGTTTTACATTGTTCTGGGCTGTTTTCTGGACGGCATCTCGATGGTGGTGCTGACCATGGGCGTCATCCTGCCGACGGTGCAAACGGCGGGCCTGGACCTGATCTGGTTCGGCATTTTCATCGTCGTCGTGGTGGAGATGGCGCAGATTACCCCGCCCGTGGGTTTTAACCTGTTTGTGCTGCAAGGCATGACCAAAAAAGAGATCACCTACATCGCGCGGGTCACGCTGCCATTTTTCCTGCTGATGTGCGGCATGGTGCTGCTGCTGTGGTTTTTCCCGCAGATCGCCACCTGGCTACCGGGCAAAATGTAAACCTCACTCATGCTGCCTGTTCTTGCAATCTGTATCGGTGCCTGCGTAGGCGCGCTGGCGCGCTGGCGTTTGGGGCTCTGGCTCAACCATTCCGGCGCCCTGCTGCCGTGGGGCACGCTGGCCGCCAACCTGCTGGGCGCCTACCTCATAGGCGCCTGCGTTGCCACGTTTCAGTCCCTGCCGCAGATGGACCCCATGTGGCGCCTGCTGCTGATCACCGGCTTTCTGGGCGCCCTCACCACCTTCTCGACCTTTTCCGCGGAAGTCATCGCCATGCTGGAGAACGAACGCTACGCCCTGGCCCTCGGCACGGCTTCGCTACACCTGTTCGGCTCGCTGCTGCTGACCGTGGCCGGCATCAAGAGCGCTATGTTTTTTATAGCTACTCGCACGCATTAAACGTGGGCTGGCGGCCAATTTAGCCCTAAAAATCACGAAATTCGCAGAAACCAGCTTGCCCTTGGGTGCAACTTCTCCC
>NZ_JANOAL010000265.1:0-17233 GCF_031411155.1 Polaromonas sp. | reverse complement strand
CAAGCCCGGCGAGGACCGCGCCAACGACAACGACGAGATCATCGACAGCCTGGCCAACCCGCTGCTGGCCAGCCGCTTCGGCGCGGCCTACCAGCAGGCCGCTGGCGAGGTGGAACTGGTGCAGGACGCCGCGCCGGCCTTCGACGAAGCCGAGTTCCTGGCCGGCCGCCAGACGCCGATGTTCTTCGGCTCGGCGGTCAACAATTTCGGCGTGCAGGAGGTGCTGGACGCGCTGGTCGACCTGGCCCCGCCGCCCGGGGATCGCGCGGCGATCCAGCGCATCGTCCACCCCGAAGAACCGAAGTTCAGCGGCGTCGTGTTCAAGATCCAGGCCAACATGGACCCGGCGCACCGCGACCGCATCGCCTTCTTGCGCGTCGCCAGCGGCGAGTTCACGCGCGGCATGCGGCTCAAGGTGGTGCGCAGCGGCAAGGAGCTGCGGCCCAACACCGTGGTCAGCTTCATGAGCCAGCGCCGCGAGCTGCTCGATACCGCCTTTGCCGGCGACATCATAGGCATTCCGAATCACGGCGTGCTGCAGCTGGGCGACACGCTGACCGAAGGCGAAGCCTTGCAGTTCACTGGCCTGCCCTTCTTCGCGCCCGAAATGTTTCGCGCCGTGGAAGTGGCTGACCCACTGCGCAGCAAGCAGTTGCGCGCAGGGCTGACGCAGCTTGGCGAAGAAGGCGCGATTCAGGTCTTTCGGCCGATTGCCGGTTCATTGCTGCTGCTGGGCGCGGTCGGCCAGTTGCAGTTTGAGGTGGTCGCGCACCGTCTCGAGCATGAATACGGCGTCAAGGCCCGCATCATGGGCAGCAACTTCAACCTGGCGCGCTGGGTGACCAGCGACGATGCGAACGAGCTGAAGAAATTCATGGACGCCAACGCCCACCGCGTGGCGCTCGACGCCGTCGATGCGCCTACCCTGCTGGTGGACCACAGCGCGACCCTGCGCGCGGTGGAGCAGCAGTGGCCCAAGATCAAGTTCCACGCGCTGCGCGAGCACGCCGGGCTGGTGTTTCAGTCAAAAATGTAGCGTTTTACGGCCTTAGCCCAATAAAAATGGGCACAGGCAGCTATTATTTTAATAGCAGATGCCGATCTGAATCCGATCACCCGGCCTCAAATCAGATCAAGCTGCCCTCTGCGCTTGCCCAAAGCCCTGCAGCACAAAAGCGGGCGAAGTGCCCTGTTTTGCGACATGCCGTCAAGGACAACCGGACTCGCCCTTCCGCAGTGATGTTAGAGCGGCATCCCCAATGATTGCTGCAGTGCAACATAATTTCCCCTTTTTTCCGGGTTATCCCTATAATTCATGTCATGCTGCAGTGCAACATGAGTAATTGCCCAACCGGGCTTTTTGTTGAACCGTCACCCGATTTGCCCCATTAACCAAGGAAACTGAAATGAACAACACCGCCGAACAATTCATCGCCACGAACCAAGCCAATTTGCAAACACTTGAAGGTCTGACGACCCAGGCGTTTGCCGGCGTCGAAAAGCTGGTCGAACTCAACATGCAGGCCTCCAAGGCTCTCCTCGGTGAGTCCTTCAGCCATATGCAAGCCGTTCTGGGCGCAAAAAATCCTCAAGAATTTCTGGCGCTGCAATCTGCTTCGCTGAAGCCTCTGGCCGAGAAATCCGCAGCCTTTTTTCAGCACATTCAGGCCATTGCTTCTGGTAGCAGCGCAGAATTCACAAAAACCGTAGAAGCCAAGACGGCCGAAGCCCAAAACGCGTTTAGCGACGCGGTGGAAAACCTTGCAAAGCACGCTCCCGCTGGAAGCGAATCCGCTGTTGCCGCTTTCAAGAGCGCTTTGACCGCCGGTCAGTCCGCCGTCGAGTCGGCCCAGACTTCAGCCAAAAAGGCTGTGGAAGCGGCTCAGTCAAACTTCACGGCAGCGGCCACGCAAGCAGTCGATGCAGTTAAGAAAGCCACCAAGGTAGCTTAATTGCCAACTGCCAGCGGGCAGTGACTATCGAACGGCACCTGCGGGTGCCGTTTGTGTTTGTAAAAGGTGACCGGGGTGGCGGATGCGGTTGTCATGGCACGCATCCGCGGGCGCCGGCACCATGGGCGGCCAGCGCGCTGAATCGGTCAGTGCTGCGCGCGGGGCTCTGCCGCGTGCTGGCCCCGACCAGGGTGCCGTGCGCCGATCGGCTGTGGCGAAGGCATTAATTGCTGCGCCGTTATCAGGGTGTTGTGGACCACTTCAGCCACCCTGTTGAGGGTTGCGGCCAGCGGCACGGGGATTGCGCCGGAGGCTTGGTCAAGCTGCTGCTTCACGCTGTCTGCGAGTTCAGCCGTGCGACTCTGGAATACCCCAGCCAGTTCGAGCTGGTTCTGTCCCAGCAGGCTGCTCAGACCATTCCAGTAGCCCAAGCTTCGCTCTAGCTGGCCGACCGCCAGTTCTGGGCCCGTCGTCAGCAATTGCTCTGAATTGAAGGCCTGATCCAGCTTCCGGGACAACTTGCCATAGTCGGCCATGGCAGCGTCAATCTGCTCAATCTGATAGCGTCGAACCCGCTGCGCACCCTGCAGCAGCACATGGTTGTATTCGAGGGCAAAATTCAGGGCGGTTCGGTAAAAGCTTGGCGGTGATTCGGACACAATCATTTCATTCTCTGGTGGTTAATAAGGCGATGCGCGGGCAACCCAGCTAGAAAATTTCTCCTCCACGGATGCGCATGACCGCCATGTCAGCTAGGTCGGGGGCCATGTTACGAGCCGGCTGCCCGCCAGTATGTGCGCCAGCGCACGCAAGGGCTTGAATTCAGCACTCTGCGCCTGGGCCAATTAGCCAACAGCCAAGGAACTCGGCGGGCGTTTGATCGCGGGCAGCGGCAAGGCGGTTTTGTAGCGCACCTGTTTCAGCGCAAAGCTGGAGCGGATTTTTTCAATGCCGGCAATCGGCGACAGCTGCTCCAGAATGAATTTTTCGAGCGCACCCATGTCCGCCACCGCCACGCGAATCAGGTAGTCGCTGTCGCCGGTCATCAAATAGCATTCCATCACCTCGTCATGCTCGGCGATGCGGCGTTCAAATTCGGCCAGCGTCTCCTTGTTTTGCGAACGCAGGCTGATGGAGATAAACACGGTCAGCCCGAGCCCGAGCGCGGCCGCATGGCAAATCGCCACGTAGCGGTCTATCACCCCGGCGGCTTCCAGCGCCTTCACACGCGCCAGGCAGGGTGACGGGCTTAAATGCACGCGCCGGGCCAGTTCCACGTTGGACAGCGAGCCGTCGCGCTGAAGTTCGTGAAGAATTTTCAGATCCAGGTTATCGAGTTGCATCATCTGTAATTTATTGATTTTGCAGCATTTTATGCTGCCGACACGCCATTGGCCGCCATATTCAGGCACCCCCTTTTGCCCCGGATTGCGTACAGTGGAGTGGCCATGAACGATTCCACACCCCACCATCTCCTGATGCAAACCGCCGCCGCTCTCACGCCAGACCCCGACCCGCAGGAAACCGACGAATGGCGCGAGGCCTTTGCCGACCTGGCCGCGACCCAGGGCGCCGGCCGGGCGCGGCAAATGCTGGACGAGCTGGCCCGGCTGGCGCGCCAGCAGCGCATCGGCTGGCAGCCCGAGTTATGCACGCCTTACCAAAACACGATTGCAGTCGACGAACAGCCGGTGTTTCCGGGCGACCTGGCGCTGGAAGAGCGGCTGGCCTCGCTGATGCGCTGGAACGCGCTGGCCATGGTGGTGCGCGCCAACCAGGCCGAATCGGGCGGCTCCAGCGAGCTGGGCGGCCACATCGCCAGCTACGCCAGCGCCGCCGACCTGTTTGAAACCGGCTTCAACCATTTCTTTCATGCGCGCGAGGGCACCGGCCAAGGCCAGCACCGCGGCGACCTGGTGTTCTTTCAGCCGCACAGCGCGCCCGGCGTCTATGCGCGCGCCTACCTCGAGGGACGCCTGAGCGAAAAAGACCTGAGCTTTTACCGCCAGGAGCTGACCGCACCCGGCCATGACGCGCAGGGCCTGTGCAGCTACCCGCACCCCTATTTGATGCCGGATTTCTGGCAGTTCCCGACTGGCTCCATGGGCATAGGCCCGATCAGCTCGATTTACCACGCGCGTTTCATGCGCTACCTCACGCACCGGCGGCTGCTCGATTGCAGCCAGCGCAAAGTCTGGGGCGTGTTTGGCGATGGCGAAATGGACGAGCCCGAATCGATGAGTGCGCTGACCCTGGCCGCGCGCGAGGGCCTGGACAACCTGGTCTGGGTCGTCAACTGCAACCTGCAGCGCCTCGACGGCCCGGTGCGCGGCAATGGCCGCATCATCGACGAGCTGGAAAAACTGTTTGCCGGCGCCGGCTGGAACGTCATCAAGCTGGTCTGGGGCAGTGACTGGGACGGCCTGTTTGCGCGCGACCTGACGGGCGCACTGACGCAGGCCTTTGGCCACACGGTGGACGGCCAGATGCAGACCTTTGCCGCCAAGGACGGGCGCTTTAATCGCGACAATTTCTTTGGTCAGAACGCCGAACTGGCGCGGCTGGCCCAGGGCATGACCGACGAGCAGATCGACCGCCTCAAGCGCGGCGGCCACGACCTGGTGAAAATCCATGCCGCCTACGCGGCGGCGGCGAATCACACCGGCCAGCCCACGGTGATTCTGGCGCACACCAAGAAAGGCTACGGCATGGGCAGCGCCGGCCAGGGCAAGATGACCACGCACTCGCAAAAGAAGTTTGATGAAACCGAGCTGCTGGAGTTTCGCAACCGCTTCAACCTGCCCTTGAGCGACGAGCAGGCCAAGGCCATCGCCTTTTACAAGCCCGCGCCAGAGAGCGCCGAGATGCAGTACCTGCACGCCAAACGCCAGGCGCTGGGCGGCTACCTGCCGCGGCGCGAATCGGCGGCAGCGGTGGTGCCGATTCCCGCCCTGCCCGCCTATGCGCAGTTTGCGCTGGCCGCCGATGGCAAGGAGATGAGCACCACCATGGCCTTTGTGCGCATGCTGGGCGGCCTGCTGAAGGACCCGGCGCTGGGGCCAAAAATCGTGCCCATCGTGGCCGACGAGGCGCGCACCTTCGGCATGGCCAACCTGTTCAAGCAGGTCGGTATCTATTCCAGCGTGGGCCAGCGCTATGCGCCCGAAGACATCGGCTCGGTGCTGAGCTACCGCGAGGCGCTGGATGGGCAGATTCTGGAAGAAGGCATCAGCGAAGCCGGCGCGCTGGCAAGCTGGACGGCGGCGGCCACCAGCTACAGCGTGCATGGCCTGGCGACGCTGCCGTTTTACATCTACTACTCGATGTTCGGCTTTCAGCGCGTCGGCGACCAGATCTGGGCCGCCGCCGACCAGCGCGCGCGCGGCTTCCTGCTCGGCGCCACCTCGGGCCGCACCACGCTGGGCGGCGAAGGCCTGCAGCACCAGGACGGCAGCAGCCATCTGATGGCGGCGACCATTCCCAATTGCAAGGCCTATGACCCGGCCTTTGCCTGCGAGCTGGCCGTCATCATCGACCACGGCATGCGCGAGATGATGGTGGAGCAGCGGGACGTGTTTTATTACGTGACGATGATGAACGAGAACTACGCCCAGCCCGATTTGCGCGCCGGGGCAGAGGCCGACATGATTCGCGGTTGCTATCAATTTAATAGCTATTCACGCCTATTAAATAAGGGCCAGAGCCCTGAAACACCCTCAAAACCGGTCCAGGTCACGCTTTTGGGCTCGGGCGCGATCCTGACGGAAGTCATCAAGGCGGCGGAACTGCTGGCGGCGCAAGGTGTCGATGCCACGGTGTACAGCGTGACCAGCTGGAGCGAGCTGGCGCGCGATGGTGCGGCCTGCCAGCAGGCAGCATTGAACGGCGATGCGAACCCGGACCAGCCCTTCATCGCGCAGCAACTGCGCATCAGCCACGGCCCCATCATTGCCGCCACCGACTACGTGCGCGCCGTGCCCGAAAGCATCCGCGCCTTTGTGCCCGAAGGCCGCCGCTACCTGACCCTGGGCACCGACGGCTTTGGCCGCAGCGACACGCGCGCCGCCCTGCGCGCGTTTTTTGGCGTCAATGCGCAGCGCATCGTCCAGGCGGCGCTGCACCTGCTGAAGACTTCGTAAAAAAACCCGCGGGCGGCGCGAACCGGCTGCGGGCTTTCATCGGAGCACGCGGCAAGCGCGCCAGTTACCTGGGCAACAGCACCTTGTCGACCACGTGAATCACGCCGTTGGACTGGTACACGTCGGCAATCGCGACCTTGGCCGAGCCGCCTTTTTCGTCGGCAATCATCACGCCGCCCATGGCCGAGGTAGCCGTCAGGTTGCCACCGGCCACGGTCTTGAGCATGGCCTTGCCGCCGCCATCGGCAATCGCCTTGGTCAGCATGGCGGCGTCCATCTTGCCGGCCACCACGTGGTAAGTCAGGATGCCGGTCAACATGCCCTTGTTGTCTGGCTTGAGCAGGGTGTCTACCGTGCCGGCGGGCAGCGCGGCAAACGCGGCGTTGGTCGGCGCAAACACGGTAAACGGGCCGGGGCCTTTCAGCGTTTCCACCAGGCCTGCCGCCTTGACCGCCGCCACCAGCGTGGTGTGATCCTTGGAGTTGACGGCGTTGTCGATGATGTCCTTGGACGCCAGCATGGGCGCGCCGCCGACCATGACCTGGGCGAACGCTGAGGCAGCGCCCAGGCCCAGCATCACGGCCAGACCGATGGAAGCGAGTTTGTGTTTGCTTTGCATGTGAATTCCTTGAGGTTGAAGTTAAGACCAAAGCCGAAATCAGCATGATTTCTGAGTGGCTGCAATGAATACGGGGCGCAGGGCCCGGTGGATTCAGCGGCCGCTTGGTCAAGACCGCAAAGTCAGGACATCACAGGTAAAAAAAGGTAACGCGCCGCGCCTTCAGCCATCAGGCGGCGCGCTCAAAAAAAGCACGCACCGCCCGCGGATAAATCAGGTGTTCCTGCGTCAGCACACGCGCCGCCAGCGCGGCTGCGGTGTCGCCGGGCAGCACCGGCACCACGGCCTGCGCCAGGCAGGCGCCATGGTCCAGCTCGGCCGTGACCTGGTGCACCGTGGCACCGGCCACCCGGCAGCCGGCATCAATCGCACGCTGGTGCGTGTTGAGGCCGGTAAACGCCGGGAGCAGCGACGGATGGATATTGATCAGACGGCCCGCGTAGTGCTGCACAAAGGCCGGCGTCAGGATGCGCATGAAGCCCGCCAGCACCACCAGTTGCGGCGCGTGGCGGTCGATGCGGGCCATCAGGGCGGTGTCAAACGCGTCGCGCGATTCAAACGACTTGTGCGGCAGCACCTCCGTGGGCATGCCCTGGTCTTTGGCCAGCGCCAGGCCTGGCGCATCCGGCTTGTTGCTGACCACGGCGGCGACCCGCACGCCGAGACTGTCCTGCCAGCCTTCCTTTTGCGCGGCCCGGGCAATCGCGGCCATGTTGGAGCCGCTGCCCGAAATCAGAATCACGATGTTTTTCATTGGCATCATTGTCTTAAGATTATCGCCATGAGAATTTTGACTGCGAATGAAGCCCGCGTGCTGGGCACCCTGATGGAAAAAGCCCGCACCGTGCCCGACAGCTACCCGCTGTCGCTCAACGCCCTGTTGCTGGGCTGCAACCAGAAAACCAGCCGCGACCCGGTGATGGAGCTGTCGGAGCCCGAGGCGCAGCAGGCGATTGACGCGCTCAAGGCGCAAAGCCTGGTGTTTGAAGCCAGTTCCAGCCGGGTGCCGCGTTTTGAGCACAATTTCCAGCGCGGCTTTGCGGTGAACGAGCCGCAGGCGGTGTTGCTCGGCCTGCTGATGCTGCGCGGCCCGCAAACCCCCGGCGAGCTGCGCATCAGCAGCGAGCGCTGGTACAAATTTGCCGACATTGCCAGTGTTGAGGGCACGCTGGCCGAGCTCAAGGCGCGCGGCGAGGACGGCGGCGTGGCCATGGTGCTGCAACTGCCCAGGGCCACCGGCATGCGCGAGCAGCGCTGGGCCCATCTGCTCTGCGGTGAGGGGCTTTTAATGCCGTTCGCCCACGCCAGTACTGCGCAGGGCGCTATCGATTTGGAAGCAGAACCGGTGTCCCTGGGCCAGGCCGAGCGTCTGGAGCAGCGCATCGCCCTGCTGGAAAGCCAGGTCAGCCAGTTGCAAGGCCAGTTGGCCCATGTGTACAAGGAACTGGGGCTGTCTCAAGCCTGACAGAGCGCCGGGGTCAGCCGTGCTAAAAATGCCGGATTGGAGAAATCACCATGGATTTAGCTTTCACCCCTGAAGAGCAGGCCTTTCGCGAACAGATCCGCGCCTGGGTTCACGCCAACCTGCCGGCCGATATTTCGCACAAGGTGCACAACGCCCTGCGCCTGTCGCGTGACGACCTGCAGCGCTGGGCCAAGATTCTCGGCGCCAAAGGCTGGCTCGGTCACGGCTGGCCCAAAGAATTTGGCGGCCCCGGCTGGAACGCGGTGCAAAAACATCTGTTTGAAGAAGAATGCGCGCTGGCTGGCGCGCCGCGCGTCGTGCCATTCGGCCCGGTCATGGTCGCGCCCGTCATCATGGCCTTTGGCAATGCCGAGCAGCAAAAGCGCTTTTTGCCCGGCATTGCCAGCGGTGAGGTCTGGTGGAGCCAGGGCTACAGCGAGCCGGGTTCGGGCTCTGACCTGGCCTCGGTCAAATGCAAAGCCGAGCGTCAGGGCGACAAATACATCGTCAACGGCCAGAAAACCTGGACCACGCTGGGCCAGTACGGCGAATGGATTTTTTGCCTGGTGCGCACCAGCAACGAAGGCAAGCCGCAGACCGGCATCAGCTTTTTGCTGATCGACATGAAGTCGCCCGGCGTCACGGTGCGGCCCATCGTGCTGCTCGACGGCGAGGCCGAGGTCAATGAGGTCTGGTTCGACAACGTCGAAGTGCCGCTAGAGAACCTGATTGGCGAGGAAAACAAGGGCTGGACCTACGCCAAGCACCTGCTCAGCCACGAGCGCACCAACATCGCCGACGTGAACCGCTCCAAGCGCGAGCTGGAGCGCCTCAAGCGCATTGCCAGGGCCGAAGGCGTGTATGACGACAGCCGTTTTCGCGATGAAATCGCCAAGCTCGAAGTCGACGTGGTGGCGCTCGAAATGCTGGTGCTGCGGGTGCTGTCGGCCGAAAAATCGGGCAAAAACTCGCTCGACATTGCCGGCCTGCTCAAAATCCGCGGCAGCGAAATCCAGCAGCGCTACAGCGAACTCATGATGCTGGCCGCCGGCCCCTATAGCCTGCCGTTTATCGAGGAAGCCATGGAAGCAGGCTGGCAGGGCAACTTCCCGGGTGGCCTGGTGGCCGATGCGCCGCTGGCCTCGAGCTATTTCAACCTGCGCAAGACCACAATTTACGGCGGCTCCAACGAAGTGCAGCGAAATATCGTGGCGCAAGTCGTCCTGGGTTAAAGCGGACTAGAGCCGGTTAAAGGAACACATCATGAATTTCGATTTCACGGACGACCAGGAACAGCTGCGCGACGCGGTGCGCAAGTGGGTAGACAGGGGCTATGACTTTGAACGCCGCCGCGCCATCGTCAAGACCGGCGGTTTCTCGCGCGAGGCCTACGGCCAGCTGGCTGAACTCGGACTGACCGGCCTTTACATTCCCGAGGCCGATGGCGGACTCGGCATGGGGCCGGTGGAAGGCATGGTGGTGATGGAGGAGCTGGGGCGCGGCATGGTGCTGGAGCCTTTGGCCCAGACCCTGATCGCTGGCGCCGTGCTGGCCGGCTATGCGCCAGCCGCCGTCAAGGCTGACTGGCTGCCAAAAATCGCTTCGGGCGAAAGCCTGATGGTGCTGGCATACCAGGAGCGCGCAGCCCGCTACAAATTCGACAAATGTGAAGCAAAAGCGACGTTAGCCCAGGATTCATGGGTTCTGAGTGCTACAAAAAGCATAGTGCCCGCCGGCGACCACGCCGATGCCTTCATCGTGCCGGCGCTGGCCGACGGCCAGCTGGCGCTGTTTCTGGTGGAGCGCACGGCCGCTGGCGTCAGCGCCCAGGGCTACCGCACGCAAGACGGCGCGCGCGCCGCAGAAGTGACGTTCAACAACGCCCCGGCCAGCCTCGTCACGCTGGAAGGCCTGGTCGCCCTGCATCATGCGGTGGACATCGGCATTGCCGCCAGCTGCGCCGAAGCCGTCGGCGTGATGGACAAGACCCTGGCCGTGACGGTGGAATACATGAACACCCGCAAGCAGTTTGGCGTGGTCATCAGCAGCTTTCAGGCGCTGCGCCACCGCGTCGCCGACATGAAGATGCAGCTGGAGCTGGCCCGCTCCATGAGCTACTACGCCTCGCTCAAGCTCAATGCACCGGCCGACGAGCGCCGCCGTGCCATGGCGCGCGCCAAGTACCAGCTGGGGGTTTCCATGCGCTTTGTCGGCCAGCAGGCGGTGCAGCTGCACGGCGGCATTGGCGTGACCGACGAGTACATCGTGAGCCACTACTTCAAGAAACTGACCCAGCTCGAAATGAGCTTTGGCGACACACTGCACCAGCTGGGCGAGGTGTCGAGCCAGATGCAGGATACGGCGGGCGTGTTTGCCTGAAGTATTGCCCGAAGCGCTCACGCGTGCAGGCGTGATGAATCTGGAGGCGTCACGCGTGCAGGCGTGACGTCTTCGGAATGTGCGCCATCAAAAACTCCATCTGGTCGGCCAGGATGCGGCGGTTGCGCAGGATGAAGTCCTCCCACAGGCTGGGCACATAGGGCGTGTACAGCAGCGGCATGTGGGCCTGCTCGGGCGTGCGGCTGCTTTTGCGGTGGTTGCAGGCGCGGCAGGCGGTCACCACGTTCATCCAGATGTCGACGCCGTTCTGGGCAAACGGAATGATGTGCTCGCGCGTCAGGTCTTCTTCATGGAAATGCCCGCCGCAGTAGGCGCACACATTGCGGTCACGCGCAAACAGCTTGCTGTTGGTCAGGCCGGGTTTCAGGTCAAACGGGTTGATATTGGGCACGCCCTTGGTGCCAATGATGCTGTTGATCGAGATCACCGACTGGATGCCGGTGATGGCGTTGTGGCCGCCATGAAAGGTAGCGACCCGCGCACCCATCTCCCAGCGCACTTCATCCGCCGCGTAATGCAACACGGCTTCTTCAAGGCTGATCCACGACTGTGGCAATCCTTGCGCTGAGAGCTTCAAGACCTTCAAAACGAACCTCCACCCGGGTGAATGACGCATGAAAACAGGAAATCTGGCTGGCTATTCCTCAATATACAGCGAAATCATGACAAACTGCTTGCAGCCTGTCGTCCAGCACCCTCAGACCGCGTCGGCGCCTACGCATAGCTGATGCTGACGCTATAAAAACGATAATTGCCCCATGAAGACCTTTCGCGGCTACCACCACCCCCAGCTGGCACCCGCTTGCGCCCTGACGATTGGCAATTTCGACGGCGTGCACCGCGGTCATCAGGCCATGCTGGCCCTGCTCAAGAGCGAGGCCCAGCACCGCGGCGTGCCCAGTTGCGCCATGACGTTTGAGCCGCACCCGCGCGATTATTTTGCCGCCCTGGCCCGCAAACCCGAGCTGGCGCCGGCCCGCATCGCCACCCTGCGCGACAAGCTGACCGAACTGGCGCGCTGCGGCATCGACCAGTGCGTGGTGCTGCCCTTTGACGCCACCCTGGCCGCGCTGTCACCCGAGGCCTTCATGCGGGATGTGCTGGCAACCGGCCTGGGCGCCAAATACGTACTGGTGGGCGATGACTTTCGCTTTGGCAGCAAACGCGCGGGCGACTACGCCCTGCTCGACGCGGCCGGTGAAGGCCTGGGTTTTGACGTGGCCCGCATGAACAGTTACGAGGTGCACGGCACCCGCGTCTCCAGCTCGGCGGTGCGCAGCGCGCTGGGGCGCGGCCAGATGGACGAGGTAGCCAGCCTGCTGGGCCGGCCCTACAGCATTTCGGGCCATGTGGTGCATGGCCGAAAACTCGGCCGCGACCTCGGGTTTCGCACCCTGAACCTGCGCTTTGCCCACTGGAAGCCGGCGGCCAGCGGGATTTTTGCGGTGCATGTGCATGGCCTGACTGAGCAGCCCCTGCCCGGCGTGGCCAATCTGGGGATTCGCCCGTCGCTGGACCCGCAGGATGCCAACGGCGGGCGCGTGCTGCTGGAGACCCACTGCCTGGAGTGGCCCGCCGCCTTGGGCCCCGAGGGGGCTTACGGTAAAATTATCCGGGTGGAACTGCTACATAAACTGCACGACGAGCTGAAGTACGACGGTCTGGACGCCCTGACGCAGGGCATCACCAAAGACTGCGCCGAGGCGCGCGCCTTTTTCGCTGCGCGAATTTGACGGGGCACTGCGCCCCGCTCTCACCATTCGCCCCTGCGCCGCAGGGATTGTTCGAAGGGGTCTTGAAGACTGCCCCTCATCGCCCCCAAGTTTGCCTCCACGAATTTCAACATGACCGAAAAAGTCGACTACCGCCAGACCCTGAACCTGCCCGACACGCCCTTCCCGATGCGCGGCGACCTGCCCAAGCGCGAGGCGGGCTGGGTCCAGGAATGGGACGAAAAAGGCATTTACAAAAAGCTGCGCGACGCGCGCTGCGGCGCGCCCAAGTTTGTGCTGCACGACGGCCCGCCCTACGCCAACGGCAAGATTCACATTGGCCACGCGGTCAACAAGATCCTGAAGGACATGATCGTCAAGGCGCGCCAGCTCAAGGGCCTGGACGCGATTTACGTGCCGGGCTGGGACTGCCACGGCCTGCCGATTGAAAACGCCATCGAAAAACTGTATGGCAAAAAAGTGGCCCCCACGTCCGCCGCGGGCGTCCTGCCCCCCGAGGGGGCTGCTCAGGGCCTCGGGAGCGGCCCGTCGCCCCTGACTGCCCGCGCCGAAGTGCAAGCCAAATGCCGCGCCTTCGCCACCGAGCAGATCGCCGGCCAGATGGAAGACTTCAAGCGCCTGGGCGTGCTGGGCGAGTGGGACAACCCCTACCGCACCATGGACTTCGGCAACGAAGCCAATGAAATCCGCGCGCTCAAACGCATCATGGAGCGCGGCTTTGTCTACCGGGGCCTGAAACCCGTGTACTGGTGCTTTGACTGCGGTTCGTCGCTGGCCGAGTTCGAGATTGAATACGCCGACAAAAAATCGCAGACGCTGGACGTCGGCTTCAAATGCGCCGAACCCGACAAGCTGGCGGCCGCCTTTGGTCTCAAAAGCCTGGCCAAGGACGCGTTCGCCGTGATCTGGACCACCACGGCCTGGACCATTCCGGCCAACCAGGCGCTCAATTTAAACCCGGAGCTGACCTACGCGCTGGTCGACACCGAGCGCGGCATTTTGCTGCTGGCCGAGTCGCTGGTTGAAAAGTGCATGGAGCGCTACCAGCTCACGGGCACCGATAACGGAAAAATATTGGCCACCACGCAGGGCAAAAAACTGGCACTGCTCAATTTCATGCACCCGTTTTATGACGTGGATGCTGGCTACAGGCGCCTGAGCCCGGTGTTCCTGGCCGACTACGCCACCGCCGACGATGGCACGGGTATCGTGCATTCGTCGCCCGCCTACGGCGTGGAAGACTTTAACTCCTGCGTCGCCAACGGAATTGCCATCGACGACATCCTGAACCCGGTGCAGGGCAACGGCCGTTATGTCGATGAGCTGCCTCTGTTTGGCGGCCTCAACATCTGGAAGGCCGCGCCGCTGGTCATCGACAAGCTGCGCGAACATGGCCGCCTGTTTGCGACCCAGGACATCGTGCACAGCTACCCGCACTGCTGGCGCCACAAAACCCCGGTGATCTACCGCGCGGCGGCCCAGTGGTTTGTACGCATGGACGAAGGCGAAGGCGTTTTCACCCAGGACAAGGCTGGCAAAACCCTGCGCCAGCTGGCCCTGGCCGCGATCGAGGAAACCCGTTTTTATCCGGAGAACGGCAAGACCCGGCTGCGCGACATGATTGCCGGCCGGCCCGACTGGTGCATCAGCCGCCAGCGCAACTGGGGCGTGCCGCTGCCCTTTTTCATCCACACCGCCACCGGCGAGCTGCACCCGCGCACCATGGAGATCATGGACCAGGCGGCCCGCATGGTCGAGGCGGGTGGCGTCGAGGCCTGGAGCAAGGCCAGCGCCGAATCCATCATCGGCGCGGACGCGCCTGACTACATCAAGAGCACCGACATTCTCGATGTCTGGTTTGACTCGGGCACCACGCACGATCATGTGCTGCGGCACAGCCATGCGGCGCAATCGACCTGGCCGGCCGACCTGTACCTGGAAGGCCATGACCAGCACCGCGGCTGGTTTCACTCGTCGCTGCTCACGGCCTGCGCCATGTACGACCACGCGCCCTACAAGGGCCTGCTGACGCACGGCTTCACGGTGGACGGCAAGGGCCGCAAGATGAGCAAGAGCGAAGGCAATGTGGTGGCGCCGCAAGAGGTCTCCGGCAAGCTGGGCGCCGAGATTATTCGGCTCTGGTGCGCCTCGACCGATTACTCGGGCGACCTGGGCATTGACGACAAGATTCTGGCGCGCGTGGTCGATGCCTACCGCCGCATCCGCAACACGCTGCGCTTTCTGATGGCCAACGTCAGCGACTTCGACCCGGCCAAGGACGCCGTGCCGTTTGACGAAATGCTGGAGATCGACCGCTATGCGCTGTCCAGGGCAGCCCAGTTGCAGGCCGATATTCTGGCGCACTACGAGGTGTATGAATTTCACCCGGTTGTTTCCAAACTGCAGATTTATTGCAGCGAAGACCTGGGCTCGTTTTACCTCGACATCCTGAAAGACCGGCTCTACACCAGTGCGCCCAAGTCGCTGGCGCGCCGCAGCGCGCAAACGGCCTTGCACCAGATCACGCACGCCATGCTGCGCTGGATGGCGCCGTTCCTGAGCTTCACCGCCGAGGAAGCCTGGAAGGTATTCGGCGAGTCGGAATCGATCTTTCTGGAAACCTACGCCGGGTTCAAAGCGCAGGACGACGCCCTGCTCGCCAAATGGGCGCGCATCCGCGAGCTTCGCGATGCGGTGAACAAGGACATTGAAGCGCTGCGTGCCGACGGCAAGGTCGGCTCGTCGCTGCAGGCCAATGTGGCGCTGGAGGTGAATGCCGACGACCATGCGCTGCTGGGAAGCCTGGGCGATGATCTGAAGTTCGTTTTCATCACCTCCGCTATTGATTTGATAGCTGGATACTCGCTTTCCACAAGGGTTAGCGCCAGTTTTGATACCAAATGCGAGCGCTGCTGGCACTACCGCGCGGACGTCGGCATCAACCCCGCCCACCCGACGATTTGCGGCCGCTGCACCAGCAACCTTTACGGCGCCGGCGAAGACCGCCAGTTCGCTTGATGCAAAACGCTTGACGCTCAACTATTGTTCTTGATGGCCAAAACCAATTTTTCCAAAACATCGGGCGGCATGCTGCCCTGGCTCGGGCTGGCGCTGCTTCTGCTGATGGCCGACCAGTTCACCAAGATCCTGATCCTGGGCTACTACCGCCTCGGTGACGCCACCTATGTGACGAGTTTTTTCAACGTGGTGCGGGTGCATAACAGCGGCGCGGCGTTTTCGTTTCTGGCTTCGGCCTCGGGCTGGCAGCGCTGGTTTTTTACCGCCATCGGCATTGCGGCGGCGCTGTTCATCGTCTGGATGCTCAAGTCGCACGCAGGCCAAAAGCTGTTTTCGTTCGCGCTGGCCTGCATTCTGGGCGGCGCGCTCGGCAATGTGATTGACCGCAGCCTGCACGGCTATGTGGTGGACTTTCTCGACTTTCACTACGCGGGCCGGCACTTCCCGGCCTTCAACGTGGCTGACAGCGCCATCACCGTGGGCGCGGTTTTCCTGATTCTCGATGAGCTTCGCCGGGTGCGAAAAGCCAAATAGTCAGGGTTAAGACTCTCTGCGCGGGCCGGCGCCACGCGTATAGTCAATCCTGAAAATATGAAGCATCTGTTGAATCTGTTGGCAGCCATTGCGCTGCTGGTCTGGGGCACCCAACTTGTACGTACCGGCATCCTGCGGGTGTTTGGCGCCAATCTGCGCCATGTGCTGGCGCGCAGCATCAGCAACCGGCTGACAGCGGCCGTCTCCGGCATTGGCGTCACCGCCCTGGTGCAGTCCAGCACCGCGACCTCCCTCATCATTTCCTCCTTCGTCGGCCAGGGCCTGGTGGCGCTGCCGCTGGCGCTGGCCGTGATGCTGGGCGCAGACATTGGCACCAGCCTGATGGCGGTGGTGTTCTCGTTTGACCTGTCCTGGCTGTCGCCGTTGTTTATCTTTGTCGGCGTGGTGCTGTTCATCTCGCGGCAAGACACCAACACCGGTCGCTTTGGCCGCGTCCTGATTGGCCTGGGCCTGATGCTGCTGGCGCTGCGGCTCGTCAGCGCGTCCACCGAAGTGCTGACGCAGGCGCCAGCGGTCAAGCTGTTGCTGGGCACGCTGACCAGCGACCGCCTGCTGGAAATTACCGTCGGCGCGTTTTTGTCGGTGGCGTCTTATTCAAGCCTGGCGATTGTGCTGCTCACCGCCACACTGGCCTCCTCCAACGTCATTCCGCTGGACGTGGCGCTGGGCCTGGTGCTGGGCGCCAACCTGGGCAGCGGCCTGCTGGCGGTGCTGACCACGCTACGCTCCGTGGTGCAGGTGCGGCAGGTGCCGCTGGGCAATTTGCTGTTCAAGCTGCTGGGTGTGGCCATTGCGGCGCCGTTTCTGGGCCTGTGGCTGCAGTATGTGCGGCCCTACCTGGGCGAGCCGGCCACCGTGGTGGTGCTGTATCACCTGGCCTTCAACCTGCTGGTGGGCCTGGTGTTCATTGGCTGGACGCAGGTGATTGCCCGCTGGGTCGAAAAACTGCTGCCCAAACCCGACAGGACAGCCAGCAACGGCCGGCCGCACCACCTCGATCCGTCGGCCCTGTCCACGCCTTCACTGGCGATCTCGTGCGCTGCGCGTGAGGCGCTGCACCAGGCCGATGTGGTCGAAACCATGCTGCGCGGCATGCTCGAAGTGATCCGCAAGGACGACCTGAAACAGGCCGAGGACTTGCGCAAGATGGACGACACGGTAGACGAGCTGTATTCGTCCATCAAGTACTACCTGACGAAAATCTCGCGCGAGGCGCTGGGCGAAGCCGAAAGCCGGCGCTGGACCGACATCATCAGTTTCACCATCAACATGGAGCAGATCGGCGACATCATCGAGCGGGTGCTGATTGACATTGAAGACAAGAAAATCAGGCCGGGCCGCCATTTCTCGGA
>NZ_JANOAL010000264.1:0-13131 GCF_031411155.1 Polaromonas sp. | reverse complement strand
GGCGCGCCGCCGTGCAGGGCCTGTATCTTGCCGGCAATCTGGGCAATGCTTTCGTCGCGCAGGGTGCGGGCCGAGGTATGCGGCGTCAGGGTGATTTTCGGGTGCTTCCAGAACGGGTGCGCCGCCGGCAGCGGCTCGGTGCGAAACACGTCGAGCGTCGCGCCGGCAAGGTGGCCGCTGTCCAGCAGCGCAATCAGGTCCTCATCAACCAGATGGCCGCCGCGCGCCACATTGATCACATAACCGTCCGGCTGCAGGCGGGCCAGCGTGTCCCGTCGCATGATGCCTTGGGTTTCTGGCGTGAGCGGCAACAGGCAGACCAGAATGCGGGTGGCGGCCAAAAAATCGTCAAACCCGGCCTCGCCCGAAAAGCACTGCACACCGTCAACCGCCCTGGCCGAGCGACTCCAGCCCCGCACCGAAAAATCAAACTGCGCCAGCGCCCGGCTGACACGTTGTCCCAGCACGCCCAGGCCCATCACGCCGACCGGAAACTCCTGACGCCGGCGCGGCCTGCGGTAAGACCACTGGCCATGCGCCACATCGGCCTCATAGGCGTCGAACTCGCGAAAGTGCCGGATCACGGCGTGGCACACATACTCGGCCATCTGCACTGACATGCCCGCGTCGTCGAGCCGAACCACCGGAACGCCGGCCGGCAGGCGCAGCTTCATCAGCGCATCGACACCGGCGCCGATGTTGAAAATCCCTTTGAGCCGCGTCTGCTCATCCAGAAACTGCTGCGGCGGAGCCCAGACCACCGCATAGTCGGCCGAGGCCGCGCCGGTAGACCACAGGCTCACCTCGGCCCCGGGCAAGGCGGCGCGCAGGCCCTCCAGCCAGGGCTGGGCTTTGGTGTCGGTGCAGCAAAAGGTAATGCGCATTCACTCGGTTCCCGAAAAAGATCGCCTGAAAATCAGACCGCTATTTTTAGCAACTCCGCGCCTTCCGTCACCTGGTCGCCCGGCGCATACAGCAGCTCCTGCACCACGCCATCGGCCGGGGCGGCAATCGTGTGCTCCATTTTCATGGCTTCCATTACCGCCAGCGCCTGGCCCTTGCTCACCTTGTCGCCGGCCTTGACGGCGAACGACACGACCTTGCCCGGCATGGGCGCGGTCAGCCGGCCGCCTTCGGTGTGGCTCTCACCGGCGTGGGCCAGCAAGTCAATCGCCGTGATCTGGGTCGCGCCCCTGGCGGCAAACACGTAATCCACCTCGCCCCGGGTATAGACCGCCGCCGTCAGGCGCTGGCCCGCAAACTGGATGTCGATGCCTTGAGCGCTTCTGGCAAACACCAGCGGTCCTGACACGTCGCCAACCTTTAATTGCAAAGCGCCGTCATGCAGATAGGTCAATGCCGCTTTGGAGTGCTCGCCGTGGAAGTCGAACTCGAAAGGCCGCTGCGTCACGCCATGGGTTTGCCAGCCATCGCGGCGGCTGAACGGGTCGGTGCCCTCGGTGGCTTTTTCGCTCAGCAGCGTCTGGGCAATCGCCGCAGCGGCTGCCATGGGCAAGCCGACCGGCTCCTGCTTGAAAAGCACCGCCTCTTCACGCGGAATCAGCGCGGTATCGAGGTTAGCCTGGGAAAACGACGGGCTGCGCACCACGTAGCGCAAAAACTGCACATTGGTACTCAGCCCGACGATGCGGGTTTGCGCCAGCGCCTCGTCCAGCCGGGCCAGCGCTTCTTCGCGGGTCTGGCCGTGCACGATGAGCTTGGCCACCATGGAGTCGTAAAAGGGCGAAATCGTATCGCCTTCGCGCACGCCATCGTCAATGCGGACCCATCCACGTTCAAAAGCGGTGCACACCGGCTTGTCGTAAACATGCAGGGTGCCGGTGGTGGGTAGAAAGTTGTTGTCCGGGTTTTCAGCGCAAATGCGGGCCTCGATGGCGTGGCCATTGATGCGCAGCTGCTCTTGCGCCAGCGGCAGCTTCTCGCCCGAGGCCACGCGCAGCTGCCACTCCACCAGGTCCAGCCCGGTGATGGCTTCGGTCACCGGATGCTCCACCTGCAGGCGGGTGTTCATCTCCATGAAAAAGAAATTCATGCTGCCGTCAGCACGCTGCTCGACGATGAATTCGACCGTGCCCGCGCCCACATAGTTGACCGCACGCGCGGCTGCGACGGCGGCCAGGCCCATCTGGGCGCGCATTTCCGGCGTCATGTCGGGCGCCGGGGCTTCTTCGAGCACCTTCTGATGGCGACGCTGCACCGAGCAGTCGCGCTCGAACAGGTAGACATAGTTGCCATGCGTGTCGCCAAACACCTGGATCTCGATGTGACGCGGGCGTTGCACGTATTTTTCGACCAGCACCGCGTCGTCGCCAAAACTGTTGATGGCCTCGCGTTTGCAGGAGGCCAGCGCCGCGTCAAAGTCTTCTGACTTGTCCACCGCGCGCATGCCCTTGCCGCCGCCGCCCGCGCTGGCCTTGATCAGCACCGGGTAGCCGATGCGGTCCGCCTCGTGCTTGAGCATGGCCGCGTCCTGGTCGCTGCCGTGGTAGCCGGGCACCAGCGGCACGCCGGCCTTTTCCATCAGTTGTTTGGATTCGGACTTCAGGCCCATCGCCTTGATGGCCGACGCCGGCGGGCCGATGAAGACCAGTCCCGCACTGGCACAGGCCTGGGCAAACTCCTCGTTCTCGCTCAAAAAGCCATAGCCCGGATGAATCGCCTGCGCGCCCGTGGCCTTGGCCGCTTCGATGATGCGCTCCCAGCGCAGGTAGCTGTCCTTGGGCGCGCTGCCGCCAATGTGAACGGCTTCATCGCAAACGCTGACATGTTTGGCGTTGGCATCGGCATCCGAGTACACGGCTACGGTCTTGATGGCCATGCGTTTGGCGGTGGCGGCGACGCGGCAAGCGATCTCGCCCCGGTTCGCAATGAGGATTTTCTTAAACATGGGGGTCGTTCTTTGCAAAAGGTGACTTCAGGGTAAAGGCCGGCGACAGCCCCGGATCGGGCCTGCCGCTGAAAATGCGGGCAACGCGGGTAAACAACTGGCGCAAAAAACGCCAGCAAATGCGGATCAGCCAGACGCTGAGCACCAGCACCAGCGCCAGCACCAGCACAAACACCAGCGGGTGGGCAATCGACAGCCACAGGCCGGCGGGCACCAGCCCGTCCTCAAGCAGGGAAGCCCCGACATTGCTGAACGGTTCGGGCGAGGTGTTGATGGCGGCGCGCGTGGTGGCCTTGGCGGCAAAGCTGGTGGCCGCCAGCGTGCCGCCCATCAGCGCCGCCACCAGCGTCATCACGCCGCTGTCGGCGCCAAACACCGCCGCCGCCAGCGCCGCCCCGGCGGGTATGCGGATCACGCTGTGCACCACGTCCCACAGCGAGTCGAGGCCCGGAATCTTGTCGGCAAAAAATTCGACAAACACCATGAAACCGCTGGCCCCCAGCACCATGGGGTGTGCCAGCAGCTGCAGGCCCTGCGGCAGCGAAAACCAGCCCATGAAGCCGGCCAGCCCCGTCAGCAGCACCACCAGATACAGGCGCACGCCGCTGGCCCAGCCCAGTGCGCCGGCCAGGGCGATCAGTTGTACAGTATCCAATGCAGGCATAAAAGCCTTTCAGGACTCGTCAGCTGCAAGCCATGATGGCTTGCGCTTCTGCAAGAACGACTGCACGCCTTCACGGCCTTCGACGCTGACGCGGATGTCGGCGATGCCGGCGACCGTCATCTGCAGCAGTTCCGGCGTGATGGCTTGCCCGGCCACGTCCTGCAGCAGCTTTTTGCACAGCCTGACGGCCTGCGGCCCGGCATTGACCAGCGCTTTCGTCAGCTCGGCCACCTTGGCATCAAGCTCGGCCGCGGGCACCACCTCATGCACAAAACCAATTCGCAAGGCCTCGGCGGCGCTAAAGCGCTCGGCCGTCAGAAAGTAGCGGTGGGCGGCGCGCGCGCCCATGGCTCGAATCACATACGGGCTGATGGTGGCGGGAATCAGCCCCAGCCTGACTTCGCTCAGGCAGTAGTTGGCGCTGTCCACCGACACCGCGATGTCGCAGGCGGCCACCAGCCCGGTGCCACCGGCATAGACATCGCCCTGAATGCGGGCAATGGTCGGCTTGGAACATTCGTAAATCGTGCGCAGCATGGTCGCGAGCTGGCCCGCATCAGCGAAGTTTTCGTTGCGCGTGTAGTCGGCCATGCTGCGCATCCAGTTCAGGTCGGCGCCCGCGCAAAAGGCCGCGCCCTCGGCCGCCAACACGATGCAGCGCACGTCGTCGCGCCCGCTCAGGCCAGCGAAGGCCTTCGCCATCTCGGCAATCACCTCGTCGTTGAAGGCGTTGCGCACCTCGGGGCGGTTCAATGTGACCGTGGCGACATGGTTGCTGACCTCAATGTTTAGCGTGCTCATGGTTTCCGTTTCCTTTTGGCCCTGACTCCAGGAATAAATCTAGCCATACCGTTTGGCGGCTTCATCCAGCATGACTTCGGTGGCGCCGCCGCCAATCGCCAGCACGCGCGCATCGCGCCACAGGCGTTCAATCGGCGTTTCGCGCATATAGCCCATGCCGCCATGAAACTGCTGGCAGGTCTGCAGCACTTCGTTGACCAGCTCGCCGGTCAGCGCTTTCAGCAGCGACACATCCTGCACCACGTCGCGCTGCTGCGTGACCAGCCAGGCGCAGTGGTACAGGTACTGGCGCGCGGCGCGGGTTTTGGCGTCCAGCATGGCCAGGCGCTGGCGTACCGTTTGCTTGTCGAACAGCGTGGCGCCAAAGGCCTGGCGCTGGCGCACATAGTCCAGCGTCATGCGCAGCGCCTGCGTGGCATGGCCCACCGCCATGGCCGCCAGCGCGATGCGTTCGGTCTGAAAGTTCTTCATCACCGCCTGAAAGCCGCGGTCCCGCTCGCCCAGCAGGTTTTCAGCGGGGATGCGCACGTTGTCCAGGATCAGCTCGGCCGTGTCTGACGAGAGCCAGCCGGTTTTCTTCAGCGCCCGGCCCACGGTAAAGCCGGGCGTGCCTTTTTCGACGATGAACATCGACACCGCATGGCGCGCGCTGCCGGTGCGGGCCGCGATGAAATACAGGTTGGCATGCACGCCATTGGTGATGAACATCTTGGTGCCATTGAGCACCCAGTGCTCGCCATCACTGCCGGTTTCGAGTCTGGCCGTGGTGCGCAGTCCGGCCACGTCGGAGCCGGCACCCGGTTCGCTGATACCGACAGCGGTGATGGTGTCGCCCCGAATCACGCCGGGCAAATAGCGCGCTTTTTGCTGCGGCGTGCCCGCATGGTGCAGGTGCGGGCTGGCCATGTCGGTATGCACCAGCGCGGTGATGATGAAGCCACCAAAAGTCGATTGCGACAGCGCTTCGGCAAACACCAGGTTGGTCATGGCGTCGGCGCCCGCGCCACCGTAGTCGGGCTCGTACATCAGCCCGAACAACCCCGCATCACCCATCTTGCGCAGCACCTCGCGCGGCACGCAGCCGGCTTCTTCCCAGGCGCTGGCATGGGGCTCGACCTCGCGGGCGATGAAACGCGCGATCTGCTCGCGCAGCTGTGCGTGCTCGGGGGTGTCGTAAATGGTGCTGTCCAGGATGTCGGCCATCTGCTGCCCTTACATGCGAAAGACGCCGAACTTCGGTTCAGGAATGGGCGCATGCAGGCTGGCCGCCAGGCCCAGCGCCAGCACGCGCCGGGTGTCGGCCGGGTCAATCACGCCGTCGTCCCACAGACGGGCGCTGGCGTAATACGGATGCGACTGGCGCTCGAACTGGTCGAGCATCGGTTGCTTGAAGGCTTTTTCTTCCTCTGCGCTCCATTGGCCGCCGCGGGCCTCGATGCCGTCGCGCCGCACGCTGGCCAGCACCGACGAGGCCTGCTCGCCGCCCATCACGCAGATGCGCGCGTTCGGCCACATCCACATGAAGCGCGGGCTGTAGGCGCGGCCGCACATGCCGTAGTTGCCGGCACCGAAGCTGCCGCCAATGATGATGGTGAATTTGGGCACCTGGGCCGTGGCCACGGCCATCACCATCTTGGCGCCGTGGCGCGCAATGCCCTCGGCCTCGTACTTTTTACCCACCATGAAGCCGGTGATGTTTTGCAGGAACACCAGCGGGATCTTGCGCTGGCAGCACAGCTCGATGAAGTGCGCGCCCTTTTGCGCCGACTCGCTGAACAAAATGCCGTTGTTGGCGACGATGCCGACCGGCATGCCCTCGATGTGCGCAAAGCCGGTGACCAGCGTCGTGCCAAAGCGCGCCTTGAACTCGTCAAACTCGCTGTCATCCACGATGCGGGCAATGATTTCGCGCACGTCATAGGGTTTGCGCGTGTCGGTTGGCACCACGCCGTAGACCTCATCTGCTACATATTTAGGAGCTACTGGCGCACGTTGTACCTGGGCTAGCGGGCTATTTGACCGTGAATCAGCGTTCAGGTTGGCGATCGCGGCACGGGCCAGCGCCAGCGCATGCATGTCGTTCTGCGCCAGGTAGTCGGCCACGCCCGACAGCCGCGTGTGCACGTCGCCGCCGCCCAGCTCCTCGGCGCTCACCACCTCGCCGGTGGCGGCCTTGACCAGCGGCGGGCCGGCCAGGAAAATCGTGCCCTGCTCCTTGACGATGATGCTTTCGTCGCTCATGGCCGGCACATAGGCGCCGCCCGCGGTGCAGCTGCCCATGACCACGGCAATCTGCGCAATGCCCTGCGCGCTCATGTTGGCCTGGTTGTAAAAGATGCGGCCAAAGTGGTCGCGGTCGGGAAACACCTCGTCCTGGTTCGGCAGGTTGGCACCGCCGGAATCCACCAGATAAATGCAGGGCAGCCGGTTTTGCTGCGCGATTTCCTGCGCCCGCAAATGCTTTTTGACGGTCATCGGGTAGTAGGTGCCGCCCTTCACGGTGGCGTCGTTGCACACCACCATGCAGTCGACCCCGCTGACGCGGCCAATGCCGGCAATCATGCCGGCGCCGGGCGCGTCGCCCACGCCGTCCTTGTTCAGGTACATGCCGTGTGCGGCCAGCGGCGCGATCTCGAGAAACGGGGTGCCGGGGTCCAGCAGCATCTGCACGCGGTCGCGCGGCAGCAGCTTGCCGCGCGCGGCGTGCTTGGCGCGGGCGGCTTCACCGCCGCCGGCAGCGGCCTTGGCCAGCTGCTGGTGCAGGTCATCGACCAGCGCGCGCATGGCGGCGGCGTTGGCCTGAAAGTCGGCCGATCGGGCGTTGAGTTTGGTTTCCAGGAGGCTCATGCGGTTCTTTCTTCTTGCAGACCAAGCTGGTCTTTCATCGCGTCGCGAATCTTGAATTTCTGGATCTTGCCGGTCACGGTCATCGGAAATTCGCTCACGAAGCGAATGTAACGCGGCACCTTGTAGTGCGCAATCTGGCCCTTGCAAAAGGCGCGAATCTCGTCCTCGCCCACCGTCTGGCCGGGCTTGGCAATGATCCAGGCGCACAGCTCTTCGCCGTATTTGCTGTCGGGCACGCCCACCACCTGCACATCCTGCACCTTGGGGTGGCGGTACAAAAATTCTTCAATCTCGCGCGGGTAGATGTTTTCGCCGCCGCGTATCACCATGTCCTTGATTCGGCCCACGATGTTGACGTAGCCTTCGCCGTCCATGGTGGCCAGGTCGCCGGTGTGCATCCAGCCCCCGGCATCAATCGCCTCGCGGGTTTTGGCCTCGTCCTGCCAGTAGCCGTGCATCACCGAATAGCCCCGCGTGCAGAATTCACCCGACACACCGAGCGCCACCACGGCGCCGGTTTCGGGGTCAACAATCTTGATCTCCAGGTGCGGCTGCACCGTGCCCACGGTAGCGACGCGCCGGTCCAGCGGCGTGTCGGCGCCGCTCTGGCAGCTGACCGGGCTGGTTTCGGTCATGCCGTAGGCAATGGTGATTTCGCGCAGGTTCATTTGCTCGACCACACGCTTCATCACCTCGGTCGGGCACGGCGAGCCGGCCATGATGCCGGTGCGCAGGCTGGACAGGTCAAACTCGGCAAAGCGCGGATGATCGAGCTCGGCAATGAACATGGTGGGCACGCCGTGCAGGCCGGTGCATTTTTCAGCCTGCACCGTTTGCAGCACCGTCAGCGCATCGAAGCCGTCATTCGGGTAGACGATGGTGGCGCCGTGGGCCAGGCAAGCCAGGTTGCCCAGCACCATGCCAAAGCAGTGGTACAGCGGCACCGGAATGCACAGCCGGTCGGCCGGTGTCAGCTTCATCGCCTCGCCAATGAAAAAGCCGTTGTTCAGGGTGTTGCGGTGCGTCAGCGTGGCGCCTTTTGGGAAGCCGGTGGTGCCGCTGGTGAACTGGATGTTGATCGGGTCGGTGGCCTTCAGCGTGCCGGCGGTGGCGGCCACGCGCGCATCCTGCGGGTCGCCCTGGGCCAGCAGGTCCGAGAAACGCAGCATGCCGGGCTCTTCACCCCCCTGCCCCGGCTCGTCTATCCACACCGTGGTCTGCAGATGCGGCAGGCGTTCGCCGCCCAACTCGCGCAGCATGCCAAGATAGTCGCTGGTTTTAAAGCGCGCCATGGTGACCAGCACCTTGCAGGCCACCTTGTTGAGCGCGTAGTCGAGCTCGGCCACGCGGTAAGCCGGGTTGATGTTGACCAGAATCAGCCCGACCTTGGCCGTGGCCAGCTGCATCAGCAGCCACTGGGCATTGTTGTGCGACCAGATGCCGACGCGGTCGCCCGGCAGCAGGCCCAGCCCGAGCAGGGCGCTGGCCAGCCGGTTGGCTTCGGTCTGCAGTTCGCGGTAGCTGTAGCGCAGGCCCTGATGGGCGCTGACCAGCGCCTCATGGTCGGGCTGGCGCTGCACCATGGCATCAAAAAAGTCGCCCAGGGTCTGCTCGATCAGCGGCACGTCGGTGGCGCCTCGCGCCTGGCTGGCGCCGGCGTCCGCCGAGGCCAGGGGCGCCGGGGCCGCCGGCGGGATCGGGGCGGCCGGAAGGGCTGAAGTCATGTCTGTCTCCGTAAGAAAAAACGGGTCCGTTCTGCTCCTAGCTTAGAGCCAAACCCGTATCTTTGGCGGCCACCCAGGTTGCAAATCGTGCCACTTTTAAGACGGCGGCCGGCTACTGCCCCATTTTGCGCCTGTAGTCGGCCGGCGAGTCACCCGTCCACTGCCGAAAGGCGCGCGAAAAGCTTTTCTCGTTGCGAAACCCGGCCGCCAGCGCGACCTGCTTGATCGGCCGGTCGGTACGGCGCAGCGCCGCCACGGCCTGGGCCTGCCGCACCTCGTCCTTCAGCGCCTGCAGCGACGCGCCCTCCTCTTGCAGCTGGCGGTGCAGCGTGCGCGGCGACACATTGAGCGCATCGGCCAGGGCCACGGCATTGGCCAGTTCGGCCCGGCTTTGCAGCAGCATGCGCACGCGCTGCACCAGCAACCGGTCGCGCCGGTATTGCCGCACCACCAGCGCCAGCGCCTGCGGCAGCATGGCGCTCAGCGCTTTTTCATCGCGGCGCAGCGGCATGGCGAGGTAGCGCGCGTCAAAGCGCAGACAGGTCTGCGCCGCGTCAAACTGCAGCGGCCTCGCAAGCAAGACGGGAAACAGCACCGGGTAAACCGCCGCATGGGCCGGCGCCGCATAGACAAAGCTCGCCGCCTGCAGCGGAATGCGCGAATCAATCAGCCAGCAGGCCACGCCGTGCAGGTTGCGCAACAGGGTCACGACGCAAAATTCGCGCATCTCGGGCTTCAGCCCCTGGTCCAGCAGGCTCAAGGTGGCCACCTCATTGGCCACCGACAGGCTCAGCGCCACATCGCTGGTCAGCAGACCGTGGTGGCGGCACCAGCGCCGCAGCGCCACACCCAGATCCGGCGCGCTCAATGACGCCCGCAGCAGCATGCCGTAACTGCCCCAGGGCAGCCTGCGTGAGAACCAGCCCAGCGCTTCGTCATCGAGCTCGCGCATGGCCTCTGCCGCCAGCACTTCCAGCTGCTTGGAGGTGATAGCGCCGTCCGGCTGCCGCAGCGTCGTGGGCGTGATCTGCGCCCTGGCCAGCGCAGCCGCCGGGTCCAGCCCATAGCGCGCATAGGCCAGCAGCAGCGTGCGGACAAAGGCGATCGGGGTGGCTGAGATCGGCGTCATGCCTGCCAGTGTAGGAGGGTTTGACGGGGCAGGAATGCGCCCCCGCCCCCAGCCGAAGACTCAGGTGGCGCGCAGATTCAGCAAGCCTGGCAGCTTTGCCATGTCGGTGAAAATTTCTACCGCCCCGGCGCGGCGCAACGCGTCAGGCGCGTCATGGCCGGCTTCGGGCGGACTGTAGCCAAACACCGTCGCCCCCGCCGCCACACCGGCGGTAACACCCGTCACCGTATCCTCCACCACCGCACACCGCGTCGGATCCACAGCCAGCGCAGCCGCTGCCGCCAGGTAGACATCGGGCGCCGGCTTGGAGCGCGGCATCTCATGGCCGCTGAAGATGCGCCCCGCAAAATAGGGCAGCAGCCCGCACTTTTCCAGCTGCAGCTCGACCTTGAAGCGGTCAGCACCCGAGGCGCAGGCGATGCGGCCTTCATGCTGCGCATGAATCCGCGCCACCGCCTCGACCACATTGCGAATCGGCCTGACCTCACGCATCAGCCCCAGGTTGCGCCGCTCCCGAAAGCGCACCATCCAGTCCTCGGTCAGCGGCTGGCCGGTGCGCGCCTCGATCAGCGCCGCCTCGTCCTTCACCGCCTTGCCGACAAAAATGCGCATGCACTCGGCCAGCGTCAGCGTCCAGCCCGACTCCTGCAGCATGGCGCGCAGCACGCCGTTGGTGATGGGTTCGCTGTCGGCGAGCACGCCATCGCAGTCGAATAACACGGCTTCATAGTTCATTGATTACTCTCATTTTGATAGCTTAATACGCCCATAAAACATGGGCTGTAGGCACATTTTTCTTAAAAATGATCGCCATTCACGCAAAACCAGCGCACCAAATTTCGTTCGGCAGGCTCTGGTGAACCTTTCTGTGCAATCACACTACGCGGAAACTTTAGCGGACGTTCCGACACGAAAATAGCGTGACAAAGGCACCTTCGCGGGCGATAGTGCAACTGGGATGCTCAATTTTCCATGTTTACTGGTGTCGATGTCCCACACAACGCCATGCCCTTCACATCTGGCGGGCGGACGGTAGAGCCACCCAAAACGGCGGACGCATTGGGCGTCCAGCTTGAGCCTTGCGGAAGGAGTGGATGATGTCCGGAATATCTAAAACGATTCTTGTGACAGGCGCGACCGGTGGCATCGGGCTGGCCGTCTGCCACAGGCTGGCGAAAGCCGGAAACTCCCTCGTTCTTGCGGCACGCGATGCCGGCAAACTTCAGTCACTCTGCACTGAACTGTCGAACACCTGTCCCGGCACCTCCTCATGGATTTCCGTCGACATGACGCGCGATGACTCGGTCAAGAAATTTTCCGAAGAACTGAACGCAAGAAACGTGATCCTGGACGGAGCCGTCTTGATGCCGCCGCAGGACCCACCTACAAACGATCCACTCCCAAGCAGTGACAAGTGGCGCGAGGTCCTTCAGAATAGTTTTGTGGGCCCGCTGTCGCTGCTCAAGGCGGCCATTGCGACCATGAAGCCGGACCCTGCGAATGGCAGGCGATCCAAGATCGTCATCATCTCGGGCATCTCATCGGTGCAGGTCTTGGGCCATTACGCTTCAAGCAACGTCATTCGTTGCGCCTGGCTGGCTGAAGCCAAGACCTTGGCCTTCGCGCTGGGTGAGCAGGGGATTCACGTGAATACGCTGTCCCTGGGAGGCACGCTCACGCCGGGGTATGCCGCGTCTCTTGAGAAGCGCGCGGCCAAGGCGGGAACAACATTGGCGCAACGCCTTGCCGAAGAGACGTCGAATATTCCCCTGAGGAAATATGGCGCACCCGATGAGGTCGCCGCTGCGGTCGAAGGCTTGCTGTCGGCGTTCTCCGACAACATGACCGGACTCAATATTCTTCACGATGGCGGATTCACGAGAGCCTATTGAGGAATTTCTGGTGGCTCGGTCGACAGCAAGAGGTCGGGTGCTGCGAGTCGTGCACCGACACTGAATGACTGCTCGCAGTCTATTGTGTTGAAAAACTCGAGACGCTTGCGGCAAATCGAGCGAGGCGAAAAATCGACCTTTCAAAACGGCTCAGGATCAATGATCGCGAAGCGGATCACGCCGTCCTCACCCAGCAACCGCCTCCCCCACAGCCACCACCCCCATCCGGTCCAGCGCCCCCGCCAGCTGCCCCACCGTGCGCTCCGCCTGGTGCCACTTCTCCAGCCCGAACAGGCCGACGCGGAAGGTCATGAAGTCGGGGCCTTCGTCGCATTGCAGCGGCACGCCGGCGGCGGTTTGCAGGCCCTGAGCCAGGAATTTTTTGCCGGACTGGATCTCGGGGTCGGTGGTGTAGCTGACCACCACGCCAGGGGCCTTGAAGCCTTCGGCGGCGGCGCTGGGCAGGCCGCGGCTTTCGAACAGGGCGCGCACCTGGCTGCCCAGGGCAACTTGTTCGGCCTTGACCCTGGCGAAGCCGTAGGCCTGCGCTTCCCTCATGGCGGAGCGCAGTTGTGTGAGGGCGTCGGTCGGCAGCGTGGCGTGGTAGGCGTGGCCGCCTTTTTCATAGGTTTCCATGATCTGCAGCCACTTCTTCAGGTCGCAGGCAAAGCTGGTGCTGGTGGTGCCGTCAATGGCGACTCTAGCTCGCTCGCTCAGCATGACCATGGCACAGCAGGGCGAGCTGCTCCAGCCCTTTTGCGGGGCCGAGATCAGCGCGTCAACGCCGGTGGCCTGCATGTCGACCCACATCGCGCCGGAGGCGATGCAGTCGAGCACGAACAGGCCGCCCACGGCATGCACGGCGTCGGCCACGGCGCGCAGGTAGTCGTCGGGCAGGATCATCCCGGCGGCGGTTTCCACGTGCGGCGCGAACACCACCGCCGGTTTCTTTTCGCGGATCGTCGCAGTCACCTCCGCGATCGGCGCCGGCGCATAGGGCGCGGTCGGGCCGCCGCCCTGCTTGCGCGCCTTCAGCACGGTGTGCGTCGCGGGGATGCTGCCCATGTCAAAAATCTGCGTCCAGCGGTAGCTGAACCAGCCGTTGCGAATCACCATGACGTGTTTACCGGCGGCAAACTGCCGCGCGACCGATTCCATGCCGTAGG
>NZ_JANOAL010000263.1:0-75892 GCF_031411155.1 Polaromonas sp. | reverse complement strand
GGCTCCAGCGCTTATGGGCTATGCGCTGACAGCTCATTTTTTGATAGCTTGGTGCCTGGCTCGAAGAGGAGGTTCAACAAGCGCCGGTTGCGATCCATCACGGCCGCCCGGCCTAACGGCTGGTTCAGACTGGAAGCGGCTGTACAACAGACGGGCCTGCATGCCCGAGACCGGTCATTCAACGCTATCGGTTGAAGGTCGGCAGCGTGGAGATGGTTTCAATGACCGCTGCATCCGCACCTGACCAACTGCTGATGATCTTGGCAGATCCTCCATCGGTGACATTGACCGGGGAAATTTCCAACCAACTGAAATTGAAACACTTCCACTCAGTTTCCTTACCGTGACCGTTGCTTGTGTAGCGTTACTTGTTATAGACCGCCGGCTGCGCATCGGGTCTGAATCAGATGCCGAGCACCTTTAGCAGAGAGTCGGTGAATCCTTCCAGCCCCCGGCCGGTCATGCCCGTCTTCTTGCCGAAATGGGGCATTTCTTCGTATACGTAGAAGCCATTCTCGCCACTGAATGTGTCGTTCAGCAGTTCCTGCTTGCCCAGCAGGTAGGCTCCGAAGGTCTCACTGCGTCGCGTGGAATAAGCTAGATTCGCGCTGAAGCCTATCGTTGCCGCTTGGTTGATGCTGCGCCCGGCATCCGCCCGTTCGATCCGTATTCCCCGACACCCCTGAACGATTAGCTGTGCCGGGCCGTGAAACGCCAGGTAGCGCAGCTGCAGGGTCAGCCACGCATGCAGGCTGTTCAGCCGCCAATGCGACGTGATGTGGACCGGTGAGACTCTGGATTGCACGACACCAACGAGGTTGTGCGGCTGTATCACAAGCGCCGCACCCTGCGGGAGCGACAGGATGCCGATCTCACTGAAAGGATCTTGGGTGGCCGAGATTACGAACGTCTCGGGCTCGGCGGTGCGGATGCGGGTCAGCGCTACCATGCCTGAGGCCAGGCTGGTCAAGGGGAATTCCCGGTTCAGCAGCCAGCTGGTGTCCTTGTCGCCCCGGACGGACGAGCTTTGCAGGAACTCGGCGTGAACCAGCAGTTCGTGATCGGCATCAACCACCACCGGAAGCGATACCGCCGTGTGGCCGGTTTCCAGCGCCAGCTCGCCGGTCGTTTCGGGCAGAAGATGAAGCGGGGATCGGCGCGCGGCCATTGGCGCGAGCACGAAATAGAACAACGCCTTGATCGCGATGGGTGTGAAGATGATCGACAGAAGGATCAACAAGGCTGTTGGTGCAACTTCTTCAATGGGCTTCAAGAGTCTGTTGAACCAGTTGCCTTCGCGGAGCTTTTCCAGTTCAGCGATCCGGGTACGCAGCGGTTGCAGGATGGCATCGATCTCGCTGTGGTGCAGTTCGAATGCCGCGAGCGGCGGCAGCGGTCGGGTGGCCTGCAGCTGCCTGAAATGGCGCTGATAGTCGTCATGAGCCCGCCGGTTTTGAGCCAACAGGCTATCTCGCTGTGCCTCCAGTGCCTCGATCTTTTTGTACTCGGGCGATCCATAGGCGAATTTGCTTTTCACCGGATGAAGCTGCTCCAGTGTCTCTTTTTCACGCCCGATCTCCTGCCACTTCAGATAGAGGTTCTGGTGGACGAGCCGCAGCAGTTCCAGATCGTCACGACGGGCTTTTTCCGATTGCGTTGCAACCAGTCGGAACTTCAGGTCAAGCAGGTAGGACCGCACCTGTTCGAGGATGTTGATTTCGGCATTCAGCCGCAGTCCTTCCAGTTGCGCCTGGACGATGGGGGTGCCCGCCAGCACCGTGCTCAGGCTGCTGGACTGCTGCTTCTCCAGCCTTTTTTTGACCGTGATCTCCTGGTCGACCTCGGTGACACGCGATTCCAGCGTCTGCAGAGATGCCGAGCGCAGACTATTCGCGCGTCCTATGGACGCACTGGCCAGTCGATCAAGCTGAGCGGTGAGGCTCTGGTCAGCGTCAGCAAGCCGGACGGATTCGCCCCGTGCAGACTGGAACGATTTCCATTCGGCCCAACCTGCCTGCCCCAGCAGCAGCACGGCAAAAATGAGTAGGCAGGTCAAGAAGTGGCGCAACAGCCATCTGGCAATCGTTCCTGCAAGGGATTTCAATGGCGGCTTTGATGTGTTGTGAGAGCGGACAGGAAGTTCAACCGCATCAGGCGAAGTATCACACCTTTATTTGTCTTGAAAATCGCAGCTGTCAATGATCGTGGCCTGGTGCGCCAAACGATGCAAATGGACAGCCAGGAAGCAGCTGGGGGTCACTGACTCCAAACGCTGCGAAGCAGGTGCTCATCCATGCGACGTTGACCTTATGGATGCTAGCGCTTCCTCTCTAAACACTAGCCCTTGGCGACACAGCGGAAAGCCGGTGCGCGGCTGGGCGCTTGTCCCGGCGCTTACGCTCAATCAAGTTCTGTACTATCAAAAAGTGAGCTACCAGCGCACGCCAGGAAAGGGCTAGAGCCCGATTTCATTCAAACCAGGCTGGATCAGCAGCCCTCAGCGCCGCTCCTTGGTAGACGCCCCCGGTCCATGACCACGACTCCACAAGGCTCAAGCCACAGGCGGCACCAGAATCGTCGGCTCTGCCGTCGCCGCCATCTCGGGGTAGTCGCGGCTGAAATGCAGGCCGCGGCTTTCGTGGCGTGACTGGGCCGAGCGCACGATGAGGTCGGCCACCTGCACCAGGTTGCGCAGCTCCAGCAGGTCGCGCGTGACGTGAAAGTGGGCGTAGTACTCCTGGATCTCGCCCTGCAGCAGCGCGATGCGGTGCGCCGCGCGCTCCAGCCGCTTGTTGGTGCGCACAATGCCCACGTAGTCCCACATGAAGCGGCGCAACTCGTCCCAGTTGTGCGAGATCACCACGGCTTCGTCGGCGTCGGTCACGCGGCTGTCGTCCCAGCCGGGCAGGGCCGGCGGTGCGGCCAGCGGCGTTTGGGCGATGCGCTGGGCCGCTGCCCGCGCAAACACCATGCATTCGACCAGCGAATTGCTGGCCAGCCGGTTGGCGCCGTGCAGGCCGGTGCAGGCGGTCTCGCCAATCGCGTACAGGCCGGCGACATCGGTGCGGCCGTCCAGGTCGGTCAGCACGCCGCCGCAGGTGTAATGGGCGGCCGGCACGACCGGAATCGGCTGCCTGGCGATGTCTATGCCGAGCTCCCGGCAGCGCGCGTGGATGTTGGGGAAGTGCGCCAGGATGAAGGCCAGCGGCTGGTGCGAAATGTCCAGCTGCACGCAGTCCAGCCCGTGCTTTTTCATCTCGAAGTCAATCGCACGGGCCACCACGTCGCGCGGTGCCAGTTCGGCGCGCGCATCGTGCTGCGGCATGAAGCGGGTGCCGTCCGGCAGCAGCAATTTACCGCCTTCGCCGCGCACCGCTTCGGTAATCAGGAATGACTTGGCGTGCGGGTGGTACAGGCAGGTCGGGTGGAACTGGATGAACTCCATGTTGGCCACCCGGCAGCCGGCGCGCCAGGCGGCGGCAATGCCGTCGCCGGTGGCGGTGTCGGGGTTGGTGGTGTACAGGTAGACCTTGCCGGCGCCGCCCGTGGCCAGAATGGTGTGCGGCGCGCTGAAGGTGACGACCGCGTCGGTCGCTTGGTCGAGCGCATACAGGCCCAGGCAGCGGTCCGGTGCAGCTGCGGCATCTGGCGAGGGGCCGGTCTGCTTTCGGGCGTTGATCAGGTCGACCAGGGTATGGTGCTCAAACAGCGTGATGCCCGGCGTGCGGCGTACCTGCTCGATCAGGGTTTTTTGCACCGCCGCGCCGGTGGCATCGGTGACATGCACGATGCGTCGGGCGCTGTGGCCGCCTTCGCGCGTCAGGTGCAGTGCGCCGTCTTCCTGCGAAAAGGGCACGCCCAACTGTTGCAGCCAGGCAATGCTTTCGGGCGCGTGTTCCACCACAAAACGCGTGGCCGCCGGGTCCGACAGGCCGGCGCCGGCCACCAGCGTGTCGTCGACATGGGCGTCAAAACTGTCGCTCTCGGCCAGCACCGCCGCAATGCCGCCCTGGGCCCAGCCGCTGGAGCCGTCGCTGAGTTGCCGCTTGGTCAGCACCGCCACGCGGTGCGTGGGCGCCAGGTGCAGCGCGGCCGACAGGCCGGCCAGGCCGCTGCCCACGATCAATACATCGAATTTTTTCAGCTTTGAGTTGTCGTGAATCATGGATAGATCAGTCGCCGCCGGGCCGCCCCAAGGCGACTACGGCCCCCTCGGGGGGCAGCGTATGACATGCGGTGAAAAGCGTAGGGGGCCTTTCAGGCCAGCAGGGGCCGCGGAACCGGCTTCGCCGGGCCGCAGGCGCAACGGCCCCCTCGGGGGGCAGCGAAGTACGCGAAGCGACGAGCGTGGGGGCCATTTCACGCGGGGGTGTAGGCCAGGCGCACGTAAATCGGGGCAAACGCCTCGGCCTGGGTGACTTCGAGAAGGCCTTCCTTGGCCAGTTCGAGCAGGGCAATAAAGGTGACCACCAGCACCGGCATGCCGCGGCGGGTGTCGAACAGGTCTTCAAACTCCAGGAACTTGCGGCCCTGCAGCTTGCGCAGCACGATGCTCATGTGCTCGCGCACCGAGAGCTCTTCCCTGGAAATGTGGTGGTGCTGCACCAGTTTGGCGCGGCGCACGATGTCGCGCCACGCGTCCTGCAAATCCACCACGTGCACATCGGGAAAGCGCGGCTGCAGCGACTGCTCGACATAGACCTGGGCGCGCAAAAAATCGCGGCCAAACTGCGGCACCTCGTTGAGCTGGTGGGCGGCCAGCTTGATCTGCTCGTACTCCAGCAGGCGGCGCACCAGTTCGGCGCGCGGGTCTTCGGCCTCCTGGCCCTCGGCCGTCTTCTTGGGCGGCAGCAGCATGCGCGACTTGATTTCAATCAGCATCGCCGCCATCAGCAGGTACTCGGCCGCCAGCTCCAGATTGGTGGCGCGGATTTCATCGACATAGACCAGGTACTGGCGCGTCACCGCCGCCATCGGGATGTCCAGAATATTGAAGTTCTGCTTGCGGATCAGGTACAGCAGCAAGTCCAGCGGGCCCTCAAACGCCTCCAGAAACACCTGCAGCGCATCGGGCGGGATGTACAGGTCGTGCGGCATCGCAAACAGCGGCTCGCCATAGAGCCGGGCCAGCGCCACCTGGTCAATCACGGCCGGCAGGCCGGTGCCAGGGCCGGCGGGCAGCTCTTGCGCGGGGGACAGGGAGGCGGTGGGGGGCATGAAGCAGCGGTTGCGGTCAGGGCGCGGGGATCGATTTGCTATAAAAATAATAGCTGCCTGCGCACGTTGTTATTGGGCTAGAGGCCTATTTCGATCAAATTGAGCGCCGATTCGGGCTGGTTCGGGGCTTATTTGCCATTCGGGTGGCTGCTGGTGCCGTAGACATAGGGCTGCTGCGCCACGCTGGCCTCGCGGTACTCGGCCTCGTCGGCACGGTTCAGGTTCTTGTCCCACAGCAGGGCGCGGCCGGCGCGCTGCTCGGCTTCCAGCGTGGGCTTGTTGGCCTTGAGCTGGTCGATGAACTGGGTGGCTTCAGAGGTGTAGTCGGGGCGGCGAAAAAAGGACATGGAACGGGACTGCCTAAAACGTATAGTTGACGCATTTTACCGGGGGACTGCCTTGCGCTCATTGTTAACGCCGCTGTTGCTGATTTTGTGCCTCGCCGGCTGCGACCCGCAGCGTATCGCCGAGCTTGAGGAAGGCGTGGCCAGCGAGGCCGATGTGCGGACGCGTTTTGGCGAGCCGGAAAAAATCTGGGAGGCCGGCGACCTGGCCGGTTTGCCCCTGCCGGCACGGGTGCTGGACGCGGTGGCCCAGCCCGGCGCGCGCACCTTTGAATACAACCGCCAGCCCGCCGGCCAGGTCAATTACATGATCACCATTGGTCCCGACGGCAAGCTGAGCGCGCTCAGGCAGGTGCTGACGCCGCAGAACTTCGAGCGCGTCCTGACCGGCATGCCAATGGAGAAGGTGCGCAAAATGCTGGGCAAACCGATGAAGATCACGCCCTTTGCCCTTAAGCAGGAGACCCATTACGACTGGCGCTACATGGGCGACCCGAACACGGCGCGCATTTTTACCGCCGTGTTTGACACCGATCTGCGCGTGATTCGCACCGCCTCGGTGGACGACCTGCGGCCCGAGACCGGCGGCGGAAACCGCTAGGCAGGGCCGCCGGCCAGCAGGGCGCGGGCCCGGCGGGCGTTCCGCCGGGAGGCTGTTTACAAAGGTGTATACACTTTTGTAAATTCTGGCTATCATGCGCCCATGATTTTTTTGCCTCCCGCTTTGCCTACAGGCCTTTCATGCTGACCGGCCTGGTCCTGTTCTACGTCGGCGCGGTGCTGATTCTCAACGGCCTGTGGATGCTGGGCCGCCTGCATGACCGCGAGGTCTGGGTCATCAACCTGCTGGTCGGCGGCGTGACCCTGCTGGTGGCGCTGAAGCACGCGCTGGGGCCAGGGGCCGACGCGGCGTCAATCAAGGCCGCCGCGCTGTCACTGCTGTTTTCCTTTACCTATCTGTGGCTGGCCATCAACCGCCTGACCGGCGCTGATGGCCGGGGCCTGGGCTGGTTCAGCCTGTTCGTCGCCATCAGCGCCGTGCCGGTGGCGGTCGATACCCTGCAGGGCGCAGTCAGCACCTGGGACTTCTGGCTTGGTCTGTCATGGGCGGTCTGGGGCGTTTTGTGGCTGCTCTACTTTTTGCTGCTGGCGCTGCAAAAGCCGGTGGCGCGCCTGACCGCCGGCGTGGCGATCGCCTCGGGCGTTTTGACCGGCTGGCTGCCCGGCTACCTGCTGCTGACCGGCGCCATGGCCTGAGCCCGCCGCACCCCTTCAAACATTACCCATCAAGGATGCCATGACCTTCGCGCCCGACGACACCACCCCCATGCAGCTTGCCATCGACGCCTCGCGGGCGGCGCTCCAGGCGGGCAACAACCCTTACGGCGCGGCCCTGGTCTCGGCCGGCGGCCGGGTGCTGCATGTGGCCGGAAACACCCAGCAGACCAGTGGCGATGCCACCAACCACGCCGAAATGGTGTTGCTGCGCGAGGCCGAATCGCGCCTGGGCCAGGCGGCGCTGCGCGGCAGCACGGTGTATGCCAGCGGCGAGCCCTGCGCCATGTGCAGCGGCGCCCTTTACTGGGCCGGCGTGCGCCGCGTGGTGTATGCCGCGTCCAACGAGGTCATGGCGGGTCTGATGGGCGCTGACACGGTGCTGCCGATTCGTTGCGCCGACCTGCTGGCAGCCGGCTCGCCGGCGGTGCAGGTGGACGGCCCGGTGCTGGCCGAGGCCGCTGCCCAGGTGCTGCGCGAGGCCGTGGCGCTGCGCGCCGGCAGGCCCCTGGCTGGCTAAAACTCAAGGCGTGCCGGCCGCACCGGTCGTATCGGCGGCCGACGGCGGGAGCGCCTGCGCCACGCGGCGCGCCGCATCCGACAGCAGGGTGCGGAACCAGCGGTGCGGCGGCGAATGGTGAGAGCGCTCATGCCAGAGCTGGTAAAAGCGCATGCGCGGAAAGTCGAACGGCGGCGCCGACATCGACAGTGGCAGCGTGCGTGCAAAATGCGCGGCGAAATGGCGCGCCGTGGTGAACACCAGGTCGGTGTTCACCAGCAGGTAGGGCGCCAGCTCGAAAAACGGCACCACGACGCAGGCATCGCGCGTCACGCGCAGGCTGCTGAAGTGGGTCTCGACGACGCCGCGCTGCGACTGCGAATAGGGCAAGGGCACCACATGGCGCGCCGCCAGGTACTGCTCGCGCGTCAGGCCGCGGGCAGCCCGCCGGTCGTGGCTGCTCATCAGGCAGACCACATCGTCTTCCAGCAGCACCGACAGGTGCAGCTGCGGCGGCGGCTGCGGCCAGTTGCCAATCACCACGTCCAGCTCGCCCTGCGCCAGCGCGCGCTCATAGTCATAGTCGGCGCCCAGCGGCTGCACCATGAGCCGGGCCCGCGGCGCCTCGCGCCTAAAGCGCTCGACCGCGCCGGCCAGAAAGGACGCCGCCATGAAGTCCGGCGAACCGATGCGGAAGGTTTGCGTGCTCGATGCCGGGTCAAACTGCTCCGCATCCACGCGCATGGCATCAATCTCGCCCAGCGCCCGCCGGGCGTGCTCGCGCAGCACCAGCGCCCGGTCGGTCGGCGCCATGCCGCCTTTCTCGCGCACCAGCAAGGGGTCGCCAAAAATCTCGCGCAGCCGTTTCAGCGCGATGCTGATGGTCGGCTGGGACTGGTTCAGCCGGATGGCGGTGCGCGACACATTGCGCTCCGTGACCAGGGTCACCAGCACGCGCAGCAGGTAGCTGTCAACGGGATCGGCGGGTCGGCTCATGGTTCGGCTTTCTTGTCGTCGGGCTAGATGGTATTCGGATTCTGCAATTTTGCTTATAGCAGTCCCGGTGCGCGGCGCGGCCGGCTTGTTCTTAGACTGGCGGCTCCCGGTAAAGCGCATGCATTGCGCGAAAAGAGCGAACCCCGCAGGCCAGCCCGGCCCGCAGTTCATCCAAAACGACACAGGAGACAAGCATGAGTACAGCAAGCGTCACGCTACCCCTTGCCCAAGCACCCGCCAAGACGGAGCTGGACAATGTTTACAAGAAAATCTTTTTGCGGCTGATCCCATTTTTAATGGCGCTGTGGATTCTCGCCTGGCTAGACCGCGTCAACATCGGCTTCGTCAAGCTGACCATGCTCGACGACCTGAAATGGAGCGAGGCGGTCTACGGCCTGGGCGCCGGCATTTTCTTCCTCGGCTACTTCTTCTTTGAAGTGCCCAGCAACCTGCTGCTGCAGAAAATCGGCGCGAAAAAAACCATCATGCGCATCACGATTGGCTGGGGCCTGACCAGCATCGCGATGATGTTTGTGACGACGCCGCAGATGTTTTACGGCCTGCGCTTTTTGCTCGGCGTGTTCGAGGCCGGCTTTTACCCCGGCATCATTCTTTACCTGACCTTCTGGTTCCCGAACGACCGCCGCGCCAAGGCGTTTGGCATGTTCATGTCGGCCTCGGCGCTGGCCGGTGTGATTGGCGGGCCACTGGCTGGCTTCATCATGACCTCGCTCAACGGCGTCAACGGCTGGCAGGGCTGGCAGTGGGTGTTTTTGCTTGAAGGCATCCCGTCGGTGATCGCCGGCTTCGTGACCTGGTTTTACCTGACCGACAAGCCCGAACAAGCCAGCTGGCTGACGCAGCGCGAACGCGATCTGGTGCACGCCGACCTGGCGCGCGACGCCAAGGCGCTGGGCCACCGCGAGCACAGCATGCTGGCCTCGCTGAAGGACTCGAAGATCTGGCTGATGATCCTGATCTACTTCTGCATCATCGCGGCCAACTCGTCGCTGACCTTTTACGGCCCGACGCTGGTCAAGGAAGTCGGCTTCACCAGCCCGCTGGCGGTCGGCTGGATCATGGCCGCGGCTTACCTGTGCGGCGCGGCCGGCATGATTTTCAACGGCTTTCATTCCGACAAGCATCAGGAGTCGCGCTACCACTGCGGCATTGCGGCGGCGCTTGGATCGGCTTCGCTGCTGGTCATTGCGCTGTTGCTCAAAACCAGCCCGCTGCTGACCCTGGTGATGCTGACCCTGGCCATTGTCGGCACCATGAGCGCCATTCCGGTGTTCTGGCAGATGCCCAACCGCTTTTTGTCGGGTGCGGCGGCGGCCGGTGGTGTCGCGCTGATCAACTCGGTGGCCAATCTGGCCGGCTTTGGCGCACCCTGGATGCTGGGGCTGATCAAAACCTCGACCGGCTCGCTGTCCGCCGGCCTGTACGTGGTGGCCGCGTTCGAGATCTGCGCCACGCTGTTGATCCTGAAGTTCGTGCCGCGCATCCAAAAGACGCCCGCCGCCGCCAGGGCGAGCTTTCATTAAGTCTGACGAGCAACGGAGAACAGCAATGACAGAAGCGACACTCGGGCTCGACCTCGATGCCCTCAATGCCTTGGATGCGGGCGATTTCGTCGACGCGCTCGGCAGCACATTCGAGCATTCGCCGTGGGTGGCCGAGGGGGCCAGCGCGGCCAGGCCGTTTGCCAGCATCGACCAGCTGCACGCGGCCATGATGGCCGTGGTGCAGGGGGCGCCGCGCGACACCCAGATTGCCTTTCTGTGCGGCCACCCCGAACTGGCCGGCAAGGAGGCTGTGGCCGGCACCATGACGCGCGATTCGGTCGGCGAACAGGCCAGCGCCGGGCTCAATGCGCTGAGCCCGGCCGAGATCGGCGAGCTGCGCGAGCTCAACGCCCGCTACCGCGAGCGCCACGGCTTTCCCTTCATCATTGCGGTGCGGCGCCACAGCAAGGCCGAAATCTTCAGCCTGTTGCGAAACCGCCTGGCGCAGGGTAGCGACACTGAACTGACGGAAGCCCTGAATCAGATCGCCGCAATCACGCGGCTGCGTGTTCAAGCCAAGGTGGCAGCATGAAAAGCGAAACAAGCTTCTCCCCAGCCGGTGCGATGCCGCGGCGCGGTGTGCTGCGCGCCGGCTTGCTGATGGGTGGCGCGGCGCTGGCGCCGCGCTTTGCGGCGGCTGCGGACGTGCCCGCCGCGGCCCCCACCGGCCTGACCGTCGCGCCGAGTTCGCAGGCCGGCGTGTCGCCGCGGCTGACGGTCCACGCGATCGACAGCTTCCACGGCGCGACCGGCGCCGGGCTGAGGCTCGACCTCTCGCGCTTCGACGGTGAGCGCTGGCAGTTGCTCAAGACCGTGCGGGCCAACGCTGGCGGTCGGCCCGCCGAACCGCTGCTGATCGGCGACGCCTACCGCACCGGCCGCTACGAGGTGCTGTTGCACCTCGACGAGTACTTCGCGCAGATGGGCGCCAAGCTGCCGCAGCCCGCGTTCCTCTCTAAGGTGCCGCTGCGTTTCGTGATCCAGGATGCGGCGCAGCGGGTGCACCTGGCGGCGCTGTTCTCGCCCTGGGGTTATTCGTACTACCGCGGCAGCTGAGGCCACCCCGGGCATCCAGCAAGCGGACTTTGAACCATTTCAGGAGCATTCAAGATGGCAGGTATCTCGACCCATGTACTGGACGGCCACACCGGTCGCCCCGGCGCCGGCATGCGCATTGACTTCTCGATGCGTGAGAAAGACGGCAGCTGGAAGCTGGTCAAGACCATGACGACCAACGCCGACGGGCGCACCGACCAGCCGGTGCTCGCGCCCGAGGCGGCGGCGGTCGGCGAATACGAGCTGAGCTTTCACCTCGGCGACTTCTACGAACGCCAGGGCGCACGCCTGGCCGACCCCCTGTTCGTCGACAAGGTCGTGCCGCTGCGCTTCGCGATTTTCGATGCGAAGCAGCACTACCACGTGCCCATGCTGTGCACGCCCTGGAGCTGCGCCACCTACCGCGGCAGCTGAACCCGGTTTGATTGCAAAAATGGCCTGTAGCCCAATAACCATGGGCATAAGTAGCTATATTTTTTATAGCGATTCAATTTTGGCGAGAAAGCCCGAACGCTCCATCGCCATGCGCGGCTGGGCGTTCAGGCCCATGATGACGAGCCGGCCGCCACGCAGCACGATGGCCTTGTGCAGCTGCTCCAGCACATCCAGGCCCGAGGTGTCCAGCGACTGCAGCGACTGCACATCGAGCCGTATCACCAGCCCCCTGGGCGCGCTTTCCACCACGTTCAGGATCGGGTCTATCTTGGCCACCGCGCCAAAAAACAGCGAGCCGTAGAGCTGAAAGCTGGCCGCGTCGTCGCTGCGTGAGGTTTCGACCACCTGAAACAGGCTGCTCATGCGCCGCACAAACAGCACGCAGGCCAGCATCAGCCCGACCTGCAGCGCCACCGTCAGGTCAAAAATCACGGTCAGCAAGAACGTGCCCATCATGATCAGGCGGTAGTGGCTGCTGGCCTGGCGCAGGCGCGCAAATTCGCGCCATTCGCCCATGTTCCAGGCCACGTACAGCAAGATGCCCGACAGCACCGCCAGCGGCACATGCACCGCCAGCGGCGCGGCGGCCAGCACCACCAGCGCCAGCGTCAGCGCATGCACCAGGCCCGACACCGGCGAAGTGGCGCCGGCCCGCACATTGGTCACGGTGCGGGCAATGGTGCCGGTGGCCGGCATGCCGCCAAAAAACGGCACCACGAAATTGGCCACGCCCTGGGCCATCAGCTCCTGGTTCGGGTCGTGCCGGGGCAGGCCCGAGATCTGGTCGGCCACGCGCGCGCAAAGCAGCGACTCCACCGCGCCCAGCAGCGCAATCGTGATGGTGGGCGCCACCAGCAGCCGCACCGTGGCCCAGGAGAAATCGGGCAGTGCAAAGCTGGGCAGGGCGCGTGGAATGCCGCCAAATCTTGTGCCTATGGTTTCAATCGGCAGGCTCAGCAGGTAGGAAAACGCCGTCAGCGAGAGCAGCGCCACAATCGGCCCCGGCATGCGCGAGGCCATGCGCGTGGCGCGCTGCAGCTGCACGCCTTCAACGGCCTGCACCAGCCGGATCAGGCGCGCGGTGAAGCCTTTTTCCTGGCGCGTGGCGGTGTCAAACAGCCGCGGCCAGACAAACAGGCCCAGCAGGCAGGCCAGGCCCAGGCCCAGCGCAAGCGGGTTCAGGGTGTCGATATGCGCCGCGATGACGCGTATCTGCGAGAAAAAATCCGCCGGCATTTTGGGCACGTCCAGACCCAGCAGGTCCTTGATCTGCGACAGCACGATCAGCACCGCAATGCCGTTGGTAAAGCCCACCACAATGCTGACCGGCACATAGCGCACCAGCGTGCCCAGCCTGAAAAACCCGAGCAAAAACAGCAGCACGCCCGCGCAGGCGGTGGCAATCAGCAAATTGGCCAGGCCGTAGCGCTCCAGAATGCCGTAGACGATGACGATGAAAGCGCCGGCCGGCCCGCCGATTTGCACCGCCGATCCGCCCAGCGCCGAGATCAGCGCGCCGGCGATGATGGCGGTCCAGATGCCGGCCTCGGGTTTCAGGCCGGAGGCAATGGCAAACGCCATGGCCAGCGGCAGCGCCACGATGCCCACGGTCAGGCCGGAGCCAGCGTCCCTGAAAAACCGGTCCCGGTTGTAGCCGGCCAGCGCCGACATCAGGCGGGGGCGAAACGGCGCGAGGTAGGCGGGCAGGTGCATGGGCGGGCCATTGTGCGCATCAGTCCAGCGGGATCAATGCAGCTTCGTTGTTCCACGGTTTCGACGGTTTCGAGGCTTTCGCTACAGTCGGCATGTGGGGCATTTGGCGATTGTCAACCTTCTGGATGATTGTTACATTGGATTTCACCGATGATGCCCGACAAGGCGCGGCATTGGCCCTGGGCAATGCGTCGCTGTTTTTCCGGTTTTGAGCGGATCGGCCTGCCCATTTTGTTGTTTGAGGAGCCTGTTTGCCCGGTTGTTCCCGTTTTTGGCGTGCCCTTTCTGTCGCTTGTGCCGCCCGCCTGGCGCCGCTGCTGACCTTGCTTGTCGGCTTGATGCTGCTGCACGCCCCGGTCGCGGGGCAGACCGCCTCCAGCCTGCAGGCGGTCGGCCCGTTTGCCCGAATTGCCGGTGACCCCGGCCAAGGCTCGCAGGCCTCGCGGGTGCTGCTCGATGCCGCGGGCCAGTTCACGGTGGAGCAGGTGCATGGCCGTTTTGAAGCCGGCGAAGGCCGGGCCGTGAACCAGGCGCAGATCATGCCCGCCGCTGGCGGCGGCGCGCTGTGGTATCGGGTCGAGCTGCCGTCGCTGGAGCAGCCCACGGCCCTGGTGCTGACCGTGCCGCACCCCGGCATGGACAGCGTGAACCTGTACCGCCCCGCCACTCCCGCCAATGCCGATGCCGATTCCAGCGCCGGCCAGTGGCAGGTGCAGCGCTCGGGCGACCATATAGCGACGGCCGCGTGGCCGCTGCGCTACCTCTACCCCGCCTTCGGCTTTCAGGTCCAGCCCGGCGAAAGCCAGCCCACCTATCTGCGGGTAACGCACAGCTTTCCGATCAGCGTGTACTGGACGCTGTCCGACGCGCGCAGCTTTCACGAGACCAGCAAGCAGTGGCATTTGCTGCTGGGGGTTTACATCGGGCTGGTGGTGGTGCTGGTGTTGCTCAGTGTGTTTCATGCGCTCGCCTGGCGCGATCCGGTGCATTTTTTCTTTGCCGTGCTGGTGCTGGTCATCGCGCTGGGGCAGTTGTCGCTGACGGGCCTGGCGGGCGAGTATTTCTGGCCCGGCTCGGCCGGCTGGAACGACAGCGCGCCGCTGGTCCTGTCGCTGGCCAGCGCCGCCCTGCTGCACCTGTTCTTGCGCCAGCTGGTGGCCGAGCGGGAGGCCTCCTGGCTGTCCTGGTGGCTGTTGCTGATGACCCTGGTGGGCGGCCTGCTCACGGCGGCTCACCTGGCGCTGGGCCGGGAAGCGGTGTTTGCCTACACCGGCCCTTATTTTCTCGCCAGCATGGCCAGCTACCTGCTGGCGGCGTTCTGGTACGCCCGGCGCAGGCCCCGCGTCGGTCTCTGGGTGCTGGCCGCCACCGTCAGCCTGGGGGCGGGGGCGGTGTTTCCGGTGCTGCGCAACATGAGCCTGATGTCGCTCAACGCGGCCACCCAGTTTGGCGCGCAGGCGGGTTCCGCGCTGGAGGTGCTGCTGCTGCTGGTGGCGCTGTCCCAGCGCAACCGCGAGCGGCGCGACAACCAGTTGCGGGTGGGCGCCATGGCCAGCGTCGATGCGCTGACCGGCGTGGCCAACCACCGCATCCTGCTGCAGCGGCTGGACCAGTTGCTGCTGCGCCAGCAGCGCGAGCCAGGCGTGGGCGCGGTGCTGCGCATCCGGCTCGGCAACGCCAGCGAGATTCGCAACGAATACGGCCTCGAAGTGGCGCAAAACGCGATGGTTCATGCGGGCACCTGCATCACCGGGGTGGCGCACGAGGGCGACACCGTGGCCCGGCACCGCGACGGGGACTTCGTGCTGATCCTGCGCGAGGCCATGACGCAGGCGCAATTGACCGGTCTGGGCCAGCGCCTGATCGCGCACGGCCTGGCCGAAAGCCCGGCACTGCCGCCCGGGACCGTGCTTCGGCTCAAACTGGCGGTGGCGCCAGCGCCTTTTCAGACCACCGACGCCGGCTCACTGCTGCAGTCGCTGGGCGAGGTGCTGGACGGGCTGGCGGGGCGCGCCGGCACCGCGTTGCGCTTTGCCAACTCGCGCGCGCCCCGGGGCGACACCCAGCCTCAGTGAATCCGCATGCCCGGCGTGGCGCCCGGCAAGGGCTCCAGCACATAAATGCCGGGCTGGGCTTTTTCATCGGCATGGCTGGCGGCCAGCACCATGCCTTCGCTGATGCCGAACTTCATCTTGCGCGGCGCCAGGTTGGCGACCAGCACCGTGTGCTTGCCGATCAGGTCTTCGGGTTGGTAGCTTGATGCAATGCCGCTGAAGACATTGCGCAGCCGGCCTTCGCCGGCGTCCAGCGTCATGCGCAGCAGCTTGGTCGAGCCTTCGACCGGCTCGCAATTGACGATTCTGGCGATGCGCAAATCGACCTTGGCGAAATCGTCGATGCCGATGGCGGGCGCGATCGCTTCGCCGCCGGGCAACTCGTTTGCTATCAATTCTGTAGCCAACTGCGCAGGTTCCGCCTGGGCTGGAGGCTCAAACAAGGCATCAAGCTGCTTGATGTCGACGCGTTGCATCAAAGGCTTGAACTCATTAAATTTATGTCCAGGTGCAATGAACTTCGCTGGATCGAGAGGAAGAGATAACTCGTCCCAAGTGAGCGGAGAACAATTCAGGAAGTGCTCCGCATCGGAGACGAGCGTAGGCAGAATTGGTTTTAGAAAAATACTGAGCGCTTTAAATCCGGCAATAGACGAAGCACAAATCTGCGCCAGCTGTTCCTTCGCGATTGGATCACTGGCTGCCGTTTTTGCAAGAATCCACGGTTTGAAACCATCGAATTCCTTGTTGATGGCATCGGCGACTTCCATGATTAGGCGGGTTGCCTTGCTGAATTCTCGGCCGTCCAATGCGGCCTTGATTTCCACGCTATTTTGTAAAGCTACTGCAAAACCAGCCGTATCTGCTGTTACGGGGACACCTTGGATGTTTCCCATCGCAATTGGCTGCATCTCATTTGCGAAATGCTTTGCGAAAAAAGGAGCTGTCCGACTCGCAATATTCACATACTTGCCAATCAAATCACTGTTGACCCGCGCCATGAAATCGTCGGCGTTGAAGTCAATGTCCTCATTGCGCGCATTGAGCTTGGCCGCCAGGTAGTAGCGCAGCCATTCGGGGTTCATGCCCAGGCTCAGGTATTTGAGCGGATCGAGGCCGGTGCCGCGACTTTTGCTCATTTTTTCGCCGTTGTTGACCGTCAGAAAACCATGCACAAACACGTTGTCGGGCGTCTTGCGGCCGCTGAAATGCAGCATGGCCGGCCAGAACAGGGTGTGAAAGGTGACGATGTCCTTGCCGATGAAGTGGTACTGCTCCAGCGCCGGCAAGGTGGCCGGGTCCATGTAGTCGTCGTAGCTTTCGCCGCGCTTGTCCAGCAGGTTTTTCAGCGAAGCCAGGTAGCCGACCGGCGCGTCGAGCCAGACATAAAAGTACTTGCCCGGTGCATCGGGAATCTCAATGCCAAAGTAGGGTGCATCCCTCGAAATATCCCAGTCGCCCAGGCCTTCGCTGGTCGTGCCGTCGGCGTTGCTGCGCACTGAAAACCATTCCCTGACCTTGTTGGCGACCTCCGGCTGCAGCTTGCCGTCCTGCGTCCAGTTTTCCAGAAATTCCACGCAGCGTGGGTCAGACAGGCTGAAAAAGAAATGCTCGGAGCTTTTCAGGATGGGCGTAGCGCCCGACAGCGCCGAGTAGGGGTTGACCAGGTCGGTCGGTGCGTACACCGCCCCGCAGACCTCGCAGTTGTCGCCATACTGGTCCTTGGCGCCGCAGCGCGGGCATTGGCCCTTGATGAAGCGGTCGGGTAAGAACATGTTCTTTTCGGGGTCAAAGAACTGCTCTATGGTCTTGGAGGCAATCAGCCCGGCTTTTTTGAGGTCCAGGTAGATTTGCTGCGCCAGCTGGTGGTTTTCCGGCGCGTCGGTCGAATGCCAGTTGTCAAAACTGATGTGAAAGCCGTCCAGGTAGGGCTTGCGCCCGGCGGCGATGTTGGCCACAAACTGCTGCGGCGTCTTGCCGGCCTTTTCGGCGGCAATCATGATGGGCGCGCCGTGGGCGTCGTCGGCCCCGACAAAATTGACCGCGTGGCCCTGCATTCTCTGAAAGCGCACCCAGATGTCGGCCTGGATGTATTCCATGATGTGGCCAATATGAAAATTGCCATTGGCGTAGGGCAGGGCGGTGGTAACAAACAGGCGGCGCTGGGACATAGGTGGGGCTTTGAGGCTTGTTGGGGCTAACCCGCGATTTTAAGTCCCACCCGCTTGCCCACGCAGCCCATTCCCCCATGACCTTTGGGCCGGGCGCCACGGCGTTAGACTTCACGGCAAGCCCACGGGCAGCCGCGTTGCCGCACCCGCAGCACCCTGCCCACCCAGACTTCAACGGAGATTTCCCCCATGGCGCTAGAACAGCAGGCAGTTTTGAATGCGTTGCAAACCGTGCCGGACCCGAACACGGGCCAGGACTATGTCAGCAGCAAGGCGCTGAAAAACCTGCAGATTGCCGGTGGCGACGTGTCCTTCGATATCGAGCTCGGTTACCCGGCCAAAAGCCAGCTGGCCGCCATCCGCAAAAGCCTGATTGCCGCGACCAGGGCGGTGCCTGGCGTCACCAATGTGTCGGTCAACGTCGGCTTCAAGATTGCCAGCCACAGCGTGCAGCGCGGCGTGCAGCTGCTGCCCAATGTGAAGAACATCATTGCCGTGGCCTCGGGCAAGGGCGGCGTCGGCAAAAGCACCACGGCGGTCAACCTGGCGCTGGCACTCGCGGCCGAGGGCGCCAACGTCGGCCTGCTCGATGCCGATATTTACGGCCCCAGCCAGCCGATGATGATGGGCATAGAGGGCCGGCCCGAAAGCCTGGACGGCAAAAACATGGAGCCGATGGAAAACTATGGCATCCAGGTCATGTCGATCGGTTTTCTGGTGGCGCAGGACGAAGCCATGATCTGGCGCGGCCCGATGGCGACCCAGGCGCTGGAGCAACTGCTGCGCCAGACCAACTGGAAAGACCTGGACTACCTGATCGTTGACCTGCCGCCCGGCACCGGCGACATCCAGCTGACCCTGAGCCAGCGCGTGCCGATGACCGGTGCGGTGATCGTCACCACGCCGCAGGACATCGCCTTGCTCGATGCCAAAAAAGGCATCAAGATGTTTGAAAAAGTCGGCGTGCCGATTCTGGGCATCGTCGAAAACATGGCGGTGCATGTCTGCAGCCAGTGCGGCCATGCGGAGCATATCTTTGGCGAAGGCGGCGGCAAGAAGATGGCGGCCGACTACAAGATGGACTACCTGGGCGCGCTGCCGCTGGACATGCAGATCCGCCTGCAGGCCGACAGCGGCCGGCCGACGGTGGTGGCCGACCCCGATGGCGTGGTCGCCGCGATTTACAAGTCGGTGGCACGCCAGGTGGCGATCACGGTGGCGGCCAAGTCCAAGGATTTTTCGGCGAAGTTTCCGACCATCACCATCAGCAAGAACACCTGACGCGGATTGACCGGTCACGCCATTGCGACGGTGCGACGGTGCGGCCGCGCAGCCAGGGCCGGCGATGCAGCGGACGCTTTGGCGACCGGGGTGCCGACAAGCCCGTGAGACAACAAGTGAGCCTGACATGAACCTGATGTCTTCCCTGCGCTATCTGGTGGCGCTCCATGAGCATCAACACTTCGGCCGTGCCGCCAAGGCCTGCCACATTACCCAGCCCGCGTTGTCCAACGCCCTGCGCGCGCTGGAGGCCGAGTTCAAGGTGGTCATTGTCAAGCGCGACCGCAACTACGCCGGGCTGACGCCAGAGGGCGAGCGGGTGCTGGCCAGTGCCCAGTTCATGCTGCACGAGCATGCGGTGTTGCAGCAGGAGCTGCGCAGCGACACCCACCTGCCGCGCGGCGCCCTGCGCATAGGCGCGGTGCCCACGGCCGTGCCCATCGTGGCGCGTTTCGCGGCCATGCTGCAGTCCCAGCACCCCGGCATCTTGCCGGTGGTATTGTCGATGAGCTCTTACGAACTGGAAAAAGGACTCGAGGATCTGTCTATCGACCTGGCGCTGGGCTACACCGAGCGCATGGGGCTGCGCGACACCCGGCTGGTGGCATTGCCGCAGTACCTAGAGCACTATTTTTTGCTGCGCCGCGCGGCCACGCCGCATGCAGCGGGCCTGCGCATCGGCCCCAGGATCAGCTGGAAGGAGGTCGCCCGGCTGTCGCTGTGCCTGCTCACCCCCGATATGCACAACCGCACCATCGTCGATGCCGCCTTCACCACCGCCGGCGTGCTGGCAAAGCCGGCGATTGAGACCAATTCCATTTTGACCATGGCCCTGAGTGTGGTGGCCGGTAGCGTGTCCAGCATATTGCCGGGGGCCCTGGTGGGCACTGTGCGCGGCTACCGCGAGCTGGAAGCCCTGCCATTGATCAGTCCCCAGGTGCGCACGCCCATCGGCTTCATGTCGCACGGCGCCGTCAGGCCGTCGCGGGCGCTGGAAGCCGCCCTGGCGCTGGCGCGCGACGAAGGCTGGTTGCGCCACGCGGTCGCACACAGCGGTTTGCTGGCGGTTTGAAAAGACCCTCTGGAATCATTCAGGGGGCGCGTCGGGTGACCCGGTCCGCCTGCTTGATTGGCGCGTGATTGCTGCGCTGCCGCATTTAGTTTTTGAATCAGGCCATGTCTCGAATCAATTGGACGACGGCTTGCCGTGTCCCGGATACTGCGCGGGCGCCGTTGGAGCGCCTCGCCGCCATACAGCCTTGCATCTTTCTACAAAAATTCTGGAGACAACCATGACAAGCATAGCAATCGGTCCGGATATGGGGGTGGGTCAGCCGGCCGGCCCCGCATCGGGTTTTCTGGATAAAGAGCGCATCATTGCCGGCCCCGGCTTTAACCGCTGGTTGGTGCCTCCCGCCGCGCTGGCGATTCACCTGTGCATCGGCATGGCCTACGGTTTTTCCGTGTTCTGGCTGCCCTTGTCAAAGGCGCTGGGCATCAAGGACGCCATCAAGTGCGGGCCTGAGGTCGGGTTTTTTGCGCAACTGTTTTCCACCACCTGCGACTGGCAGATTTCCACGCTGGGCTGGATGTACACCCTGTTTTTCGTGTTGCTGGGCTCATCGGCCGCCATCTGGGGTGGCTGGCTGGAGCGGGCCGGCCCGCGCAAGGCCGGGGTGGTGTCGGCGGCTTGCTGGTGCGGCGGCATGCTGATTTCGGCCCTGGGCATTTACCTGCACCAGTTCTGGCTGATGATTCTGGGCTCCGGCGTCATTGGCGGTATCGGCCTGGGCCTGGGCTATATCTCGCCGGTGTCAACGCTGATCAAGTGGTTTCCTGACCGCCGCGGCATGGCCACCGGCATGGCGATCATGGGTTTTGGCGGCGGCGCCATGATCGGCTCGCCACTGGCGGCTGACCTGATGAAGTATTTTGCCTCGCCGACCAGCGTCGGCGTGATGCAGACCTTTGTCGTCATGGCGCTGATTTACTTCGTGTTCATGATGGCCGGTGCGCTCACCTACCGCGTGCCAGAAACCGGCTGGACGCCCGCCGGCTGGACGCCGCCACCGGCGCAGGTCAACAACGCCATGATTACCCAGCGCCACGTCCATGTGAAAAAGGTCTGGGGCATTCCCCAGTTCTGGCTGATCTGGCTGGTGCTGTGCATGAATGTGAGCGCCGGCATCGGCGTGATCGGCATGGCCTCGCCCATGCTTCAGGAAGTGTTTGGCGGCTCGCTGATCGGCGTGGCCAAGAAGTTTGGCGAGCTGGACAAGGGCCAGCTGGCCGCGATTGCCACGGTGGCGGCCGGCTTTACCGCGCTGCTGAGCCTGTTCAACATTGGCGGGCGTTTCTTCTGGGCCAGCCTGTCCGACAAACTGGGCCGCAAGCTGACCTATGTGATGTTCTTCGTGCTCGGAGGGGTGATGTACTTCAGCGTGCCGGGCAGCGCGGCAGCCGGCAGCATCGTGCTGTTCGTTGGCGCCTTCTGCGTCATCCTGAGCATGTACGGCGGCGGCTTTGCCACCGTGCCGGCCTACCTGGCCGACTTGTTTGGCACGCAGATGGTGGGCGCCATTCATGGCCGCCTGCTCACGGCCTGGGCCACCGCCGGTGTGCTGGGCCCGGTGGTGGTGAACTACATGCGCGAGTACCAACTAGGGCTTGGCATTCCGCGCGAGCAGGTTTACAACCAGACCATGTACATCCTGACCGGTATGCTGGTGGTGGGCCTGATCTGCAACCTGATGGTCAGACCCCTGGCCGACAAGTGGTTCATGACCGACGCGGAACTGGCGGAAGAAAAACGCCTGGCGCACGACAAGGCGGCCTCGACCGAACTGCACCGCAGCGCGGGCGCCAGTGCCGACGCCGTGAGCCCGGTCTTCGTCGTGCTGGCCTGGCTGGCCGTGGGCATTCCGCTGGCCTGGGGCGTGTACCGCACCTTGCAAAGCGTTGCCAAATTTTTTAACTGATGGCTTGCCATCTTCAAGGAAAACTCCAGGTCAAACGCCTCCCGCGCATGCGCGCGGGGCGTTTGACCCTAAACAACCATGAACCATCCGGCACCGTCATCTGAAGTCAAGGCCGTTGCCATCGCCACGGCCGATGAAATGCGCGAGCGCATTCGTCGCAAGAGCAAGCTCAAGGGCCGCCAGCCCGACGAGGCCTCGCTCGCCGAGGTAAGAGCCCTGATTGGCCTGCGGCCCGAGGCCGGCCACCGCCGCGACCTGCTGATCGAACACCTGCACCTGCTTAATGACGCCTACCGCTGCCTGCACGAGCGCCACCTGGTGGCGCTGGCCAGGGAGATGAACATCCCGATGGCCGAGGTGTATGAGGTGGCCACCTTCTACCACCACTTCGAGGTTGTCAGGGGCGACGGCAAAGCGCCGGGCCTGACGGTGCGGGTCTGTGACGGGCTGGCCTGCGAGCTGGCTGGGGCGCAGGACCTGCTGGCGCGGCTGCCGGCCCTGCTCGGCAGTGCTGACGTGCGGGTGATCGCCGCGCCCTGCATAGGCCGCTGCGAGCAGGCACCGGCGGCGCTGGTGCACCAGACTGCGGTGCCGTTGGCGACGCCAGAAACCATTGTTGAGGAGGTAAAAAGGCCTCTGGTCCATATAGAACGTGCACCATTAGCTATTAATTTCATAGCATCCGACTTTGCCGAAAAGAGTCTGCCGGGCTGGACTGGCGAGGGTGCGCCCGCCTTCACGGACTATGCGGCTTACCGGAGGCAAGGTGGCTATGCGCTGGCGGCCGCGCTCGCCCATGGCAAGAAGGAGGCGGAACCCGTCCTCAAGGCGATGGAAGACTCTGGCCTGCGCGGCCTGGGCGGCGCAGGCTTTCCGGCGGGGCGCAAATGGCGCATCGTGCAGGGCCAGCCCGCGCCGCGCGTGATGGCGGTCAACATTGACGAGGGCGAACCCGGCACCTTCAAGGACCGCTTTTACCTGGAGCGCGACCCGCACCGTTTTCTCGAAGGCATGCTGGTGGCGGCGCAGGTGGTGGGCGTTCAGGCCTGCTACATCTACCTGCGCGATGAATACCACGACTGCCGCCGCATGCTGCAGGCCGAAATCGCCAAACTGCAGGCCGACCCGCCCTTTCCTCCTCATGTTTCGTTGCCGCTGATCGAGCTGCGGCGCGGCGCCGGCGCCTATATCTGCGGCGAAGAGTCGGCCATGATTGAAAGCATTGAAGGCAAGCGCGGCGAACCCCGCATGCGCCCGCCCTACATTGCCGAGGTCGGCCTGTTTGGCCGCCCCACGCTGGAACACAACTTCGAAACGCTGTACTGGGTGCGTGACATTGTGGAAAAAGGCCCGCATTGGTTCAGCGGTTTTGGCCGCCATGGCCGCAAGGGCCTGCGCAGCTTCAGCGTCAGTGGCCGCGTGCGGCAGCCCGGCGTCAAGCTGGCACCGGCCGGCATTACCCTGCGGGAGTTGATTGACGAATACTGCGGCGGCATGGCGGACGGTCATACCTTGTACGCCTACCTGCCGGGCGGCGCATCCGGTGGCATCTTCCCCGCCAGCCATGCCAATGTGCCGCTGGACTTTGACACTCTGCAGCCGCACGGCGGCTTCATCGGCTCTGCCGCCGTGATGGTGCTCGGCCAGCATGACAAGGCCCGCGACGCGGCGCTCAACATGATGCGGTTTTTTGCGCACGAGAGTTGCGGCCAGTGCACGCCGTGCCGCGTCGGCACCGCCAAGGCCGCACAGCTGATGCAGGCGCCGCGCTGGGACCACGCCACGCTGGAAGACCTGAATGAAGTGATGACCGATGCGTCGATTTGCGGCCTGGGTCAGGCGGCGCCGAATCCGGTGCGCTGTGTCCAGAAATATTTTTCCCATGAGGTGGCTTGAATGAATGCACGAGCCGAACCCGCAGAACTCGCGCTGCAAACCGTCACCTTCACGCTCGACGGCCAGGCCATTCAGGCGTTTGAGGGCGAAAGCATCCTGAGCGCCGCCGAGCGCCATGGGGTCAACATTCCGCGTCTTTGTTACACGGAAGGCCTGCGGGCCGACGGCAATTGCCGCGCCTGCGTGGTCGAAATCAAGGGCGAGCGCACGCTGGCGCCGAGCTGCTGCCGCAACGCCACGGCGGGCATGCAGGTGCAGGCCAACAGCGAACGCGCGCGCAAGAGCCAGAAAATGGTGCTCGAGATGCTGCTGTCCGACATGCCGGACCAGGGCTACAAATGGAATGAGTTCGACGAGTCGCAGCAGCACGGTGAACTCAGCGACTGGGCCGCGCGCATGGACGTCTCGGTGCGCCCCGCGCTCAAGGCCTTGCGCCGGGAGCAACCCGCGGCCGACCTGTCGCACCCGGCCATGGCAGTCAACCTCGACGCCTGCATCCAGTGCAACCGCTGCGTGCGCGCCTGCCGCGAAGAGCAGGTCAACGATGTGATCGGCTTTGCGCTGCGCGGCGCGCACAGCGAAATCGTGTTCGACCTGAACGACCCCATGGGCGACAGCACCTGCGTGGCCTGCGGTGAATGCGTGCAGGCCTGCCCGACCGGCGCGCTCATGCCCAAGACCCAGATCGGCTCGCAAATCGTCGACAAAAAGGTTGACTCGGTCTGTCCTTTCTGCGGCGTTGGTTGCCTGCTGACCTACAACGTCAAGGACAATGTCATCGTCAGCGTCGATGGGCGCGACGGCCCGGCCAACCACGGCCGCCTGTGCGTCAAGGGCCGCTTTGGTTTTGACTATGCGGCCAGCCCCCAGCGCCTGACCGTGCCGCTGATCCGCAAGGCCGGTGTGAGCAAAGACCCGGCCTTGCTGCAGAACCTGAACCGTGACACGGCGGACTGGTCCGAAGTGTTCCGCGAAGCCACCTGGGAAGAGGCATTGGCGTATTCCGCCGGCACGCTGAAAAGCCTGCGCGACACCCATGGCAAGAAATCGCTGGCCGGTTTTGGTTCGGCCAAGGGCAGCAATGAAGAAGCCTATCTGTTCCAGAAGCTGGTGCGCACCGGCTTTGGCAGCAACAACGTGGACCACTGCACGCGCCTGTGCCATGCCTCCAGCGTGGCCGCGTTGCTGGAGGGCGTGGGCTCGGGCGCCGTCAGCAACCAGGTCAATGATGTGGAGCATGCGGGGCTGATTTTTGTCATCGGTTCCAACCCGACGGGCAATCACCCGGTGGCCGCCACCTGGATGAAAAACGCAGCGAAGCGCGGCGCCAAGATTGTGCTGGCCGACCCGCGCGTCACCGACATCGGCAAGCACGCCTGGCGCACCCTGCAGTTCAAGGCCGACACCGACGTGGCCATGCTCAACGCCCTGATCCACACGGTGATCGACGAGGGCCTGACTGATCAGGCATTCATTCGGGACCGTGTCAGCAACTTTGAAGCGCTGCGGGAGAACGTCAAGGGCTATAGCCCCGAGGCGATGGCGCCGATTTGCGGCATTCCGGCGCAAACCCTGCGCGAGGTGGCGCGCGAATTTGCCAGCGCCAAGGGCGCGATGATTTTGTGGGGCATGGGCGTCAGCCAGCATGTGCATGGCACCGACAATGCGCGCTGCCTGATTGCCCTGAGCACGGTGACGGGGCAAATTGGCAAACCCGGCTCCGGCCTGCACCCGCTGCGCGGCCAGAACAATGTGCAGGGTGCCAGCGATGCGGGCCTGATTCCGATGATGTTTCCCAACTACCAGCGGGTGGACAACCCGGCCGTCCACACCTGGTTTGAGGACTTCTGGAACACCCCGCTTGATAGCCAGCCCGGCTACACCGTGGTCGAAATCATGCACAAGGCGCTGGCGCCGGACAGCGACCCGCACAAGATTCGCGGCATGTACATCATGGGCGAAAACCCGGCCATGAGCGACCCGGACCTGAACCATGCGCGCCACGCGCTGGCCAGTCTGGAGCACCTGGTGGTGCAGGACATCTTCATGACCGAAACCGCCTGGCTGGCCGACGTGGTGCTGCCTGCCACCGCCTGGCCCGAGAAAACCGGCAGCGTCAGCAACACCGACCGCATGGTGCAGCTGGGCAAGCAGGCGATTGACCCGCCCGGCGAGGCCAAGCCTGATTTATGGATCATTCAGCAACTAGCAAAACGCATGGGACTGGACTGGAACTACGCAGGGGAGCACGCGGGCGTCGCGGCGGTCTATGAAGAAATGCGCCTGGCCATGCACGCGGCCATCTCGGGCATCAGCTGGGAGCGGCTGGAGCGGGAATCGAGCGTGACCTACCCCTGCCTGAGCGCCGATGACCCGGGCCAGCCCACGGTGTTCATTGACAGCTTTCCCACGGCCGACGGTCGCGTGAAGCTGGTGCCGGCCGACATCATTCCGGCCAACGAGCGGCCCGATGCCGACTACCCGTTTGTGCTGATCACCGGCCGCCAGCTGGAGCACTGGCACACCGGCAGCATGACGCGCCGCGCCACGGTGCTCGATGCCCTCGAACCGATGGCCACCGCCTCGCTCTGCGGCGCCGACCTGCTGGTGCTGGGGCTGCAGGCGGGCGACGTGATCACGGTGCGGTCGCGCCGGGGCCAGGTCGCCATCCGTGTGCGACGCGACGACGGAACGCCGCAGGGCGCGGTGTTCATTCCGTTTGCCTATTACGAGGCGGCGGCCAACCTGATGACCAATGCCGCGCTCGATCCGTTCGGGAAAATACCGGAGTTCAAGTACTGCGCCGTGGCGGTCAGGCCCGGTGGCCAACTGCCGGCGACGGCCGGCTATGGCGCAGGGGTGGAGGCGGGTTAGCCCTTGGCCAGCACGCCGCGGCCCTAACAGCCACAGCGATCAGGGTCATGACGGCAGCCTTACACTGCGCTCATGGCCGATTTCCTGATTCATCCCGCCGCGGACGAGGGCGCGACGCGCCGGCCCTTTGTCGAAGTGGCGGTGGTGATGCGGCGTGTGCGCATTGACAACCGCTGGCAGCCCTGGCGCTGGGTGCTGGCCGATGTCGTGCCGCATGAGGAAAGCTTTGGTACGCAGCCGCGCCTGCTGCTCAAGGATGAGCGAGAGGAGCGCTGGCTGCATCCGGGCTTCAGGGTCGAGCTGTTTTTGGGAGATGCCGAAGGCTATTACCTCAATGTCACGACGCAGCTGCCGTGCTTCTGGGTGGTCTGGCGCATCGAAGAGGAAGCCGTGCTGGCGGATGAGCCGATAGCCGTACCGCAAACCGTCACCCTGAGCTACCACGACGCCGGACGCTGGCTCGATGCGCAGGAAACGGTGGAACAGGTGCCGGCACCCCCCGATGTGGTGCAGTGGCTGCAGCAGTTTGTGGACCAGAACTACGTGCTGGAGGCCAAGCGGCGCCAACGCCCGCAGAGTTTCAAGCCCCTGCAGGACCGTTTCGGCAACCCGGCACGGGTGAGCACCGAAAAGAAGTTTGGCGGGCCCGACCATGGCTGAAGACAACGCCGGGTTTCTGGGCCGCTGGGCGCGCCGCAAGCACGATGCGCTGCAGGGCAAGCCGCTGCCGGTGGCTACGCCCTTGCCCTCTGGCCCCGTGGCGCCGCAAAGCCCGCCCGGCGTGGCGCAGGCCCCCGAGCCGCCCGAAAAATTGCTGACCCTGGACGATGTCAAACAGCTGACCCGGGACTCCGACTTCAAGCCCTTCATGGCCGGCAACGTCGGGCCCGAGGTGCGCAACGCGGCGATGAAAAAACTCTTTGCCGATCCGCACTTCAACGTGATGGATGGCCTGGACATCTACATCGACGACTATTCGAAGTCCGACCCCATCCCCGAGTCGATGCTGCGGCAAATGGCCAGCGCCAAGTTCCTCAAGCTGTTCGATGACGAGGAAGAGGCCGAAAAGCAGGCGCTGGCGGACGCTTCAACGCGGGAAAGTGCGAATAACCCCACCGATGAAACCGTGGCACAGTCTTGTGAACATCCGGACATGGTCCGTCCCGACATTCCAGACTCCACCCAACCTGTGTCAGCGCCTCCAGCCGTTGACGCCGGCGTCAGCCCACAAAACCATGCCCACACTGATTTGCGACTGCAACCAGACCATGCCCCTTCAGCCCCGGGCGCTGGGCGCGGTACTGCATGAAGACCTGAAGCTGCATTCGGCATTGTGCCGGCGTGAGGCCGGCGCCTTTCAAAACGCGCTTCAGTCAGGCGACGATGTGGTGCTGGCCTGCACCCAGGAAAAACGCCTTTTTGCCGAGCTGGGGGAACAGGCCGGGCGGGCCACCTCGGTGATCCGCTTTGTCAACATTCGGGAAACCGGCGGCTGGAGCAAGGACGCTGCCAGCGCGATGCCCAAAGTTGCGGCACTGCTGGCGGCTGCGCACTTGCCAGACCCCGAGCCGGTCGCCACGGTGAGCTACCAGAGCAGCGGCCGGCTGTTGATTGTTGGCCCGCTCGATCAGGCCGAACAGGTCGCCGCCATGCTGGCCGATGCGCTGGACGTGACGATTTTTTCGCAGGGTGTGTCGTCTGGTGCAGAGTCGGTTGCACCGGCGCAGGCGCGCAACTACCCGGTCATCAGCGGCAGTGCGTTGCGGCTGACCGGCTGGCTGGGCGCGTTCGAGCTTCAATGGGACAAGAGCAACCCGATTGACCTGGACCTGTGCACCCGCTGCAATGCCTGTGTTGCCGTCTGCCCCGAACAGGCAATTGATCTTGGCTACCAAATTGATAGCGACAAGTGCAAGTCACACCGGGACTGCGTGGTAGTTTGCCAGGTAGCAGGCGCGATTGACTTCAGCCGGACGGCTCAAACCGCTAGCGAGGGTTTTGATCTGGTGCTCGATCTGGGAGCCACGCCACTGGTGACGCTGCATGCGCCGCCCCAGGGTTACTTCGCATTGAATGCTTCGGCGGGCCTGGAATCCAAGGGTTTGCTGGCCACCGTCGTCAAGCTGCGCGGCCTCGTGGGTGAGTTTGAAAAGCCCAAGTTCTTTGACTACAAGCAAAAAATTTGTGCGCACAGCCGCAACGAGACCGTCGGTTGCAATGCCTGCGTGGAGATCTGCTCGGCCGAGGCGATCAGCAGCGAGAAAGACCGTAACCAGATCAAGGTCAACCCCCATCTGTGCATAGGCTGCGGGGCCTGCACCACGGTCTGCCCGACGGGTGCGCTGACCTACGCCTACCCGCGCGCCAGCGAGCAGGGCGTGCGCCTCAAGACCCTGCTTTCCACCTACGGCAAGGCGGGCGGCACCCACCCGGTGCTGCTGCTGCACAGCCAGGGCAATGGCCAGGCGGCGATTGAAGCGCTGGGCCGCGCCGCCCAGCTGCAAAAGGCCATTAGGGGTGTACCTGCCAACGTGATACCGCTCGCGCTGTGGCACACCGCCAGTGTGGGGCTGGATGTCTGGCTCAGCGCCATCGCCCTGGGCGCAACCCAGGTGGCGGTGCTGGTCACCGACGAGGAAGCCCCCGCCTACCTGGACGGCCTGGCAGAACAGATGCGGGTGGCCGCGGCCATCATGAATGGCCTGGGTTATGCGGGCGTTCACTTCCATCTGCTGCGCGCGCAGATGGGCGCCGCCGCCCAGGCCGTCGCCAGCCTGGATGCCGGCCTGCAAGCCCTGGCGAAGGCCCGGCCCATGGTGCCCGCCAGCCCGGCCCGTTTTGCGGTGGCGCAGGAAAAGCGCAGCACGCTGGACCTGGCGCTGGACCACCTGATGGCGGCAGCGCCCGCTGCCTTGCCCGAGGCGATTGAACTGCCTGGTCAAGGCTCGCCGTTCGGCAGCCTGAGCGTCAATGCCAATAGCTGTACCCTGTGCCTGAGCTGCGTCAGCGCCTGCCCGGCCAGCGCGCTGCAAGACAACCCGGACCGCCCGCAGCTCAAGTTCATCGAGAAAAACTGCGTGCAGTGCGGCCTGTGCGCCACGACCTGTCCTGAGGACGCCATCGCCCTCGTGCCGCGCCTGCTGCTCACGCCGCAGCGCAAGCAAGCGCGTGTGCTCAATGAAAGCCAGCCCTACCAGTGCATACGCTGCGGCAAGCCTTTCGGCACGCTCAAGGCGATTGAATCCATGCTGGGCAAGCTGGCCGGGCACGCCATGTTTCAGGGTGCGGCGGCAGACCGCCTGAAAATGTGCAGCGACTGCCGGGTGATTGACATCTACTCGGCGGACAACGAACTCAAGATCACCGATATCCGCTAAACCCGACCCGCCGGTAAACCAAGCATGATGCAAGCCCAACTCGTATCTTCCCTACTGGACGAAGAAACCGCGCGAGCGGAAGTCTATGGTTTGCTGGCGGCGCTTTACTACGCAGCGCCGGGTGCCGGGCTGCATGACAAGATGCGCCTTGCCGTCACCGAAGCACCGGCTGCTGGCGCGGTGCTGGAGGCGTCCTGGGGTGAGCTGGTGGCCGCCGCGCGGGCGTATACCCTGGCCGACATCAGCCTGGAGTTCGATACCCTTTTTGGTGGCGTGGGCAAACCCGAGGTGTATTTGTTTGGATCACACTATCTGAGCGGCTTTCTCAACGAAAAGCCGCTGGCCGCCCTGCGCGCCGATATTGCGGCACTGGGGCTGGCGCGGGACGACGCCATGCCGGAAACCGAAGACCATGTGGCCTACCTGTGCGAGGTCATGCGCTACCTGATTGCCGGCGACGATGTGGAAGTGGCCAACCTGACGCGCCAGCGCGAGTTTTTTGCGCAGCATGTGCAGCCCTGGTTTTCCCCGATGTGCGAGGCGATCGTGCAGCATCCCAAGGCCGGGTTTTATCGCGCCCTGGCGGCCTTCACCCAGGCCTTCATCAGTGTCGAGGCGCAAGGCTTCGACATGCTGACCTGAACCGCGCGGCAGCGTTTTGTGCAGCCGGAATGGGTCGCCAGTCGAGGTCTGTAGCAGCCTGGGTCGACTCTTTTGCGAGCATCAACAATAAGATTGCCTATCGTTTTCCCTAGGGTTCGCGGATACCTGGGTAATCACCCTTTCGAACCATTGTGGTGCAGGGCGCTCAGGCGTAAAGTATGCAAAGAGTTACATATCCTTGCCAGGATTTCTGGGAGAAAGACATGCAGGAAAGCCAGCCAAAACCCTCTCGCAGAGGTTTCTTTCTGGGTGCCGTTGCCACGGGCGGGGCCGTCGCGGCCATAGCAACTTTGCCCGGCGTGCCCGCGCCAGAAGCCGCGCTCCAGGAGCCCAAGCCTGCGCCTGAAAAAGGCGGTGGTTACAGCCTGTCAGAGCATGTCAAGCGCTACTACAAAACCACCCGCGTCTGATTCCTCCTGGTTTCATTTTCACGGAGAGCCCCATGCTGCTCACGAAAAAATCTCATGACCTTTCTGGTGATCCGGCGCATCGCGCTGGCTCAGCGCGTTTTGTCCAGAGCCTCTCGCGGGGCCTGGCCAACGCCCTGCCGACCATGGACCGCCGCGCCTTCCTGCGGCGCTCGGGTCTGGGGGTGGGGGTAGGCCTGGCCGCGACCCAGTTGGCGCTGGTCAAGAAGGCAGGTGCCGCCACGGGGGCCGCCTCTGACGGCAGCGGAAAAATTGTGGTCAAACGCACGGTGTGTACCCACTGCTCGGTCGGCTGCGCGGTTGATGCCGTGGTTGAAAACGGCGTGTGGGTGCGCCAGGAGCCGGTGTTTGACTCGCCCATCAACCTGGGCGCGCATTGCGCCAAAGGTGCCGCCCTGCGCGAGCACGGCCACGGTGAATACCGGCTGCGCTACCCCATGAAGCTGGTGGGCGGCAAGTATGAGCGCATCAGCTGGGACACCGCGCTCAATGAAATCACGGCCCGCATGCTGGAGCTGCGCAAGGCCAGCGGTCCCGATTCGGTGTATGTGGTGGGTTCGTCCAAGCACAACAACGAGCAGTCTTATTTGCTGCGCAAGTGGATGAGCCTGTGGGGCAGCAACAATTGCGACCACCAGGCGCGCATCTGCCATTCCACCACGGTGGCCGGTGTCGCCAACACCTGGGGTTATGGCGCCATGACCAATTCGTACAACGACATGCAAAACAGCAGGTGTGCCCTGTACATTGGCTCCAACGCCGCAGAGGCGCACCCGGTCAGCATGCTGCACATGCTGCACGCCAAGGAAACCGGCTGCAAGATGATCGTGGTCGACCCGCGCTTTACCCGCACGGCAGCCAAGGCAGACGAATACATACGCCTGCGCTCGGGATCTGACATCCCTTTCCTGTTTGGCATGCTGTACCACATCTTCAAAAATGGCTGGGAAGATACCAAGTACATCAATGATCGTGTCTATGGCATGGACAAGGTCAAGGAGGAAGTGCTGGCCAAATGGACGCCCGACAAGGTTGAGGAAGCCTGCGGCGTACCCGAATCGCGCGTCTACATGGCGGCGGAAATGATGGCGAAAAACCGGCCTTCAACCATCGTCTGGTGCATGGGCCAGACCCAGCACACCATTGGCAACGCCATTGTTCGCGCATCCTGTATCTTGCAACTGGTGCTCGGCAATGTCGGGGTTTCTGGCGGCGGCACCAACATTTTCCGCGGCCACGACAACGTGCAGGGGGCCACCGACGTGGGGCCCAACCCGGACTCATTGCCTGGCTATTACGGATTGGCGGAGGGGTCCTGGAAGCACTTCGCCAAGGCCTGGGGCGTGGACTTTGACTGGATCAAGGGGCGCTACGCCTCGGCCGCCATGATGGGCAAGCCCGGCATCACCGTTTCGCGCTGGATCGACGGCGTGATGGAAAAAAACGAATTCATTGACCAGGACTCCAACCTGCGCGCCGTCTTTTTCTGGGGCCATGCGCCCAATTCCCAGACCCGCGGTCTGGAGATGAAACGCGCGATGGACAAGCTGGACTTGCTGGTGGTGGTGGACCCTTACCCGTCGGCCACAGCGGCCATGGCCGCCATGCCCGGCAAGGCTGAAGACCTCAATCCCAACCGTGCGGTGTACCTGTTGCCGGCGGCCACCCAGTTTGAAACCAGCGGGTCGGTGACGGCCTCGAATCGTTCCCTGCAGTGGCGCGAAAAAGTGATCGAACCTTTGTGGGAAAGCCGCAGCGACCACATGATCATGCACCAGTTTGCCGAGAAGCTGGGCTTTGCCAAGGAGCTGTCGAGGAACTTCAAGATGCAAAAGGTCAGGGGCATGGACGAGCCCGTGCCCGAGGACATCCTGCGTGAAATCAACAAGACCTGCTGGACCATCGGTTACACCGGCCAGAGCCCGGAGCGCCTGAAAGCGCACATGCGCAACATGCACCTGTTTGACGTCAAGACGCTCAAGTCCAGGGGCGGCATAGACAAGGAGACGGGTTACGACACGGCGGGTGACTATTTTGGCCTGCCCTGGCCATGCTACGGCACGCCCGAACTCAAGCATCCCGGCTCACCCAATCTCTACGACACGTCAAAGCATGTCATGGAAGGGGGCGGTAACTTCCGCGCTAATTTCGGGGTCGAGCGTGAGGGCAAGAATTTGCTTGCCGAAGACGGCTCTCACTCGAAAGGCGCCGACATCCAGACCGGTTACCCGGAGTTTGACCATCTGCTGGTGAAAAAGTTGGGCTGGTGGGATGAACTCACGGAGGCCGAAAAAACTGCCGCCGAAGGCAAGAACTGGAAGACCGATTCTTCGGGCGGCATTATCCGCGTGGTCATGAAAAACCATGGTTGCCACCCGTTTGGCAACGCCAAGGCCCGCGCCGTGGTCTGGAATTTCCCGGATGCCATTCCGCAACACCGCGAGCCGCTGTATGGCAACCGTGCGGACCTGCAGGCCAAGTACCCCACCCACGATGACAAAAAAGCCTTCTGGCGCCTGCCCACGCTGTACAAAACCATTCAGCAGAAAAACATGGCCGACAAGGTGCATGAAAAGTTTCCACTGGTCATGACCTCGGGCCGCCTGGTCGAGTACGAGGGCGGCGGTGAAGAGACCCGGTCCAACCCCTGGCTGGCCGAGTTGCAGCAGGAGATGTTCATCGAGATCAACCCGAAAATAGCGGCTGACCGGGGCATCCGCAATGGCGAGCGCGCCTGGGTCAGCACCCCGACCGGCGCCCGCCTGAATGTGCAGGCGCTGGTGACCGAGCGGGTCGGCCCTGACACCGTGTTCATGCCGTTCCACTTCTCGGGACGCTGGCAAGGCGCGGACATGCTGGCGTATTACCCGAGCGGGGCCGCGCCAATTGTGCGCGGCGAGGCCATCAACACCGCCACGACCTATGGCTACGACAGCGTAACGATGATGCAGGAAACCAAGACGACGGTCTGCAACGTCGAACGAGCATGACCCCCACGCTTGCCACTTCGTGTGCTGCGCTGCCCCCCGAGGGGGCCGTTGCGCCTGCGGCCCGGCAGAGCCGGATCCGCGGCCCTGGCTGGTGCGGAAATGCTCCCACCCTCTACACCTTTTTTATGACGACTGTTCAGGAGTCACCATGGCACGCATGAAATTTGTTTGTGACGCCGAGCGCTGCATCGAATGCAACGGCTGTGTGACGGCCTGCAAAAATGAAAACGAAGTCCCGTGGGGCGTCAACCGCCGCCGCGTGGTCACGCTCAACGACGGTGTTCCCGGGGAAAAATCCATTTCAGTCGCGTGCATGCACTGCAGCGACGCGCCCTGCATGGCGGTGTGCCCGGTCAACTGCTTTTACCGCACCGATGAGGGCGTGGTGCTGCATGACAAGGATGTCTGCATTGGCTGCGGCTACTGCTCTTATGCCTGCCCGTTTGGCGCGCCGCAGTTTCCCGCTTCTGGCACCTTCGGGGTGCGCGGCAAGATGGACAAGTGCACCTTTTGCGCCGGTGGCCCGGAAGCCAATGGCAGCCAGGCTGAATTCGAAAAGTATGGCCGCAACCGGCTGGCCGAAGGCAAGCTGCCCGCCTGCGCCGAGATGTGCTCGACCAAGGCCTTGCTGGCGGGTGACGGCGATGTGGTGGCCGACATCTTCCGCAACCGGGTGGTGCAGCGCGGCAAGGGCGCCGAGGTCTGGGGCTGGGGTACCGCCTACGGCGCCAAACAGGCCGGCCAGCCGCCGCAGGGAGCCAAATCATGATGCGGGTTTTCATGGTCGCCATGGCGATGCTGGGCCTTGCGGCCTGCTCCGAAAAGCCGCAAACCCTGGGCGGCGTGAAAAATGACGTGGCGGCTTATCAGGGGGCTGGCAACCCGTTTGTGGCGTCTGGCTGGAAGGCCGGCGACAAGGCCAGCTGGGAGCAGGGACTCAAAGCCCGCGCGCAAAACACCCAGAACGAATATGTCAAGTTGACCACCTCAAAATAAGTGACCGGAGGTCTTATGGTTCATATGCAACGTGCGCGAGTTGCTATACTTTTTATAGCAATTGGCGTGGCCGGAGTTGCCGCAGCACAGACCTCCGCGCCTCAGGCCGCCCAGGCGTCGGGCCTGGTCACCCCAGCGGTGGTACCCGCCGTGCCGGCTCCCCCCGGTGCCGCAACGGGCGGCATTCGGGGCCAGGATATTTTTGACGTGGTGCCCGAGGCCAGTGCCGACCCCAACTATGCCAAACAGACCAACGCTGAGCGCGCCAAAGTCCAGCCCGGAAACAACGCCCCCATGTGGCGCCAGGTGGGTGCGGGTATCACGGGCTACAGCAGCCTGCCCAAAAGCCAGGCGCCCGAGGCCGGCAACCTGATACAGCCATTTGTGCAATACCCCGGCTCGCGCCTGACCAATGCCGGCGAAGCCTGGCGCCAGGTGCGCAATAACTGGATCATTCCCTACGGCGGCTCGCTGTTTTTGATTGTGCTGCTGGCGATTGCGATTTTTTATTTCAGCCGAGGCACGATCAAGACCCACGGCGCTGACACCGGCCGCAAGATTGAGCGTTTTACCCCGTTTGAACGCGCGGCGCACTGGTCCAACGCGGCGGCGTTTTCCATTCTGGCTATTTCCGGGCTGGTCATGGCGTTTGGCAAGTTTTTCCTGCAGCCGGTCATTGGTGGCGCCCTGTTTGGCTGGCTGACCTGGGTGCTCAAGACCGCCCACAATTTTGCCGGCCCGCTGTTTGCCGTGTCGCTGGTGATCGTGTTTTTTACCTTCTTGCGCGACAACTGGCCGCAAAAGGGTGACATGAACTGGCTGCTCAGGGGCGGCGGCCTGATTTCTGACGCGGAACCGCCTTCAAACCGTTTCAACGCCGGTGAGAAACTGATTTTCTGGGGCGGTGTTTTCTTTCTGGGCATGGTGGTGGTGTCCTCGGGGTTGGTGCTGGACAAACTGCTGCCCGGTCTGGTCTATGAGCGCTCCACCATGCAGATTGCACACATGGTGCATGCGGTGGCGACCGTGCTCATGATGTGCCTGTTTCTCGGTCATATTTATATCGGCACTATTGGCATGGAGGGCGCCTACAAGGCCATGAAGACTGGCTATGTCGATGAAACCTGGGCCCGGGAGCACCATGAATACTGGTTTGACGATGTCAAGGCCGGCGCTATCGCGGCCCAGCGCAGCCAGCCTGCGGCCTCTAGCCAAACCGGCCAGACCGTGCAAGCCTCAAGTTAAAGAGCGAGAGCCCCATGAAAAAACTTTTGATTGCAAGCCTGCTGGTCAGCGCCTCAAGCATGACGCTTGCCAAACTGCCGGCGCTGAGCGACGACGCCAAGGCCAAAGCCGCCGAGGCGGCCGCCAAGACCGCCTGGACCGGCAAGGTCGAGGCCTACCAGTTGTGCACGGTGCAGGACAAGGTGGCGGCCGGTTATTTTCAGTCCAGTAAGGCCGCTGGCAAGGAAACCAAACCCGCAGCCGCAACGCCCGCATGTACCGACCCCGGCGCGTTTGTCTACACGCCGCCGGATGCCAAACCGCTAGAGGCGGCTGGTGCGCATTCGCCAGCCGCCACGGCAACCAGCCCGCCCAGCGGCAAGCAGCCCGATGCGGTCGTCAACCCGGCCAAGAAGTCCTGAAACACCTTGTCCACCCAAGGTAAAAGGCCGGGCCGCAAGGTCTCGGCTTTTTTTGCGCTAGGCTACGTCAATGCCATTGCCCTTCGTACCCTACCTTAGCCAGGCCCAGGCGCCGTTAACCTGCGAAGTGGACGCCGTCAACGAATACGGCGAGCGCTACAAAATTCCCATTCCCGCCGAGCGCGCACTGACCGTGTATGTGGACAAACGCGAACTGGTCACACTCATGACCCTGGGTGCCCATCCCGAACTGCTGGTGCTTGGCTACCTGCGCAACCAGCGGCTGGTCGGGGAGGTCGCGGACATTGAGTCGATCACGGTCGATTGGGACGTGGGCGCTGCCGCTGTCAAAACCCGCCACGGCATTGAAGACATTGAAGAAAAAACCGCCAGGCGCGTGGTCACCACCGGCTGCGGCCAGGGCAGTGTGTTTGGCGGGCTGATGGACGAAGTGGACCAGATTGCCTTGCCTGACAGTGCCCACATCACGCAAAGCCAGTTGTATGCACTGGTCAACACCATCCGCCTGAAAGAGACGACCTACAAGTCCGCCGGGTCGGTTCACGCCTGTGCCTTGTTCACGACGGCATCAGACGAACCCGAAATGCTGCTGTTTGTGGAAGATGTGGGCCGGCACAACGCCATCGATACGATTGCCGGCTGGATGTGGATGCAAAAAAATAGGGCCCCCGCGCTCGGCACTGACGTGTCCTCGCAGCCCCCCGAGGCTAATTTTCCTGGGGGCGGCCCGTCGGAAAATTGTGCTTCTGTGTTTTTTGCCAAATCTGACGGACTTGTGTTCTACACCACCGGCCGCCTGACCAGCGAAATGGTCATCAAGTCGGCCCAGATGGGGGTGCCGATTGTGGTCTCGCGCAGCGGCATCACGCAGATGGGGCACCAGGTGGCGCAGAAGGTGGGGCTGTGCGCGATTGGCCGTGCCACCAACAAGCGCTTTGTCTGCTTTGCCAGCCCGCAGCGCCTGCGGCTGGAGCCCGGGCTGGTGCTGCGGCCGGAGGCGGCTGCGTCCCCTGTTGGTTAGGCCGCCCAGCCCCCACGCCCGCTCTGGCTACCGGTTCTGCGCTAAGGTAGCGGCATGAACACCTTATTTCTCAAGCTCGGCTGGCGCACCCTGCGGCGTGATCTGCGGGCGGGCGAGCTGCGTTTGCTGATGGTGGCCGTCACGCTGGCGGTTGCGGCCTTGACGGCGGTCGGTTTTTTTGCAGACCGGCTCAAGGGCGGACTCGAGCGCGATGCGCTGCAACTGCTGGGCGGTGATGCGGTGGTCAGAAGCGACGGCGTCACCCCGGCCGCTTTCATTGCCAAGGCCCAGGCGCTGGGTTTGCAGGCGGTGTCCACCGTGAGCTTTCCGACCATGGGCCGCGCCACCGACGCGGACGGCGGCGGCGCCAAGCTGGTGGCGTTCAAGGCGGTGCCGGCGGGCTACCCGCTGCGCGGCAACATGAAGGTGGCCGACAGCCCGGATGGCGCCGGCCAGCAAACCCGCGACATTCCGGCGCCCGGCACGGCCTGGGCCGACGCGTCGCTGCTCGACGCCTTGGGCCTGAAGGTCGGCCAGACCTTGCTGCTGGGCGATGCCAGCTTCAAGCTGACCCGCATCATCGTGCAGGAGCCGGACCGCGGCGCGGGCTTCATCAGCTTTTCGCCGCGGGTCATGGTCAACCAGGCCGATGTGGCCGCCACCGGCCTGATTCAGCCGGCCAGCCGCACCAGCTACCGCTTTGCCGTGGCCGGCGACGACAAGGCGGTCAAGGCCTATGTGAAATGGGCCACCGACACGATCAAAAAGCCCGGCGCCGAGTCCGGTATTCGCGGTGTGCGGCTGGAGTCGCTCGAAAGCGGCAGCCCCGAGATGCGCCAGACGCTGGACCGCGCCGAGAAATTCCTGAATCTGGTGGCCTTGCTGGCGGCCCTGCTCAGCGCCGTTGCGGTGGCGATTGTTGCGCGTGGTTTTGCCGCCAAGCACCTGGACGACTGCGCCATGCTGCGCGTGCTGGGCCAGCCGCAGCGCACCATTGCGCTGGCCTACAGCGTTGAATTCGTGCTGGCCGGGCTGGTGGCCAGTGCGCTCGGCGTGGCGCTGGGTTTTGCGGTGCATTACGGCTTTGTGCTGCTGCTGGCCGGGCTGGTCGAGACCGCCTTGCCCGCCGCCACGCTGTGGCCGGTGCTGTTCGGCATGGGCATGGGCCTGACCTTGCTGCTGGCCTTTGGCCTGCCGCCGGTGCTGCAGCTGGCCCAGGTACCGCCGCTGCGGGTGATACGCCGTGACGTCGGCAACCTCAAGCCCGTCTCGCTGGCGGTGCTGGGCGTGGGCATGGCCGGTTTTGCCGCCTTGCTGCTGGCCGCCAGCAGCGACCTGAAACTGGGCCTGATCGCGGTCGGCGGCTTTGCCGGTGCCGTGCTGGTGTTTGCGGCGGCCAGCTTTGCCGCCGTCAAGCTGCTGCGCGCCAGCGTCAACGAAACCTCCGCGCCGCGCTGGCTGGTGCTGGCCACGCGCCAGCTGTCGGCGCGCCCGGTGTATGCGGTGGTGCAGACCAGCGCACTGGCGGTCGGGCTGCTGGCGCTGATGCTGCTGGTGCTGCTGCGCACCGACCTGATCAGCAGCTGGCGCAATGCCACGCCACCCGATGCGCCCAACCGCTTTGTCATCAATGTGCAGCCCGAGCAGGGCCAGGCGTTTCAGCAGGCGCTGCGCGATGGCGGGGTGAAAAAATATGACTGGTACCCGATGATTCGGGGTCGTCTCGTGGCCGTCAATGGCCAGGCCGTCACACCCGATGACTTCGAGGACGACCGCGCCAAACGCCTGGTGGACCGCGAATTCAACCTCTCCAACAATACCGAGCAGCCCGGCCACAACCAGATCGTGGCCGGGCGCTGGACGGCCGGGGAAAAAGACGCGGTCAGCGTGGAGGAAGGCCTGGCCAGGACGCTGGGCCTCAAGCTCGGCGACAGCCTGCGCTTTGACATTGCCGGCCAGCTCAGCGAGGCCAGAATCACCAGCCTGCGCAAGGTCGACTGGGGCTCCATGCGCGTCAATTTTTTTGTCATGTACCCGGTGGCGCAGCTCGCCGATGTGCCCGTCACCTATATCAGCGCCTTCCGCGCGCCGGATGCCCCGGTAGCCGTGGCCGGGCAGGCCCGACCCGCCAGCTTTGACAACGCGCTGGTCAAGGCCTTTCCCAACATCACCAACGTCGACATGAGCAGCACCCTGGGCCAGGTGCAGCGTGTGCTGGACCAGGTGATTCGGGCGGTGGAGTTCCTGTTTGGCTTCACGCTGGCGGCCGGCCTGGTGGTGCTGTTTGCAGCCATCACCGCCACGCGCGAAGAGCGCGCGCGGGAATTTGCCATCATGCGCGCGGTGGGTGCACGCGCCTCACTGCTGCGGCAGGTGCAGCGGGCCGAACTGGCGGGCGTGGGTCTGCTGGCCGGCTTTCTCGCCTCCATCGTCTCGCTGGCGGTGGGTTGGGGACTGGCGCGCTATGTGTTTGATTTCAGCTGGACCGGCTCCTGGACCGTGCCGCTGCTGGGCAGCCTGGCCGGCGCCGTGCTGGCGCTGGCGGCGGGCTGGTGGGGGCTGCGTTCCGTGCTCAATACGCCCGTGGTTGAAACCCTGCGCAAGGCGCAATAAGTGGGCCCTTTAAATGAGTCTCTCATGCAAATCGAAGAAAAGCCTTCCGGCAAGCCGCCGTTTGAAACCCCGTTCGCCTGGATAGGCGGCGAAGAGCGCGTCAAGGCGCTGGTGGAGCGCTTTTACGACCTGATGGACCTGGAGCCCGGCTACAGCGCGTTGCGCGCCGCGCATGGCAGCACGCTGGACAACGCGCGGCAGCGCCTGTTCTGGTTTTTATGCGGCTGGCTGGGCGGGCCGCAGCATTACACCGACCGCTTTGGCCACCCGAAATTGCGTATGCGCCACCTGCCGCAGCAAACCGGCGGCGGATCGATAGGCATTGCCGAGCGCGACCAGTGGCTCGCTTGCATGGACCAGGCCATGCACGAGACCGGCGTCGACGAGGCGCTGCGCACCCGGCTCAATGCCTCGTTTTTCCAGACCGCCGACTGGATGCGCAACCGCGGCGAGTGAATGCCGTCGGCCACGCGAAAGGCATGCTTGCCCCTCAGGCCCCAGCCCCCTTCGGCAACTCAATCCCCGGAAAAATCTTGATCACCGCGCTGTCGTCTTCGCGCGCGTAGCCGGCGCTCGACGCCTGCATGAACATCTGGTGGGCGGTGGATGACAGGGGTAGCGGGAACTTGCTGGCGCGGGCCATGTCGAGTACCAGGCCCAGGTCCTTGACGAAAATATCGACCGCCGACAGCGGCGTGTAGTCGGCGGCCAGCACGTGGGCCATGCGGTTTTCGAACATCCAGCTGTTGCCGGCGCTGTGGGTGATGACGTCGTACAGCGCGGCGGGGTCCACGCCTTCGCGCAGGCCGAGGGCCATCGCTTCGGCCGCGGCGGCGATGTGCACGCCGGCCAGCAGCTGGTTGATGATCTTGACCTTGCTGCCGGCACCCGCGCTGTCGCCCAGCCGGTAGACCTTGGCCGCCATCGCGTTCAGCAGCGGTTCGGCCTTGGCATACGCAGCCGGGGTGCCGGCGCTCATCATCGTCATCTCGCCGCTCGCAGCCTTGGCGGCGCCGCCGGAAATCGGCGCGTCGATGTACAAAATGCCCAGCGCGGCCAGGCGCTTTTCGAGCGCAATCGACCAGTTCGGGTCCACCGTCGAGCACATCACGAACACGCTGCCGGGCTTCATCGCGGCGGCGCAACCGCTGCTGCTTTCCTTGCTATCGGCGCAACCGGCGGCAGCTTCATTCGCATCGGAGCCGAACAGCACCGCCTCGGTCTGCGCGGCATTGACGACGACCGAGATCACCACCTCGCAGGCGGCGCCCAGTTGCGCCAGCGAGTCGCAGGCCACGCCGCCGTCCTGCACGAACGCCCGCGCCACGTCGGCGCGCACGTCATACACCTGCACCTTGTGCCCGGCGCGGCGCAGCGATGTCGCCATGCCACTGCCCATCGCCCCCAGGCCGATCAGTCCCACGTTTTGTATCATGTGCTCACCTTTGTTTTGTGCTTGCCAAATCCGGATTTCAGGAAGAAATTACTATGAAATAGGCCGTTAGCCCAGGTAAATAGTGCGCATACAGCTATTAAAAACATAGCAGACGATTTTTCTGAAAACCCGCAACTCAGCCCTGCGCCAGCAACACCACCAGCGCGCCGGCGCCGCCCTCGGCCGGCCGGGCCTGCACAAAGGCCAGTACTTCCTGCTTCTGGATCAGCCAGCTTTGCACCTTGCCCTTGAGTACCGGCGTCTTGCCGGGCGAACCCAGCCCCTTGCCATGCACCACCCGTACGCAACGCCAGCTGACCTTTTGCGCGTCACGCACGAACTGGGCCAGCGCCTCTCGGGCGTCGCCCTGGCGCAGGCCGTGCAGGTCGAGCTGGCCCTGAATGCTCCAGCCGCCCCGGCGCAGCTTGCGCGCCACGTCGGGGCCTATGCCGGGCCGCCGGTAGCTCAGGCTGTCGTCGGTGTCCAGCAGGGTGTCCACATCAAATTCATCGGACAGGGCTTCGCGCATCACGGCCTGCTCGTCGCGCTGCATTTGCACGGCGATGGGCGGCGCCTGCACCACGGGCAGCTGCGCCCGGTGGCCGGGCCGGTGTTTGGCGGGCAGGGCCTTGACGGGGCCGACCGCGCGCGAGAACAGCTCTTTCTCGGCCCTGGCTTTGGCCGCAGCGGCGCGCCGCGCCGCTTCCAGCTCGGCGGCCAGGCGGGCGCGGGTTTCGATGTCCTGCCTGACCGCCTTGAGGTCTTTCAGGTCTTTGATGCCGGTCTGTCGCATGACCCGACCTTACAGCAGTCCCAGCTCGGCCATCGAAACGGCCTGGGTGCTGGTGACCACGAAATGGTCAAGCACGCGCACATCGACCAGCGCCAGCGCGGCCTTCAGGGTTTGCGTCAGCGCTTCGTCGGCACGGGAGGGCTGGGCCGTGCCGCTTGGGTGGTTGTGCGCCAGCACCACGCTGGCGGCATTCAGCGCCAGCGCCCTGACGACGACTTCGCGCGGGTACACGCTGGTCTGCGTCAGGGTGCCGCGAAACAGCTCCTCCATCGCAATCAGGCGGTGCTGGCTGTCCAGAAACAGCACCGCAAAGATCTCGTGCGGTCGGCTGCCCAGCTGCAGCTGCAGGTAGTCGCGCACCGCCTGCGGCGTGGCAAACAGGGTTTTTTCCTTCAGCTCTTCGGCCAGCGCCCGCCGCGCCAGCTCCAGCACGGCCACAATTTCAGCGCGTTTGGCCGGCCCCAGGCCCTTGATGCTTTTGAGGGCCTCAGGCCCGGTGTGCAGCAGCCCGGCCACGCCGCCGAAGGTGGCCAGCAGTTCCTGGCCCATCTGCAGCGCATTCTTGCCGGGCAGGCCGGTGCGCAGCAGCAGCGCCAGCAGCTCGGCATCGCTGAGCGCGCCGGGGCCGCGGGCCAGCAGTTTCTCGCGCGGTCGGGCGTCGGCGGGCAGGTCTTTGAGGAGCATGGTTGGAAGGGGTTGCTGGCGGGGCAATAAAAGAAGGGGCAATAAAGGGGCAATAAAGGGCAAAAAACCTGCGGCGGGGCGGGTCAGCCGGGTTTTCTACAATAGGGGCAGTTTACAAACACCCGTCAGCCACCGCGGCTGGCCTCTGAGAGTCTTATGACCGCCGTGCCCACCGCCCCCCCTCCACTCGTCCAGCCGGGCTCCTTCCTGACCCTGCATTACCGCATGGCCGGACCCGATGGCGCCGACATCATCAATACCTTTGGCGGCAAGCCGGCCACGCTGAGCTTGGGCACGGGCGAGTTGTCGCCGGCGCTTGAGCAGCGGCTGCTGGGCCTGCCCGAAGGCACGCGCAGCACCTTTGAGCTGGCGGCCGGCGAGGCCTTTGGCGAGCGCAACCCGGAGCTGCTGCAGTGGGTGGCGCGCAAGCTGCTCAACGAGCTGGGCGACCCAGGCGAGCAGTACCAGGTCGGCGATGTGGTGCAGTTCCCCACGCCCGACGGCCTGGGCCAGTACGCCGGCGCGGTGCAGCAGGTGAAAGATGCTGGCGAGGCCGTGCAGTTTGATTTCAACCACCCGCTGGCCGGCCAGCCGGTGCTGTTTGAAGTTCATGTGATTGGAGTGCTATGACCCCCACGCTTGTCGCTTCGCGTACTGCGCTGCCCCCCGAGGGGGCTGTTCCGCCTAAGGGCGGCCTGTCGGCGGAACTCTCCCCTGATCAGTTGCCTCAGGAAATCCTCCTTGCTGAGCCGCGTGGTTTTTGCGCGGGTGTTGATCGCGCCATCGAAATCGTCGAGCGGGCGCTGGCCAAGTTTGGCGCGCCGATTTATGTGCGCCATGAAATCGTGCACAACACCTATGTGGTCAACGACCTCAAAACCAAGGGCGCGATCTTTATCGAAGAACTGAGCGACGTGCCGCCCGGCGCCACGCTGGTCTTCAGCGCCCACGGCGTGAGCCAGGCGATCCAGAAGGAAGCGCGGGCGCGCGGCTTCCAGATTTTTGACGCCACCTGTCCGCTGGTGACCAAGGTGCATGTCGAAGTCGCCAAGCTGCACAAGGAGGGTTACGAGTTCATCATGATCGGCCACAAGGGCCACCCCGAGGTCGAAGGCACCATGGGCCAGCTCGACAGCGGCATTCATCTGGTCGAAGACGTGGCCGATGTGGCGCGTATTTCACCGGCGCAAACCGAGCGGCTGGCGGTGGTGACGCAGACCACGCTGAGCGTGGACGACGCCGCCGAGATTAGCGCCGCCGTGAAGGCGCGCTTTCCGCAGGTGCGCGAGCCCAAGCAGCAAGACATCTGCTATGCCACGCAAAACCGGCAGGATGCGGTCAAGGTGCTGAGCCCGCAGGTCGATATTTTAATTGTGGTCGGCAGCCCGACCAGCTCCAACAGCAACCGCCTGCGCGAACTGGCGACCCGGCTCGGCACCGAAGCCTATATGGTCGACGATGCCAGCGAGCTGCGGGAGTCGTGGTTCGAAGGCAAGGGCCGGGTTGGCCTGACGGCCGGTGCGTCCGCGCCCGAGATCCTGGTCAAGCAGGTGATTGACCGCATCAAGGCGCTGGGCGCGGTGTCGGTGCGCAAGATGGACGGGATTGAGGAGACCATCAAGTTCCCGCTGCCCAAGGGCCTCAAAGTCGATGCCCAGGGCCACACGCTGGAAGTTGAAGACAGCCAGCTGCACAACCTGGGCTGACCGGCGGCCATGACGATCCGCTATCAAATTGAGAGCTGCTACCGTACGTTCTATAAGGACTACAGCCACTTTATTCGCAAAACACCGCTGTGCAAGCTGCCCGGCAAGGCGCTTGGCTTGGACTGCGCTGAGGTCTGGCTCAAGCTCGAACAGTTGCAGACCGGCGGCAGCTTCAAGGCGCGCGGCATGCTCAATCGCCTGTTGTCCAACCCCATCCCGCCCAGCGGCGTGATTGTGGCTTCGGGCGGCAACGCCGGCATCGCCACGGCCGCCGCCGCCAGCGCGCTGGGCGTGCGCTGCGAGGTGTTTGTGCCCGAGGTCTGCCCGCCCGCCAAGCGCGCCCGGCTCGCGGCCCTGGGTGCCGAGGTGGTGGTGACCGGTGCCGCCTATGCCGACGCGCTGCAGGCCTGCCTGGCGCGCCAGCAGCAGAGCGGCGCGCTGATGACGCATGCCTATGACCAGCCTGAAGTGCTGGTGGGCGCGGGCACGCTGGCGCTGGAGCTCGAGGAGCAGGGCGGCCTGCCCGACTCGGTGCTGGTCAGCGTCGGTGGTGGCGGCCTGATTGGCGGTGTGGCGAACTGGTTCGAGGCGCGTAGCCGCGTCGTGGCGCTGGAACCCGAACTGGCGCCGACGCTGTTCAAGGCCAGAGAAGCCGGCCGGCCGGTCGATGTGGCCGTCAGCGGCATCGCCGCCGATTCGCTGGGCGCAAAACGCATTGGCAGCCTGGGCTGGCAGGCGACGCAGGCCCATGTGCGCGATGCGCTGCTGCTGACGGATGCCTCGATTCGCGCGGCGCAGCGGTGGCTCTGGAAAGAACTCAAGCTGGCGGTGGAACCGGCCGCCGCCTTGCCGCTGGCTGCGCTGCACAGCGGCCGCTACACACCGCGCGCCGGCGAAAAGGTCTGCCTGATCATTTGCGGCGCCAACCTGGACCCGGCCACCCTGGCCTGAGGCCCCACAAAATACAATTGCCCCATGCTAGACATCAACCTGCTCCGCAAAGACCTGCCCTCGGCCATCGCCCGGCTTGAAACCCGAAAAAACCCGCAGGCCTTTCTCAATGTGCCCGCGTTCCAGGCCCTCGAAGCCGAGCGCAAGAGCCTGCAGATCCGCACCGAAGAGCTGCAAAACCAGCGCAACACCCTGTCCAAACAGATTGGCCAGCTCAAGGCGAAAGGCGAGGACGCCAGCGCCGTGATGGCACAGGTCAGCGCCTCCAAGGCCGAACTGGAGGCCTCCAGCATCCGGCTCGAGCAGATTCAGGCCGAGATGCAGGCGCTGCTGCTGGCCGTGCCCAATCTGCCGCACGACAGCGTGCCGCCGGGCACGGGCGAGGCCGGCAATCTCGAGGTGCGCAAATGGAGCCCGGTCGAAGGCCCGGGTGGCTCGCCGCCGGCCTATTCGTTCGAGGTCAAGGACCACGTCGACGTGGGCCAGCCGCTGGGGCTGGACTTTGAACTCGGCACCAAGCTCACCGGCTCGCGCTTTACCGTCATGAAAGGCCCGCTGGCGCGCCTGCACCGGGCGCTGGCGCAGTTCATGCTCGACGTGCAGACGGCGGAGCACGGCTACACCGAATGTTACGTGCCCTACATCGTCAACGGCGATTCACTGCGCGGCACCGGCCAGTTGCCCAAGTTCGAGGAAGACCTGTTTGCCGCCAGAAAGGGCGGCCAGGAAGGCGAGGCGGAAAACGCCGCGCTGTACCTGATCCCGACCTCCGAAGTGCCGCTGACCAACTTCATGCGCGACGAGATCGTGGCCGAATCGCAGCTGCCGCTGATGTTCACCGCCCACACGCCGTGCTTTCGTTCCGAGGCCGGCAGCTATGGCCGCGACACGCGCGGCATGATCCGCCAGCACCAGTTCGACAAGGTCGAGATGGTGCAGATCGTGCATCCCGAGAAAAGTTATGAAGCGCTGGAAGCCATGACCGGCCACGCCGAGGCGATTTTGCAAAAGCTGGGCCTGCCGTACCGCGTCATGCTGCTGTGCACCGGCGACATGGGCTTTGGCGCCAGCAAGACCTATGACCTCGAGGTCTGGCTGCCGGCGCAAAACACCTACCGCGAGATCAGCTCGGTCTCCAACTGCGAAGCCTTCCAGGCGCGCCGCCTGCAGGCCCGCTTCAAGAACGCCCAGGGCAAGAACGAATTCGTTCACACCCTCAACGGTTCCGGCCTGGCGGTGGGCCGCACCTTGGTGGCGGTGCTGGAGAACTATCAGCGCGCCGACGGCAGCGTGGACGTGCCCGCCGTGCTGCAGCCCTACATGGGCGGCATCACCCGGCTTTCGGCCTGCTAGAATGCGAGAGCTACACAGGAGAGGTGGCAGAGTGGCCGAATGTACCTGACTCGAAATCAGGCGTACCGCAAGGTACCGTGGGTTCGAATCCCACCCTCTCCGCCACTGACAACGGTCTGGTGCTATTAATTCAATAGCGCCAGACCGTTTTTTTTTGGTCTGGTGCTGGCGTTTTTGCCTATTCAAATCCGCTGTCCCGAGGCTAAACTCCCCCCATGAATCTCACCGCCCCCAACCCGCCTGGCCAGGACCTGTGCCGCGCCGCGCGCGATGACTGGGTGGAAATGCAGATGATGCAGACCTTTATGCGTTATGCGCAGCCCGCGCTGCACACGGCGTTGCTGATGGTGGCCATCATGTGGGCGATCCTGCACGAGCAGGCCAACAGCACCGGGCTGTGGGTCTGGACGGTGGCTGTCACCACCATCGTGCTGGTGCGTTACCGTGTCATCAGCCTTTATCAGCGAACCCTGAGCGGCGTGAGCGGCGCCCGCTTGCAGGCTTTCATGGCGCGCTGTCACGGGCTCTGGACTCTGAGCGCAATGGTCTGGGGCGCCTCGATGTTCCTGTTTTTCCTGAAAGTGGCGGTTTACGACCAGTTTTTGTGCCTGCTGATCCTGATCGGCATCAACAGCTTTGCGGTCGGTACCTTGTCGTCTTACCTGCGGGGTTTCTACGGTTTTGTCGATGGGCTGGGCGTCATGGTTCTGCTGTCGCTGGGCTACCAGATGATGATTGAGGACGGCCTGCCGGTCAGCTTCAACGCCGCGGCCATGCTGATGCTGGTGTTGCTGTACTGGGGGGCGATTCGAATGTCGGGGCGACGCGTGCATGAAATGCAGCGTGCCAATCTGGGGTTACAGTTTGACAACGCCGCCCTGATCGCCTCGCTGACCGAGAAGAGTCGTGCGGCGCTGGAAGCGGTCGAGGTCAAGAACCGCTTTATCGCCAGCGCGGCCCATGACTTGCGCCAGCCGGTGCTGGCGCTCGATCTGTATGCGGGCTGGCTGGCCGCCGAGCCCGAATATGTGAGCCAGATCGCGCCAAAAATCGTCCAGTCCAGCAAAGCGGTGCATGAACTGTTCAACTCGCTTTTTGACCTCGCAGGCCTTCAGACCGACCCCCTGAAGGCCAACCTGCAGGAGCTTGACCTGGCCGGGTTCATCCAGGACCTGCAGGTGCAATACGCGCCTTTTGCCCAGGAGCAGGGCCTGCGGCTTAGAACCCGCGCCGGCCAGACCCTGGTGTGGTCGGACCCGGTGCTGCTCAGGCGGCTGGTGGGCAACCTGCTGTCCAACGCCCTGAAAAACACCTTCCAGGGGGGAGTGCTGATGGCGCTGCGGCGCAGGCGTGGCGCCTGGTGCATCGAAGTGTGGGACACCGGCATCGGCATTGCCGAGGAACACCAGCAGGCGATTTTCCAGGAGTTTTACCGCGTCCCCAGAGGCGGCACCGAGCAGGGCTTCGGCCTGGGTCTGGCCATCGTATCGCGTATCAGCCAGGCACTGGGGCACCCGGTGGGCATGGCCTCCAAGGCCGGGCGGGGCAGTGTGTTCTGGGTTGAACTGTCAGGGGCCAAACCGGCGGCGGCCTGAAGCACCGTCGATCAGAGCAGGCCCTGGGTGCGGGCGAGGTGGCTGGCCTGCGAGCGGCTTTTGACATTGAGGCGCCGGAACAGGCGCCACAAATGCACCTTGACGGTGTGCTCGCTGATTTGCAGTTCTTCGGCGATGTCACGGTTGCTCATGCCCTTGTCGAGCATGACCAGCAACTGCTTTTGGCGCTTGGAGAGTTTTTCTGCGGGCGGCGCGGATGCCGGGTCCAGTTCCTTGTTCAGAAAGACGCGCAGCACATTGCTGATTTCGGTGGCGCCCGCCGATTTCTGAATATAGGCGTCGGCGCCGGCTTCAATCGAAAGCTCTTCATAGTCCTGTGCCGGCGCGGCCGACAGCACGACCAGCGGCACCTCGGGAAACTGTTGTTTGAGTTCGCGAACCCCCGACACACCATTGGTGTCAGGAAGCTTCAGGTCCAGGCAGATCAGTTCGGGCATGCCGTGCTGCGCGACCGCGGGCACCACGGCGGCCAGCCGGTCCAGTTCGGTCACGGTGACCTTGCTGTTCAGGCGCCGGATCAGCATGACAATCGCCTCCCGCATCAAGGGATGGTCATCGACTACAAAAATACTCATTAGTTTAGGCGTGAAGCAAAATTTCCGTCAGCAATGAGCATAACGGCTGAAAGTCTATTTTTGACCAAAAATAAATAAGAAGTTCGGGCAATTGTTCCGGTTTTCTGGGGGCCAAAACAACCGGCTAAAGCGTCGCCGGCCAAGCTGATGCGGGCCTAATCAGGGGCTGGGGTCTGTAAAGAACTTAAGCGCCACGGCCAGTTCGCTGTCGCCAATGCCCTGCGCGGCCTCAACCTGGCCCTGCAGCGAAGCCAGCGCGGCCGGGCCACCTTGCTGCAGCAGCTTGATGGTCTGCGCTGCATCCCTGGGGGAGTCAAAGCCCTGGCTTTGCAGCAACAAGCGGGCATCAGCGGCCAGCAGCTTGAAATAAAAGCGGCCATCGGCCTCGCGGTATTGCTTGAAGGCAGGGGCGGCGGTTTTGGCGGTCTTGTCTTTTTTGACCGTCGCCGGCGCGCCCAGCCGGCGCAGCCCGACCGCCTGCCGCAGCTCGGCCATGAAGGGGCTGGCCACTTGGCGGGCTTTTTGGGCGCCAGCCTGCAAGATGGCCTCGATCTGGTCAGGGTTGTCGATGAAGGCGTGGTAGCGCTCGCGCATCGGGGCCACTTCCTGGTCGATGCGCTCAAACAGCAGCTGTTTGGCATCACCCCAGCTGATGCCATCGGCATAGGCCTGGCGCAGTGCGCTGGTTTCTGCGGCGCTGGCAAAAGCCTGGTAAATCTGGAACAGCGCCGAGCCTTCGGCCTCTTTGGGCTCGCCGGGTGCGCGCGAGTCGGTCAGGATGCCGGCGATCAGCTTGCGCAACTGCTCGCGCGGCGCAAACAGCGGGATCGTGTTGTCGTAGCTCTTGCTCATTTTGCGGCCATCCAGGCCGGGCAGCAGGGCCACCGATTCTTCAATCACCGCCTCGGGCAGCACCAGATGCTCTCCGTACAGGTGATTGAAACGCTGCGCCATGTCGCGCGCCATCTCAATGTGCTGGATCTGGTCGCGACCGACCGGCACCTTGTGCGTCCTGAACATCAAAATGTCGGCGCCCATCAGCACCGGGTACATGAACAGGCCCGCCGTGACATCGGTATCGGGGTCGTGGCCGGCGGCCTCGTTTTTGTCGACCGAGGCCTTGTAGGCGTGGGCGCGGTTGAGCACGCCCTTGCCGGTGACGCAGGTCAGCAGCCAGGTCAGTTCGGGAATTTCGGGAATGTCGGACTGGCGGTAAAACATCACGCGCTCCGGGTCCAGCCCGGCGGCCAGCCAGCTGGCGGCGATCTCCAGCGTGGAGCGCTGGATGCGCGCGGGCTCATCGCACTTGATCAGCGCGTGGTAGTCGGCCAGGAAATAAAAACTCTGCACGCCGGGCAGGCGGCTGGCGGCCACCGAAGGGCGGATCGAGCCGACAAAGTTGCCCAGATGCGGTGTGCCGGTGGTGGTGATGCCGGTCAGAAAGCGCTGGGGAGAATCGGTGGAAGGGACTGCGGAGGATGCGGTGGAGGGTGCGGTGGTCATACAGAACAAACGGCCGATGGGGAATGAAAAGTGCGGGCCTCAGCGCAGCAGCGCCAGCAGGGGGGACATCAAGGTATTGATCAGGAAGTAGCCGAAGGTCATCAGCGGGCGCAGCCAGAGCGTGCCCACCACCCCGGCAATCACCAGGCCCATCACCACAAAAAAGCCCCAGGGCTCAATGCGTGCCAGCCACTGGGCCTGCTTCCAGGGCAGCAGGCCGACCAGGATGCGGCCGCCGTCCAGTGGCGGCAGCGGAAACAGGTTGAAGGCCCACATCACCAGATTCGTCAGAATGCCGGCCTGTGCCATCTTGATGAAGAAGGGCTCTTCGCTGCCCAGGCCGCCCAGCACCACCAGCAGCACGGCCCACAGCAGGGCCTGAACAAAATTGGAGGCGGGCCCGGCCAGCGCGACCCAGATCATGTCGCGCTTGGGGTTGCGCAGATTGCCGAAATTGACCGGAACCGGCTTGGCGTAGCCAAACAGAAAGGCCCCCGAAGTCGCAAAGTACAGCAGCAACGGCATCGCGATGGTGCCGATGGGGTCGATATGCTTGAGCGGGTTCAGCGTGATGCGGCCCTGCGCGTACGCCGTGTTGTCGCCAAAGTGGCGGGCCGCATAGCCGTGTGCCGCTTCATGCACGGTGATGGCAAACAGCACGGGCAGTGCATAAATGGCGACGGTTTGAATCAGGTTGGCGATGTCCATGGCCGGATTGTCTCAGACCCGCTTAAAGCCCCAGCCGGGCCAGGGCTCCGCGTCCCTGCCGGACCAGCACCGGCTCGCCGCCGTCGCCCATCGCGGTCAGGTCAATCACGGTGGTGGGCTGCTGGTGGCAGGCGCCGGCGTCGATCACGGCGGCCAGTTCGTGTTCCATCAGGCCCCGAATCGCCTGCGCATCGTTGAGCGGTTCTGTTTCGCCACGCGGAATCAGCGTGGTGGCCAGCAGCGGCGCGGCGTGCAGCTCCAGCAGCGCCTGCAACACCCTGTGCTCGGGCACGCGCAGGCCAATGGTCTTGCGCGACGGATGGCTCAGGCGGCGCGGCACTTCCTTGCTGGCCTCCAGAATGAAGGTGTAGGGCCCGGGGGTGGCCGCCTTGAGCAGGCGAAACTGCTTGTTGTCGACCCGCGCGTAGCTGGCCAGTTCGCTCAGGTCGCGGCACAGCAGGGTCAGGTGGTGCTTGTCATCAACACCGCGAATGCGGCGCAGGCTGTCGGCCGCGGCCTTGTCGTCCAGGTGGCAGACCAGCGCATAGCTGGAATCGGTGGGCACGGCCGCAATGCCGCCGCGCGCCAGCAGGCCCGCGGCCTGCTTGAGCAGGCGAAGCTGGGGGTTGTCGGGGTGAACTTCAAAAAACTGGGCCATGCGGGACGTCCTTTTGTTGCTCTCTTTTTTGACTTCAGGATTCGGGCGGCTGAATGGCCACCCGGCTCTCGCGCACCGCCAGCCAGGCGCCCGCGGCTCCGCAGACCGCAATGGCGGCAATGCCCAGCAGCGACCACTGGTCGGGCACATGCGAAAACGCCAGCCAGCCGCCCAGCATGGCAAAGCCAATCTGCGCATACAGGAAAGGGGTGAGGGTGGAAGCCGGCGCGCGGCCATAGGCCAGAATCATCATGAAATGCCCGGCCGTGCCCATCAGCCCCATGATGGCCAGGCCGGCCCACAGGGTCCACGAATCGAGCGCCGTCCAGACAAAGGGGAGGGCCAGCGAGGCGATCAGCGTGCCGACCCAACCGGTATAAAAATGCATGGTCAGAGGGTCTTCGGTGCGGGCCAGCCGGCTGGTCAGAATCTGGAACCACGAGTTGCAGATCACCAGCCCCAGCGGCAGCAGCAGCGTCCAGTCAAAGCTTTCATCGCCGGGCCGGATGATGACCAGGGTGCCGGCAAAGCCCCCCACCACCAGCGCCCAGCGCAGCCAGGACACGCGCTCGCCCAGGGTCAGCGCCGCCAGCAGGGTGATCACCAGCGGCGTGATCATCACAATCGCGGTGAACTCGCCCACCGGCATGTACCTGAGGCTGAAAAACGCCAACAGGCTGCTGCTCAGCAGCAGCACGCCGCGCAGGCACTGGAATTTGGGATGCGAGGTCCGCAGCACGGTCCGGCCCCGCAGGGGCAACACCGCCAGCGTGGTGGCAATGGCCTGAAAGGCGTAGCGAAACCACAGCGCCATCAGCGCCGGCACGCTCAGTGAAATGAGTTTGGTGGTGGTGTCCAGCACCGCCAGGCAGGCGACACCGGCAACCAGAAACGCGATGCCCGCCAGCGCGTGGGGAGCCGTTCTTGCAGCGCCGGGCATTACTGGATGCGGTCCGCCAGCAGATCCCACACCGGCGTCAGGTCACCCGGCAAAAATGGCAGCGTACCGAGATCAATGCGGCTTTCGTCGGGGCTGTGAAAGTCACTGCCGCGCGAGGCGGCCAGGCCAAATTCCTTGGCGGTTTCGGCGTACTTCACATACTCCTGCGCCGTGTGGCTGCCCGTGACGACTTCGACCGCCTGACCGCCGTGCGCCTTGAACTCGGTGAACAGCGCGTACTCTTCGTTGGGCGTGAACTTGTAGCGGCCCGGGTGGGCAATCACCGCAACGCCTTGCGCCTGCGTGATCCAGGTTACGGCGTCATGCAGGCTGGCCCAGCGGTGCTCGACATAGCCGGGCTTGCCCTCGGTCAGGTATTTGCGAAAGACTTCATGGGTCTCGCTGCACACGCCAGATTCGACCAGAAAGCGGGCAAAGTGGGTGCGCGACATCAGCTCCGGGTTGCCGACAAACTTGCGCGCGCCTTCAAAGGCGCCCTTGATGCCGACCTTGGCCAGGCCCTCGGCCATTTCCATGGCCCGTTGCTCACGCCCGCCGCGGGTCTGGCGCAAGCCCTGTTGCAGGGCGGCATCGTCGGCGTCAAAACCCAGGCCCACGATATGCACGGTCTCGCCCGCAAAGGTGACCGAGATTTCGGCGCCGGTGAGGTAGCGCAGGCCCTGCGCCCTGGCGGCGGCGGCGGCGCGCTGCTGGCCGCCGATTTCGTCGTGATCCGTCAGGGCCCACAACTCGACCCCGTTGGTCTTGGCGCGCTCGGCCAGCGCTTCCGGAGTCAGGGTGCCATCGGAGACCACCGAGTGGCAATGCAGGTCGGCATTGAGGATGTTGGTAGGGGTCACCGGGTCATTTTAGGCGCTCTGCCCCGCGCTCGTGCCGGGGCCGCGACATAGCCACAGGTTTTTGCCGGGTCTGCCCGCATCGCCTACCATGCCTGACCCAAGCCAATTACCGGAGTCGCCCATGATCACGCTGCACCACCTCAACAACTCACGCTCACAGCGCATCATCTGGCTGCTCGAAGAGCTGGGGCTGGACTACGACATCAAACGCTACCAGCGCAATGCCAAGACCATGCTGGCCCCGCCCGAGTTGCGCGCGGTGCACCCGCTGGGCAAGTCGCCGGTCATTACCGATGGCGATCTCACACTCGCGGAGTCGGGCGCCATCATCGACTACCTGATCGAGCGCTATGGCGCCGGTCGGCTGGCACCGCCTGCGGGCACGCCGGCGCGCCTGCGCTACAGCTACTGGCTGCACTATGCCGAAGGCTCGGCCATGACGCCGCTGCTGCTCAAGCTGGTGTTCGACACGGTGGAAAAATCACCGATGCCGTTCTTTGTCAAACCGATTGCCAAAGGAATTGCCGCCAAGGTCAGGCAGTCCTATATCGAACCGCAAATCCGGCAGCACCTGGACTACCTTGAAATGGAGCTGGGCAAAAGTGGCTGGTTTGCCGGGGACGCGTTCAGCGGCGCCGATGTGCAACTGAGTTTTCCGCTGGAAGCGGCCGCCGCGCGTGGCGGGCTCGATGAGAGCCGGCCGCGCTTGATGGATTTTTTGCGCCGCATCCACGCCCGGCCCGCCTACCAGCGGGCGCTGGAGCGGGGCGGCGACTATTCGGTGATGTAGCCGGAGGGACTTAACGGAAGCCGAAATACGACAGCACGACGCCGATGATGACGACCAGGCCGACAATGTAGATGATGGAATTCATGGTGTCCTCTTGAGGAATGGTTGAAAGCGTCACCATGGCGCCTTCTGTGCCTTGATTCTGGCGCTGGCCCCAGGGCGCTGCTGTAGGCGACCTGCCTCAAGGCGCGTCGTCCGGAACGCTTTTCAAATTCGGGGCGCTACAGTTCCGCCGCCTCCACCAGAAACCGCACCCGCCTGACGCCCTGCCATTCATCGGCATCGAGCCGGAAGGCCAGCTTGACGCGGGCCGGTAGCGGCTCGGTGTGACCAAACCAGATGCCATCGACCGGCTGGCCCTGGTGCTTGAGCTTCAGTGCCAGGTGTTTTTCACCGACCAGCCGCTGCGATACCACCTCGACTTCCTCGCTGAAGGTGGGGGCGGCAAAGCCCTGGCCCCAGACTTCCCGGTGCAGCGTGTCGACCAGGTCGGCACGCCGGTATTCGGGGGCCAGCGGGCCGTCGGTGTCGAGGCGGCGCGTCAAGGTGGCGGCGTCCAGCCATTCGTGGGCAACTTGCTGCAGCGCTTGCTCGAACACCTCGAACTGTTCTTCGGCTATGGTGCAGCCCGCCGCCATGGCATGACCGCCAAAGCGCAGCAGCACGCCGGGGCAGCGCTTGGCCACCAGGTCCAGCGCATCGCGCAAATGAAAGCCCGGAATCGAGCGGCCCGAGCCCTTGAGTTCATGCTCTTTGCCGGGCGCCTGGCTGGCGGCAAAGACAAAGGTGGGCCGGTGCAGCTTGTCCTTGATGCGCGAGGCCACGATGCCGACCACGCCTTCATGAAAATCAGGGTCAAAGATGGCGATGGCCGGCGGTGGCGCCTCATCCTCGTCAATCATCGCGTCGGCCGCCAGTTGTGCCTGCTCGCGCATGCCGGCTTCAATGTCACGCCGTTCGCGGTTGATGCCGTCCAGCATGCTGGCCAGCTCGCCGGCACGCGCCGCGTCGTCGGTCAGCAGGCATTCGATGCCCAGCGTCATGTCCGACAGGCGGCCGGCGGCGTTGATGCGCGGGCCTAGGGCAAAGCCAAAGTCAAAGGTGGTGGCGACCTTGGCCTGGCGGCCTGCGGCGGTAAACAGGCTGGCCAGCCCCGCCGGCAAATGGCCCGCGCGTATGCGTTTGAGGCCCTGGGCGACGAGCCGGCGGTTGTTGGCGTCTAGCCTGACGACGTCGGCCACGGTGCCCAATGCGACCAAAGGCAGCAGCGTATCGAGCTTGGGTTGCGGATTGACCCCCACGCTTGCCACTTCGTGTGCTGCCCTGCCCCCCGCGGGGGCTGTCCCGCCTTGGGGCGGCCCGGCGGCGGGACGTCCGAAAACACCGCGCTCACGCAGTTCGGCGCGCAGCGCCAGCAGCACATAAAACATCACGCCCACGCCGGCGATGGATTTGCTGTCGAAACTGCAATCGGGCTGGTTCGGGTTGACGATCACGTCGGCGCCGGGCAGCACCACCTGCCCGTCTTTCAGCGCGGGCAGGTGGTGGTCGGTCACCAGCACCTGCATGCCCAGTGCCTTGGCGCGCGCCACGCCGTCCAGGCTGGCGATGCCGTTGTCCACCGTCACCAGCAGCTCGGCGCCCAGCGCCTTGACGCGCTCGGCGATCGGTGCGGTCAGGCCGTAGCCGTCAATCACCCGGTCGGGCACGAGGTAGCAGACATTTTGCGCACCCAGCAGGCGCAGACCGCGCAGCGCCACGGCGCAGGCGGTAGCGCCGTCGCAGTCGTAATCGGCCACCACACAGATTTTTTGGCCGGCGGCCATGGCATCGGCCAGCAGCCGGGCCGCCTGCTGCGCGCCCAGCAGCGAGGCCGGCGGCAACAGCTTGCCCAGCCCGTCGTCGAGTTCGTCCATGCTGTGAACGCCGCGCGCTGCATACAACTGAGCCAGCAAAGGATGAATGCCGGCCTGCTGCAGCGCCCAGACGCTGCGCGGCGGCACGTCGCGTACCTGTATTTTCATGATGTGATGCAGTTCTGTATTGCTATGATTTTCATAGCTGTTCGCGCATGTTCCATATGGGCTGGGGGCCAAAAAGACTGGTAATTCGGCTAAAAAGACCGGTTTTCCGGCTGTCCAGGGTTTGCGCGCCGCGCTCACCGCACAGCGTGAGCCGCACCGGCTCTCCGGCGCGCTGGCGCTGCAGCAGGCTGGCGATTTCCCCGGCATCAAGCCGGGCCCAGGCCTCGCTGTAAGCGGCCCAGTCGTCCGCAAACACGGCCTGGGCCAGGCTGCGCGGCACGCTGATTTCGGGGCTGGCAGCGGCCTGAACGCCCGGAAGGGCGCCCGTGCCGCTGAGCCAGAACGAGTTGACCGGCAATTGCCGCCGTGCCGCCCGTTCGTCGTTGAGCGGATGCGTATAAAGCAGCATCTGCATTTCGTTTTGCAGCCTGCGCATTCTGGCCCCCACGCTTTTCACTTCGTGTAATTCGTTGCCCCCCGAGGAGGCTAATTTTCCTTGGGGCGGCCCGGCGGAAAATTTTCCGGCTGCCGCTGTCTTCGTGTCAGGCAGCCAGGCATCCACATTGCGGCCCAGCACCCGGTCCAGCGAGGCGGTCGGCAAGTGCCGAAACGGCTCGCCCTCGGCCAGCCAGCGCCCCGGCTGCAGGTCATGCAGGGTGATGCCGTCGGTTTCAAAGTAGGGCTGCATGGCGGTCAGCAGGGTGCGGGACTCCTCCCCGGTCAGGGCCAGCGCGGCCGGGTCGGTCAGCGTGGCGTGTTCGCGGCCCATGGCCCAGTGGCAGGGCGTGACCCAGGCCCAGCCCTTGCTGCCGTCAGCCTGCAACTGCGCGGCGGCTTCGTGGGCGGCCCAGGGAATCAGGCCGTCGGGCGTATCCGCGCCGGCCAGGCCCAGCGCCCTGGCCAGCGCCCGTTCATGCGGCGGCGACAGCGAGTGTTCATCGCCGGTGTCGGTATGCACCGGGGCCATGCCGCGCAGCAGCTGGCCCAGGTTGCGGGTGCTGGCGGGCGGCAGCGCCTTCATGCTGGCCAGCCAGGCGGGCGCGCTGCAGACGGCAAACGGAATCAGCAGGTGCTGGGCTGCGGCGGGCTGGACGGGTGAAAGGGCGGGCATGGGGCTATTGTCCGGGATGGCCTGGGCTGCGGCGCGGGATGCCACAATTGCCCTCTATGCAAATTCCTTACGAGCTGATTCTGGGCTGGCGCTACACCCGCGCCGGCCGCGCCACCCGGCGCAACGGCTTTATTTCCTTTATTTCGGGCGTGTCCATGCTGGGCATTGCGCTGGGCGTGGCGGCGCTGATCATTGTGCTGAGCGTGATGAACGGCTTTCAGAAGGAGGTGCGCGACCGCATGCTGGGCGTGATCTCGCACATCGAGGTGTTCGCGCCCAACGGCGCGGCCCTGTCCGACCCGCAAAAAACCCTGGCCGAGATCAAGGCCAACCCCAATGTCGTCGGTGCCGCCACCTTTATTGCGGCCCAGGCCCTGCTGGCGCGCGGCGAAGACATGAAGGGCACGCTGGTGCGCGGCATTGACCCGGCGCTGGAAGGGCAGGTGACCGACCTGGCGGCGGCATCCACCGCCACGCTGGCCAGGCTGGTCCCCGGCGAGTTTGGCGTGGTGCTGGGCGGCGAGCTGGCGCGCGCCATGGGCGTGCGCGAGGGCGACAGCGTGACCCTGATTGCGCCTAGCGGCCAGGTGACCCCGGCCGGGGTGGTGCCGCGCCTGAAGCAAATGACGGTGGTGGGCACCTTTGACTCGGGCCATTTTGAGTACGACTCGGCGCTGGTCATGCTGCATCAGGACGATGCGGCCCGGATTTTCCGGCTGGAAGGGCCGACCGGCATCCGCGTCAAGCTCAAGGACCTGCACCAGGCCCGCGAGGTCGCCATGGAGCTGGCAAAAACCCTGAGCGGCGATTTGCTGATACGCGACTGGACGCGGCAGAACAAGACCTGGTTTGCCGCCGTGCAGCTGGAAAAACGCATGATGTTCATCATCCTGACGCTGATCGTGGCGGTGGCGGCCTTTAACCTGGTCAGCACGCTGGTGATGACGGTGACCGACAAGCGCGCCGACATCGCCATTTTGCGCACCCTGGGCGCCAGCCCGAAAAGCATCATGAAAATCTTCATGGTGCAGGGCGCGCTGGTCGGCGTCATCGGCACGCTGTCGGGGCTGCTGCTGGGCCTGGGCATCGCGCTGAACATCGACGTGATCGTGCCGGCGCTGGAGCGGCTGCTGAACGCCAGCTTCTTGCCCAAGGACATCTACCTGATCAGCCGCATGCCGAGCGACCCGCAGTACGTGGACATCATGCCGATTGTGGTGATTTCGCTGGTGCTGGCGTTTCTGGCCACCATTTACCCCAGCTGGCGCGCCAGCCGTGTCAATCCGGCGGAGGCGCTGCGTTATGAGTGATGTGGCCCCCACGCTTGTCGCTTCGCGTACTGCGCTGCCCCCCGGGGGGGCCGCTGCGCCTGCGGCCCGGCAAAGCCGGTTCCGCGGCCCCTGCTGGCTAAAGAGGACGCCCGACCGTCGGATCTGGGCAAGGATTTATCACTATATGAGGCTCTTTGAGTATGCACGCTAACACTAGCGCCGCTGAGGTCGTGCTGCGTGCCAGCGGCCTGACCAAGCGCTTTCACGAAGGCCGGATCGACCTGACCGTGCTGCGTGGTGTCGACCTGCAGGTGCATGCCGGCCAAACGCTGGCGATTGTCGGCGCCTCGGGTTCGGGCAAAAGCACCTTGCTGCATTTGATGGGCGGGCTGGACGCGCCGACCAGCGGCCAGGTGGTGCTCAAGGGGCAAGCCCTTTCCAGCCTGTCGCCGGCGCAGCAGGGCGACTTGCGCAACCGGCGCCTCGGTTTTGTCTACCAGTTTCACCATCTGCTGCCCGAGTTCAGCGCGCTCGACAATGTTGCCATGCCGCTATGGATTCGGCGCATGGCCCCCGCAGAATGTGCGCGGATTGCTACTAAAATGCTAGCGAGCGTGGGCCTGCAGGAGCGTCTTCACCACCGCCCGGCCGAGCTCTCGGGCGGCGAACGCCAGCGCGTGGCGATTGCCCGCGCGCTGGTGACCCAGCCCGCCTGTGTGCTGGCCGACGAGCCCACCGGCAACCTGGACCGCAGCACCGCCAATGGCGTGTTTGAGCTGATGCTGCAACTGGCGCGCGAGCAGGGCACGGCCTTCATCATGGTGACCCATGATGAGTCGCTGGCAACGCGCTGCGGGCGGCGCTTCCGGCTGGTGGAGGGGCGCCTGTCGCAGTGGGGTTGATACGGGTAAGCGCAGCGCTCGGTTCGGCGTACGCTTCGCACATCGACGGGGCTTTTATTCAGCTTGAGATCAACACGGCGGAGGCAATAGGGCCATGCGAATTCTGGTGGTTGAAGACGATGTGGGCATTGCGCGCGGGCTGCGCCTGAACCTGAAGCAGTGCGGCTATGCGGTGGATGTGTGCGACGGGGTCGAGTCGGCCTGGTCCGCGCTGCACCTGGAGACCTTCGATCTGGTGCTGCTGGATCTGGGCCTGAGCGACGGCGACGGCGCCGACCTGCTCAAGCGCTTGCGGCAAAACACCCGCGGCGCGCACCCGCTGCCCGATCCGCTGACGCCGGTGCTGATTCTGACGGCACGCGACCAGGTGGCCGACCGGATCCTTGGCCTGGACACCGGTGCCGATGACTACCTGATCAAGCCTTTTGACGCCGATGAGTTGCAGGCGCGCATGCGCGCCCTGCTGCGCCGCTCCGCAGGCCGCGCCCATCCGCTGCTGCGACACGGCGATATCGTCGTCGACCCGGCGGCCCGCAGCGTGCACCGTGGCGGGCAACCGGTCGATGTGTCGCCGCGTGAATTCGTGATCCTGATGCAGTTGCTGGAGTCGCGCGGCAAGGTGCTGTCGCGCCAGCAACTGGAGTCGCGGCTGTACAGCTGGCACGGTTCGGTCGAGAGCAATGCGGTGGAAGTCCATGTGCACCACCTGCGGCGCAAGTTTGGCGACGGCGTGATCCAGACCATGCGCGGGGTCGGTTACTTCATTGCCAGGGCCGCAGCGGGAGATGAGGGAGCGGAGGGAGACGCCGCGCCATGAAAGCGAGGTCCAGGCAGCCCACGCTCACGCTGCGGCTGCTGCTGCTGGTGCTCGGCTCCCTGGTTGGCGTGTGGCTGAGTTTCGTGACCATCGCGTTCCAGGTCAGTCAGTCCGAGTCGGAAGAGCTGACCGACGGGCAACTGGCCAGCGTGGTGGCCTTGCTGCTGAACGAAAAACACCCCGACTACGGCAACGGCGGGGCGGCGGACCGCGGCATCGGCCTGCTTAAATCCCGCTATCACGACTACCAGCAGAGCTTGACCGTCGTCGCCTGGGATTCAGCCGGGCGGCGCATCACCTCGATCGGGGATGCGCCCGTCCCCGACTTTGATGGCAAAAGCGGATTCGCGGATCTGCACATCGGCACGCCCACGGCCGACACCCACTGGCGCAGTTTTTCGCAATGGGACGACGGTCACACCCGCAAGGTCATGGCCATGCTCAACATGAGCGATCGCGACCGGGTGGCCGACGAGTTCGCCCAGGAAATGATTTTGCCCGGGCTGGCCGTTCTTCCGGTGGTTGCGCTGGCGCTGTGGCTGGCGATCCGGCGCGGACTGCGGCCGCTCTACCAGCTGTCCGATGACGTGGCCCGGCTTGACGTGGGCCGCAGCGAGCGCCTGCCCGAGCGCCAGGCCCTGCGCGAGTTTGATTCCGTGACCATGTCCATCAATAGCCTGATTGTCAGCCAGGCGGCCACGCTGGCGCGCGAGCGGCAACTGGCCAGCGAGGTGGCGCACGAGTTGCGCACCCCGCTGTCGTCGATCACGCTGCATGCCAAATCGCTGCGCAGCGAGCTGCCAGCCCAGGAGCGCGAGCAGGCGTTGATCCAGATCGAAACCGATGCCTTGCGGGCCGGGCATGTGCTGACCCAGCTGCTGGCGCTGGCGCGGGCCAGCCGGGCCGAACTCGATGCGGCTGCGGTCCAGGTGGACCTGGCGACCCTGGCCCGGCATGTGGTGTCCGAGTACGCGCAGGCCGCCTGGAGCAGCGGTCACGAGCTGGCGCTGGGCGGGGTACAAGGTTTGTGGCTCCGGGGGCATCCGGTGCTGATCGAGCTGGGCCTGCGCAATCTGGTGGAAAACGCCTTGCGCCACACCCCGCCCGGCACGGTGGTGGAGGTGCAGACGGGCAGCGAGGGCCATGAGGTCTGGCTGCAGGTCTGCGACAGCGGCGGCCCCCCGGGTTCTGCGCGTCAGCCGGAGCGCCGGGTCAAACCGCACGATGCCCTGGGGCTGGGTCACAAGATCGTCGAGAGGGTGGCCGAGGTTCATGGCGGACGGTTTGAGTGCTTGCCGCCGGCTGGCGATGCGCCAGTCTGGGCCAGCCGCTACCGATTGACCTTCAAGGGCACGGTCGATACCGACCCACGGTAAAATCACGGGTTGTGCCACGCATGACCGATCACTACACCACCCTCGGACTCAGCAGCGCTGCCACGCTGGCCGAGGTCAAAACAGCCTTTCGCCAGAAGGCGTCCTCCCTGCACCCCGACAAAAACCCGGCCGCCGATGCCGCCGGGCGCTTTCGGGCGGTGCAGGCCGCTTATGACGTGCTCTCGGATGCGGACAAGCGCCAGGCCTATGACGAGAATCGGCGCCGCAACCTGCTCGACAGTCCGATCGATACGGCGCGCGAGATCTGGGAAAACTACTTCAACCAGCTGCTTTCCGACAAAAGCCTTCACGACATGAAAAATCCGGTTCAATGAGCATCACCCCCTTCTTTCTCGAGCTGCGCTCGGCTTACCAGGCTGAAATGGACGACCTGAGGTTTGATTCGGAGGGACGGGATGTGTTGCGGCAGCGGCTGGCCGACAAACGCGGGGAAATCGGCTTTCTGGTCCACATGATGGAGCTGAGCCCCGAGATGGTGGCGGTGATATTCCATCAGGGCTTTGAGTTTCGCTTGCCCGGCCTGATGGAGGACCTGCTCAGCCGGGAAGCGCATGAGTTTCCAGAATGGAGCAGCCTGGCCGACGGCATCGACTTGACCCCGTGGGCCCATGATCTGGCCCAGCTGGTGCTCAAGGCGCCCGGCGGCGAGTGGTTTTTGACCGTGGCGGCGGGTCTTGAGTACCTGCTGGGCAGAGCGGGCGCAGTGAGCGCAGGCCAACAGGACGGTGACGATTTGGATGACGACGGGCCGGATGCGTTTGATGAGGAAGACGACGACAGTGGGGATTCCCAGGCCCGGAAGGAAGCCGGCGACGACTGGCTGGCAGCGCAGGGCTTTGACCGAAAAGACTAACCGTTTTCAAACTGAATTTTTATGAACCACCTTGCGCTGATCGCAAAAACCCAAACCCTGATTGCCGCCGGTGACATCGTGGGCGCCGAATCGGCGCTGGTTGAACTGGCCGACGCCGAGGGCGACGCGGCGCTGATGGTGGTGCTGGACCTGCTGCCGCCCAAAGACATCCTGGCGGTGATCCGCGAATACGACAACTCCAGGGAGTCGGTGGTCAACCTGCTGGTCACGCCCGAGCAGTTTGCGCGCGCGGTGGTGATAGAAAAGCAGTACAAGGACCTGACCCGCACCCACTTGCGCGGCATGGTCAACTCGGTCATCTTCAGGGAAGACGCGGATCCGCTGGAATTTTTGCATGCCATCGGCGACCTGGAGGGGGGCAGCGAAGCGCTGGCCGACTATTTCACCGAAAAATGGAGCCGGATCGAATCCTTTGCCCGGACCGGCACTTTTGATGCGATGGCAGACACGGGCGAGTTGCTGTCCAAAACCGCGCTGCAGGCCTCGGCCTATGTAAAGCCTGTCGTCGAACAGGACGAAATTGCCGACCGCGACTGGATGGAACTGGCCTGGCTGCTGCGCCACCAGTGCCCGGACCTGTTTATCGAGATGCTGAGCGTGCTGCGCGCCAAGGCGCGGGCCCACGATCTGGGCGAGGCCGAGGACGAGGAAGACATCGAGGAGGACGATGGCAAGGTCGAGACCGGCGATACCGATAGAGGCAAGGCCACCCCGGCCGCGCGCGATTCGGACGAGGAATCGGCGATTTAGCCGCCGGCCTCAAGCATTCCGTTCACGATGCCACTGAAACCGCCAGTGCCGCAGGCGTCCGTGTCGCTCTATGACGCGCGCCCGTTCTTCGAGAAAGCGTTGCAGTACGGTGTGCAAAACCGCATCATCGACCGGCAAAAGCTGGAGACCATCTGCGCGGACGCGCCCAAGGGCATGGTGCAAATCGCGCGCTACTTTGGCAACGAGTTTTTGCGCCCGGACCTCGAGAAAGCCAGAGGCCGCATGGTGAATCTGGTCAGCCTTTACCTTGAAAGCAGCAGCGGCGGCGACCTGCGTCGGGCCGCCGAAGCGTTGCGCGACCATTCGTTTTTGTCCCGCTCCAAGGGTGGGTCGGGCATGCTCAAGGCCCTGCTGGCCCTGCCCGAGAGCAGCAGCTTTGACACCGGCGCGTCCCTGGATAACGCTGCCGGCGACGACGGCCCGGTCAGGGGGCTGGCCGAGTGGTCGCTCAGGAGCCTGGCCGATTACCAGGCTGAACTCGCCCGGCGCAGCCCGAGAAAGCTGGAGAAGGACGCCGCCATCTGGCTGGCCGAACATATGGGCATGGAGGCGGCAGAACTCGAAGAAGCCCACACCCACGCCGAGGCGGTGATCCGCACGGCGCTGCTGGCTTTGACCGCCAAACGCAGCGAGTTGCCCGACTGGGTTGCGTTTGAAAAAATGGTGACGGCGCTGCGCAGAAAATACGGCCCGGCCAAAGCGGGTGACAAGGCGTTGAATTTTTCTGTCGTGGTCCCTGAAACGCTGCCCCACGCGTTCCATGCGGTGGTGCAGGCTTTGCGGCAATCGGTGATTTCTGACCTGCCCAAAATCATCGACAGTGCCTTGCCCGCCAGAGCGCTGTTTGCCAAAGACCGCGATGCGCAGACGCCGCCCCTGTTTGGCCGCTATTTCTGGCTCGAGGACATCGCCAGCGAAATCGATCACCATGACCGCGCCGTCTCGAAAGCCTGGAATAAAGTGACCGCGGGAAACAGCGATGACGGCTCACTGCTCACGCTGTTTGTGTGCGTGGCGGCCGGCGTGACACCCAAAACGCTGCTGACCGAAAAAAGCGCAGCCAGCCTGGTTCGAAAGGTTCAGAAATCGGGGGCGGCCCAGGGGTTCAATCCTGATCTTGCCCATCAGTACATCCTGAACCATGCGCCGGTGCAGTATCAGGACGACTATGCCCAGTTGTGGGCAGACTTTGTGGCCGAGGCGCGGCACACGCTGCAAAGCGATGCGGTCTTCGCGCATGAAGATGCGCTGGCCTTGCTGCGGCGCGAGTGCAATGTGAAGTAACGGTGGTTATTGAAGCCATCGCCGGCAACGGCGGGTCAACGACTCCGGCTTAAAGAATCCGGTTGAACCAGGCCAGCGACAAGCCGGCCGACAGCAAGGCCAGCGCGGCCGCCGCCAATGCCATCAAGCCCGAGATTTCCGTCTCTTTTTTCTCCACCGTGAGCCGCGAGCTGAGGGTCTCATAGACCTTTTTCAGGTCTGCTGCGGTGCCTGCGTAAAAGTACTCGGCCTGGGTCTTGCTGGCGATGCCCTTGAGGGTTTCTTCGTCCAGCCGCACGCGCATCGACCAGCCTTCAAAGCCTATGGTTTCACCATCCACCGTGCCAATGCCCACGGTATAGACGCGCACGCCGCGGTCGGCGGCGATCTTGGCGGCTTCCAGGGAGTCGACCCCCGTGGTGCGCTGGCCATCGGTCAGCAGGATGATGGCCGCCGAGTTGTAGGAACCTGGCGCCACCGGCGTGAATTCCTTCTTCTCCTTTCTCTCCTCGTCGATGGCGAAGCCGCGCTGGCGTTCGCGGCCGTTTTGCAGCGACTGCAGGTCGATGCCGGCATCCGGAAACAGGGTGGCCAGCGACATCACAATGCCATTGCCAATGGCCGTGCCGCGCTGCAGCTGAAAGCGGTCAATGGCCGAGACCAGGTCTTCGCGGTTGACCGTGGGAATCTGCGCCACCTGGGCCGAGCCGGCGAAGGCGACGATGCCGACCTTGACGGTGCGCGGGAGTTCGGCCAGAAATGCCTTGGCCGCCGTTTGTGCGGCCACGATACGGCTGGGCAGCACGTCGGTCGCGCGCATGCTGCCCGACACATCGATGGCCAGCATGATGGTCTGCTGGTTGGACGGCAGCGTGATGACCGCCGTGGGCCTGGCGGCCGCCACCAGCATCAGGGCCAGGGCCAGCAGAAAAAGAACGGGTGGAATGTGGCGCCTGACGCTTTGGCCCACCCCCATGGCCTCCTTGACGATGGACAGCGAGGCATAACGCAGCGCCATTTTTTTCTTGCGGCGCAGCAGCCAGAGGTACAGCAGCACCAGCAGCGGCAAGGCCAGCAACAGCCAGAGAAATTGGGGCCAGAGAAAAAACATGAAAGTTCCTTGGGCGCAGTGAGTTTGGCTGGCTTCAGGCGGCCTGCTGCAAATGGGCGGGTGGCTTGCTGCCCGATGGGGTGCCCCCCGACAAGCGGCTGCGGCGTTTTCGCAGATCGGTAAACCGCATCAGCGCATCGACCAGCGCGCCATCGGTCGAGAGCTCCAGCGTGTCCACGCCAGCCCGCGCCAGCGCCTGCCGCAGTTCGGCTTCGCGCTGGGCGGCAATGCGGGCAAAGCGCCTGCGAAAGCCGGCGTCATGGGTGTCAACCAGCAATTGTTCGCCGGTTTCCGCATCGCGTATGGGGATCAGGCCCAAATCGGGCAGCTCCAGCTCCAGCGGGTCGAGCAGGCGCACCGCGACCACTTCATGCCGCTGGGCCAGCAAGCCCAGGGGCTTTTCCCAGCCGGGCTCGCTGATGAAATCGGACACCACGAACAGGGTGGAGCGCCGCCTCACCAGGTTGGCGGCGGATTCAAGCAATTCGTGCAGGCGGGTGGTTCCCTTGCCGCCGGTGTCCTGAGCCTGAGGCCGGTTTTGCAGGGTGTGCAGCAGTTGCAGCACATGCTGGCGGCCGCCACGCGCCGGTATCACGGCGTCTACCCCCGACCCATACAGCATGGCGCCCACGCGATTGCCGTGCCGGGTCAAAACCCGCGCCAGAACAGCGACAAATTCGGCCGACACGTGACGCTTGCGCTGTTCGGTCGAGCCAAAATCCACCGACGGGCTCAGGTCCAGCAAGAACCAGGCACTCATTTCGCGGTCTTCGGTGAACACGCGTACATGCGGCTGCTGCAGGCGCGCCGTCACGTTCCAGTCAATATGGCGCACATCGTCGTGGTGCTGGTATTCGCGCAAATCCGCCAAGTCCATGCCGGTGCCGCGCAGCAAGGTGCGGTAGTCGCCCTGCAGCAGCCCGTCCAGACGCCGCAGCACGGTCCATTCGAGCCGACGCAGCAACTGCTCTGCGCCGGCCGAAGGCGTTTTGCTCGGAGGTTCAGGCGGCGAGTTTCTCATGCTCAAGCGGCTTGGCGGGTGGCGGAATTTTGGTCATGATCTTGCCAATCACGGCGTCGGCGGAAAGCCCTTCGGAAAGGGCTTCATAAGACAGCACCAGCCGGTGCCGCAGCACGTCCGGCACCAGGTCGGTCATGTCTTCGGGCAGGGCATAGCTGCGGCCACGCAACATGGCCAGCGCCCGGGCGCCTTCGGCCAGGTTGATGGTGGCGCGCGGGCTGGCGCCAAAGGTGATGAAGCGTGACAGGTCCTTCAGGCCGTGCCGGTCCGGGTTGCGGGTGGCCGATACCAGCCGGACCGCATACTGCACCAGGGAAGGATCGATATAAATGCGTCGGCATTCGGCCTGTAGCGCGGCCAGTTGCTCGGTGGTGGCCACGGCTGACACCGCCACCGCAGGGCCGGTCACGCGCTGCACAATCACAAACTCTTCCTCGTCGCTGGGATAGTCGACCAGCACCTTCATCATGAAGCGGTCTACCTGCGCTTCGGGCAGCGGGTAGGTGCCCTCGGTTTCAATCGGGTTTTGCGTCGCCATCACCAGAAAAGGCTCGGGCACTTTGTGACTGACACCGGCGATGGTGACCTGTCGCTCCTGCATCACCTCCAGCAGCGCGCTCTGCACCTTGGCGGGGGCTCGATTGATTTCATCTGCCAGCAACAGGTTGGTAAACACCGGCCCGAGAGAGGTGCTGAACTCACCGGTCTTCTGGTTGTAAATACGGGTGCCCACCAGATCGGCCGGTACCAGGTCGGGCGTGAACTGGATGCGCTTGAACTGCCCGCGCACGGTGTTGGCCAGGGTCTTGATGGTTAGCGTCTTGGCCAGACCGGGTACACCTTCCACCAGCAAATGGCCTTGTGCCAGCATGGCGACCATGACGCGCTCCAGAAAGCGGTCCTGGCCCACCACCACGCGTTTGACCTCGTAGAGGATTTGCTCCATCAACTGCGCGGTGTCGTGGGTGGGCGATGAATGGGTCTGAAAGGGGTCAGGGGTAGGCGATTCCATGCGATTCCTGTAATGGTGAGTCAGAAGGGAGGCATGCCCGCCGCCGAGGCGGCGTTTTCAATCGGCACCGCGAAACCGATGCCAACAAAGGTGCGCTGTTCATTGGGGTTGTAAATGGCGGTCACGATGCCAATGACCTCGCCGTCCATGGTGACCAGCGGGCCGCCAGAGTTGCCGGGGTTGGCGGCAGCGTCGAACTGGATCAGGTTGGTCATCAGCTGCTTGCCCTCGGGCGAGCGGAAGTTGCGCTTAAGCCCGGAAATCACCCCGGCCGACGCCGACGGGCCGATGCCGAAAGGAAAGCCGACGGCCATGACCTGGTCACCGGGCGCCAGGTCGGCGGTCGAGCGCATGGTGGCGGCAATCATGTCGTCGGGGATTTTGTGGGCCTGCAAGACTGCCAGATCGTTTTCGGGCTGCACCCCGGTGATGGACGCCGTGGTTTCCAGGCCGTCGGCAAAGGTGATCCTGATGGTTTCGGCGCCCTGCACCACGTGCAGGTTGGTCAGAATGATGCCCTTGTCAATAATCACCACACCGGTACCCACGCTACGCTCGTTTTCTTCCTTGCCGTCCTTGTCTTTGCCCGTGCTTTTGCCCAGCCCGACCACGCGCACCACCGAGGGGCTGATGGTTTGATAGGCCTTGGCCGCGGGCGACGGCAATACGTTGGTTTCCAGGGTTTTCAGGACCGCCGCATTGATGTCGGCCTGGGTCAGCTTGCGCACCGGCTGGTGTGGCGACAGGGCAAAACTGAAGGCCAGCAACAGCGCCAGCATACCCACGACAGACCAGAGCAGGTAGACGTTGTGCGGGGACAGGTGGCTTAGGAGGCGGGAGATTCGGGAGGGCCCGGCAGGATGGCCTGCTGTGGACTCCGGCGACGCGAAAACGGCTGCGTCCGGGGAGTCACTTTCCCGGCGATCAGGCCGGGCGCTGCTGGAACTACTGTAAAGGGAAGGCCTTCGCATCCGTTCACCTGTGAAGAAAGGTCAAAACCGGCTGGAGCAACGAGGGAAAATCGCCCGGGCAACAGCTGCACCGTATCACGATTTGTGCATCCTTGCACGCCTATTCGAGGGCCGCTGAAAGCGGCTGTAACAGGCGGATTTTTTGGCTCCCAGCCGGTGTTCAGGCCGACGTGCCGGGAGCCGGTTTGCGCAGCAGGGCCAGCGCCAGCGCGGCCGACGCCACCATCAGGAACAGGCTGACGGCATTGAGCACCGGTGTGGCGCCTTCCCGCATGCGCCCATACATCGTGACGGTGAGCGGCGCGTCCGAGCCCACCAGCATCAGCGTGGTGTTGAAGTTCTCGAACGACATCAGAAACGATATCGCGGCAGCCCCGATCAATGCCGGTTTGAGCGCGGGCAGGGTGATGGTGGCAAACACCGCGGCGCGCGTTGCGCCCAGGTTGTAGGCGGCCTCTTCCAGGGTGATGTCAAAGCGCTTGAGGCGCGCGCTGATGATCAGGGTGGCGATGGACACGATGTAGGAAAACTGGCCCAGCACCACCAGCGGCAATCCGGGCCGCAGGAAGTCGAGTTCAAGCCCCCACAGGTCGTCGGCAAGCTGCGCCAGCCGGCTGGCAAAGGCCAGAATTGAAATGCCCAGAATCACCCCCGGAATCACCAGCGGGGCCAGCATCAGCAGGGACAGTGCCTGTTTGCCTGGAAACCGGCTGCGCTCAATCAGAAAAGCGTTGGTCGTGCCCACCAGCACCGCCAGCAGCGTGACCCAGCAAGCCACCACTACACTGGTCCAGACGCTGGCCAGCAGCGGGCCGTCGGCAAACAGGCCGGTGCGGCCGGTTTGTGCCTGGCGGCTCCCCAAAAACCAGTCGAGCGTGAAGCCGCGCCAGGGCGGTGCGGGGTAGGGCGCGTCATTGAAGGCAAATACCGCCACCACCACCAGCGGCAGAAACAGGAAGGCGAAAAAAGCCAGGCCATACACCACGGTACCGGCACGCAGCCAGGTCGGGCGGGGTAGCGACGCAATCATCCGATGATTCCCCTGAGTGACACCCACCCGCAGTGTTGGCGCACGCGGTGATATGCAAATGACATCGCGGAGCCGGCTTTGCCGGGCCGCAGGTGCCGCCCCCTGCAAGGGGGGAGGCGGCTACACGAAGTGAGTCCGCAACGGGAGTGTGTCATGTTTTTTTCATCACTTCGCCGAACTTCTGGCCCGTGAGCTTGAGGCCCAGCCAGACGATGGCGGTGGACAGCCCGAGCAGCAAAAAGCCGAACGCGGCACCCTGTTCCCAGTTGAAACGGGTAATGAACTGGGTGTAAATCTGTTCGGTAAACCACAGTGAATTCTTGCCGCCCAGCAAGGTCGGGGTCAGGTAATTGCCCAAGGTCAGCATGAACACCACGATGCAGCCCGCCAGCATGCCGGGGGCCGCGTGGGGAATCACAATCTGGCGCAGGATGGAAGGGCCTTTGCCGCCCAGGTCATAGGCGGCTTCAATCAGGCTGTCGTCCAGGCTTTCGAGCGCGCTGATCAGCGGCACCACCATGAACAGCATGGAGGTATAGACCAGACCCACCAGAATCGTCGCATCGCGGTACAGCAGCTCCACCGGCGCTGCCGTGATGCCCAACCGCACCAACAGGGCGGGCAGCACGCCGGACTCGCGCAGCAGGATCATCCAGCCCAGCGTGCGCACGGTTTCGCTGACCCAGAAGGGGATCAGGCACAGTACCAGCAGCAAGGACTGGACGCGGCCACGCACCAGCTTGGCAATTGTCCAGGCGATGGGAAAGGCCAGCACCAGCGTGATCAGGGTCGCCAGAATGGACATGACGGCCGTGCGCACAAAGGTGTGCCAATACAGCGGTTCCTCAATAAAGGTGCGGTATTGCGCCAAGCTGGGCTGGTACTGCCGGGGTGCGATGCGCTCGCGCAGGGACAGCACGGCCAGGTCGATGTGCGGCAGCACAATCAGGCCTACCAGCCAGATCAGGGCGGGCGCCAGCAGCAGCCACAGCATGAGCCGGGCCGGGCCGGTGTGATGCGCAGGATCGATCGCGCGCGCTGGGCCTGGCACGGCAGCGACGACGTCAGCCGGCATGGTCGCCGCCGCCCCTGGCCGCAAAGCAGACGGCGTGCTGCGGGTCAAAGCCAAAGGCCACGGTTTCACCGATGCGCAAGTCGGCAAAGCGACCCGTCTGCGGCAAGGCAATGCGAAATTCCGTGCGGGTGAGGGCCTCCCGCAGCAGCACGGCCGAGTTGGCGCCGTCGAACAGCAGGCTTTCCACCTGGCCGGAGGCAATGAGGTGGCTGGAGGGGTTGAGCGGCAGTTCGGCCGGGCTGCGTGCCAGGCTGATGGCTTCGGGCCGCACGAAGGCCTCGGCAACCTGGCCCGCGCTGAGGCCGCCCATGGAGCGGGCGCGCATCGTCAGGCCCTGGCCGGTGGTCAGTGTTGCAATGCTGCCTTCGCCTGACGCGCCCACGTCGCTGGCGCGGCCCGCCAGCCGGTTGTTGGCACCGACAAAGCCGGCCACAAACGGCGTTTGGGGCTGGTAATAGAGCTGCTGCGGGGTGCCCACCTGCTCAAAGCTGCCGGCGTTCATGACTGCCACCCGGTCCGACAGCACCAGCGCTTCCGACTGGTCGTGCGTGATGTAGACAAAGGTGGTGCCAAAGTCGGCCTGCAACTGCTTGAGCTCAATCTTCATGTGCTCGCGCAGCTTGAGGTCCAGCGCGCCCAGCGGTTCGTCAAGCAGCAGCAAGGTCGGCTCCAGCACCAGGCTGCGCGCAATGGCGACCCGCTGTCTTTGCCCGCCCGAGAGTTGATCGACGCGTTTGTCCTGCATGCCGGGAAGGCTGACCCGATCCAGCATGGCGGCGACGCGTCTGGCGATGTCGGCACGCGGCAGGCCGCGCCGGGCCAGACCGTAACCGACGTTTTCGCCGACCGACATCATTGGAAACAGCGCCAGATGCTGGAACACCATGTTGACCGGCCGTTGGTTGGGGGCCACCCCGTTCATGGGCTTGCCGCCAATCTGGATTTGCCCGGTGTCGGGCGTCAGAAACCCGGCAATCATGCGCAGCAAAGTGGTCTTGCCGCAGCCCGATGGACCCAGGATGGAGAAAAAACTGCCCCGCTCGACCGTGAAGGACAAGTCCCTGACGGCGGGCTGGCCAGCGTACTGTTTACCGACGTGTTCGGCTTCGAGGTCGACTGGCACCGTTGGCGCGTCGTGTGCAGTGTGGTTGTGCCGACGGCGTGACGGCGTTACTGCGCGGCCTTGATGCGGTCCAGCACCCGGCCTTCAATGTCCTCGATGCCGGCCGGAACCGACGGATACCATTTGACGTTTTTCAGCGCGGCTTCCGGGAAGCTGGCCGCGAACTGGGCCTTGAGCTTGGCGTCCATCAGCTGGTCAGCACCCTTGGCGGCGGTGAAGTTGCCGGCAGAGCCTGCCACCTTGGCGGCTACCTCGGGGCGCATGTTGAAGTTGATCCAGGCATAGGCGGCGGCGTCATTGCGGCCCTTGGCCGGAATGGCAAAGGTGTCGATCCAGCCGAGCGCGCCCGACTTGGGGGCAATGTACTGGATTTCGGGTTTCTCGCTGTTGAGCTTCCAGCCGCCTGTGTCCCACATCATGGCACCCACCACCTCGCCGGCGCGCATGCCGTTGAGCAGCTGGTCCTTGTTGTCCCAGTAAAACTTGATGTTGCTCTTGCAGGCGATCATGGTCTTGCCCACGTCGTCCATCAATGCGCCATAGGCTTTCGGGTCGTTGTACAGCGCAAACGGGTCTTTGCCGGCGGCAAACGCAAAGGCCAGCAGGGTGGGGCGCTTCAGGCGAACGGCGGTCTTGCCCTTGACGTCGGCCTTGCACAGGTCGGGGTAGTCGCCCATCTTGGCCAACTGGGTGTTGACCACCAGGCCGTCAGTGCCCCAGATGTGCGGCAGGCCATAGACTTTGCCGGCCAGCGTGGTGTTTTTCTTGGTGGCGTCGAGCATGGCCGGGATGAACAGCTCGGTCTTGACCTTGCTCAAATCCATGGGTTTGTAGATGCCGAACTCCTGCTGCGGGCCCGTGATGCGGTCCTGCGAGGGCTGGGCCAGATCAAAGCCGGCACCCCCGGTCGCGCGCAGCTTGGAGATCATCTCCTCGTTGTTCGACAGGGTGATCTCGACCTCAATGCCGGTTTCCTTCTTGAACTGCGCCACCACATCGGCGGGCACGTAGTCGGCCCAGGTAATCAGCCGCAGTTTTTGCTCCTGCGCCCAGGCGGTGTTGAGCAGACTGGAAGCCAGCAGACCGGCGGCCAGCATGAGGCGCATCAGGCGGGATTTTTTCATGTGATTTTCCTGGTTGATGAAGCAATAATCTGTCGCAAACAGACGGCAGCGACGCCGAAAAAGCATAGCCTGTACCTGTTTCATTTTTGTGTCAATATCATCTGCACCTATACCCGCGCTTCGGCTTTTGCGGCGTGCCTCACCTCTTTTTGTAGCCATGACCTTCTGGATTGACACCCACTGCCACCTCGACGCCGGGGAGTTTTTGCCCGACGTGGCCGCCGTCCGGGCACGGGCGTCCGCCCGGCAGGTTGGCCATTGCGTGCTGCCCGCCGTGGCGGTGAGCAACTTCGCGGCGGTGCGCCTGCTGGCGCACGAGTTTTCGGACAGCTACGCGCTGGGCATCCATCCGCTGTGTGTGCCCGAAGCCCAGGACGCCGACCTGCAGGCGCTCGACGCGGAGCTGGCGCTCAGAAAGGCCGACCCGCGACTGGTGGCGGTGGGCGAAATCGGGCTGGACTATTTTGTGCCGGCGCTGGTGCAAAGCCCGATGCGCGAGCGCCAGGAATACTTTTACCGCGAGCAGCTCAAGCTGGCGCGCAAGCACGGCCTGCCGGTCATCCTGCATGTGCGGCGATCGGCCGACAAGCTGCTCAAACACCTGCGCGAGCTGGCACCCCAACACGCCGCGGGCGGCTGGCTCGGCATTGCCCATGCGTTTAACGGCAGCCAGCAGCAGGCCATGGAATTCGTCAAGCTCGGTTTCAAGCTCGGTTTTGGCGGCGCTGTCACCTTTGAGCCGGCCCGGCAATTGAGGCGGCTGGCGGCCCAGCTGCCGCTGCAGGCGCTGGTGATGGAGACCGATTCGCCGGACATTCCCCCGCATTGGGTCTATACGACCGCGGCGCAGCGGGCCGAGGGCCAGGCGCAGGGCCGCAATGAGCCCGGTGAGCTGCCGCGCATTGCGCAGCAGGTCGCCAGCCTGCGCGGCATCCCGGTCGACACGCTGGCCAGCGCCACCACCGCCAATGCGCGGGACGCGCTGCCCCGGCTCAAGGTGCTGTTGCCGTGACGGGCGCGGTCCTGACCGGCCTGCCGCCGCTGGTCTCCGGCCAGACGCGTCTGCTGATACTGGGCAGTTTTCCCGGCGCGGCATCGCTGGCGGCCCGGCAGTACTATGGCCACCCGCAGAACCAGTTCTGGAAGATTTTGCAGGCCATTTGGCCCGATAGCCCAGATATTATGGGGGCTGACAGCTATCAAATTCGTAGCGAGTGGCTGCTCTCTAAAGGGCTGGGGGTGTGGGATGTGTACGCGGCGTGCGAACGCGAGGGCAGCCTGGACAGCAGGATCCGTCGTCCGGTGGTGAATGACTTCTCGCTCTTGCGGCATCGGTGCCCTCAGTTGCAGGCCATTGCCCACAACGGCGGCGAAAGCTTCAGGCATGCAAAATTCGTGATGCTTGCCCTGAGCGCCGCCGGGCCGCCCCAAGGCGCGAAGGCCCCTTCGGGGAGCAGCGCAGCGCGCGAAGCGGCAAGCGTGGTGCCTCAGTTTTACCGTTTGCCCTCCACCAGCCCGGCCAACGCGTCCTGGTCTTTTGAGCGCAAACTTGGCGTCTGGCGCGGCGTATTTGAAACCCATGGATTGATTTGATGACGAGAAAAGACACAGCGACAAGCACCCCCGTTTTACCCGAGGTCAACTTTTCCGACTACGGCAATGTGCGCTTCTTGCACCTGGGAACCGAATGGGTGCAGGGCTCCATGCTGGTGGATGCGCCGTTTGACATCGAGCTGGAGTATGTGCAGCGCATGATGGCGGGCTTGCTGTTCATGGACGCAACCATGGTGTCCAAAAAGCACGCCATGCAGCTGGGTCTGGGGTCGGCGGCGCTGACCAAGTTCTGCTACAAAAAGCTGCGCATGAAAACCACGGCCATCGAAATCAACCCGCAAGTCGTGGCCGCCTGCCGGATCTGGTTCAAGCTGCCGCGCGATGACCTGCGGCTGCAGGTCATTGAGGCCGATGCGGCCGCCGAGATACAGAAGCCTCAACACCAGGGCCGCGTCGATCTGCTGCATGTTGATTTGTACGACCACGAAGCCGCCGCGCCGGTGCTCGACAGCGCCGATTTTTATGTCCACTGCCACGACCTGCTGGCCGAGGACGGCGTGATGACGGTCAATCTTTTTGGCCGGGATTCGAGCTACGAAAAGTCGCTGGCAAAAATCGCCGAAGCCTTTGGCCCGCAGGCGGTCTGGGCTTTCCGGCCGACGCGCGAGGGCAACACCGTGGTGCTGGCCCAGCGCGAGCCGACGCGGCCGGACCGGACCGAGTTGCTGCTGCGCGCCGGCACCGTTGAATCGCGCTGGGA
>NZ_JANOAL010000262.1:0-2325 GCF_031411155.1 Polaromonas sp. | reverse complement strand
TCAGGCCGATGGTCACTACCGGCTGTCGCCCGCGTTTGATGTGGTGCCCAGCGCCCAGGGCCTGGGCTACCAGGCGATGGGGGTCGGCGACCAGGCCACGGAGTCCACATTGGTCAACGCGTTGTCGCAGGCACGCCAGTTTGGGTTGAAGGTGGATGCGGCGCGCGGCGTCATCACAGAGGTCAGCGCAGGGGTTGCCGGCTGGAAAGAGGCCTTCACGGCCAAGGGCGTGACGGACCGGGACATTGACCTGCTGGCGCAGTACCTTGACAGTGACAGGCTACGTCTTCAGCGAGAAGAATTTGCGGCCCGCCGCCACGGATTGCACCGATGAACGACTGGCTGATGAGATAGACGCCGCGCTTGCCCGACATGCAAGCCCGCCAGTCCTCGGGTGGGTTCAGCGGGTACATTTGGGCGACTCAACCATTGCAACCATTAGTATTCCATGGACCCCACCCATCTGCACCAAATCGCCGTCGAGGCCATGCGCTCGCGCGGCCTGCTGCCCGCCTTTGCGCCGCAGGCCTTGCAAGAGGCCGAGGCCGCGCGCCGGACGGGCCCTGAACGCAACGGCACCATCCTCGACCTGCGCCACCTGACCTGGTTCTCGATCGACAACGACGACACGCGCGACCTTGACCAGCTGAGCGTGGCCGAGCCGCTGGCCGCTGGCAGCACGCGCCTGCTGGTGGCCGTGGCCGATGTCGATGCCTTGGTGCGGCCCGGCGGCGCGGTGGATGGCCATGCGGCCGTCAACACCACCTCGGTTTACACGGCGGCCGGCGTGTTCCCGATGCTGCCGGAGGTCCTGTCTACCGACCTTACCTCGCTGCACGAAGGCCAGGAGCGCCTGGCGGTGGTGGTTGACATGCAGGTAGCCGCAGACGGCACGGTGTCGGCATCAGACATCTACCGGGCGACGGTGCTCAACCGCGCCAAGCTCACCTACGACGCTGTCTCGGCGTGGCTCGACGGCGCGGCACCGCCACCGCCGCAGATCGCCAGCGTGCCGGGACTGGAGGACCAGGTGCGTTGGCACGACACATTGGCGGGCCAGCTGCGGCAATGGCGCCAGACGCGCGGCGCGCTGAATGTCAACACGGTGTCTGCCCGCCCGGTGTTTGAGGACGGGCAACTGGTGGACCTGCGCCCCGACGAGAAAAACCGCGCCAAGGAGCTGATCGCCGACCTCATGATCGCGGCCAACGGCGCGACGGCCCGCTTTCTGATGGACAAGGGCTTCCCCTCGCTGCGCCGCTTGCTGCAGGCGCCGCGCCGTTGGGACCGCATCGTCGCGCTCGCGGCAAGCCATGGTGTGCCGCTTCCTGCGGCGCCCGATGCGCTGGCGCTAGACCGCTTCCTCAGCGCGCGGCGCCTGGCCGACCCGGCCGGCTTTGCCGACCTGTCGCTGGCCGTGGTGAAGATGCTGGGCTCGGGCGAGTACGCGGCCGCGCCGGCTACGGCGCCCGGTGCGCCGGCCGCAACCGGTTTGGGGCATTTCGGGCTCGCGGTGAACGACTACGCGCATTCCACCGCGCCCAACCGGCGCTTTCCAGACCTGGTGACGCAACGCCTGTTGAAGGCCGCCCTCGCGGGCGAGGCGCCGCCCTATTCGGCCGAGCAGCTGACCGAAATCGCCCGGCACTGCACGCTGCAGGAAGACAACGCCAGCAAGGTCGAGCGCCAGGTGCTGAAAGCGGCGGCGGCCTGGCTGCTACAGGGGCGCATTGGCGAGGTCTTCGACGCCATCGTCACGGGGGCCGCGGCCAAGGGCACCTTTGTGCGCATCAGCCGCCCCTTGCTGGAAGGCCGGGTGGTGCGCGGTTTTGAGGGGCTGGACGTGGGCGACAAATTGCGCGTGCGGCTGCTGGCGGTGGATGCAGAAAAAAGCTTTATCGACTTTGAGCGCGCGTAAGCCGGGCGCAAAATTTGGGGTGTGAATGTAACGACCGGCAAAAACCCCTGTAAACCCCTATAAACCCCTGTAAACCCTTGTAGTCCCTTGTACAAGGCCCGTGCAGCGCCATATGGGCCAGACACCGGCCCGCTGCGGGCCCATCAGCAAGACCGCAAGACCAAAGGAAACCTGCCATGTTCAAACGCCTGACCCTGCTCTGGGCCGTGCTGCGCGGCGACGCGCGGCAGCTGTGGTTCGCGCTGCGTCACCCGGCGGCGCCGCGCTGGCTGAAGGTCGGCACCGCGCTGATCGTGCTGTACGTGCTCTCGCCCATAGACCTCATCCCCGACGTGCTGCCCGTGATTGGCATGGTGGACGACTTGGTGCTGGTGCCGCTGGCGATCCGCTGGCTGCTCAAGCGCCTG
>NZ_JANOAL010000261.1:0-2298 GCF_031411155.1 Polaromonas sp. | reverse complement strand
GAGTTTGAATACGTACCGCCGCAATGCGGAACTCACCTCTGCCACCAATACCTTGCTGGCAGCCATCAATGCGGCGCGAAGCGAGGCCTTGAAACTGAGCACGAGCGCGATGGTGGTGCCAACAGGCAATGGAACCGATTGGAACACCGGCTGGGTCGTGTTCGCGCTTGGAGCAAATAATGCCACGCGGAGATATGACGAAAATCTTGATAAAACTGTACTTGTGCAGGGGCGATTGCCGAGCTACGTCATCGTGACGGGAAACGGAACTGCAGACCCAACCACAATCGCGCCGTACATTATGTTTGACGCTTCTGGTTACGCCACAACAAAAGGCGAAGCCGGTGTGACCCCAAACCTCACTTTCAACTTAACCCGCAACGATGTTTCCGGGAGTGAAGTATTTGCACAGACGCGCAGAATCAAAATTTCCAGAACTGGCCGCGCGCGTACCTGTAAGCCTACAAGCGCCACCGATACCAACTGCTCGGCGACTGTTAACGATTGATGGCTTGGCCCGTGTTTGCCAAAGATCGACTTATTGACCTGTCCATCGGATTGGCGCGGGACTCACTCCGAATCACTTCGCCCAATCCCCGAGTAGGTTGCATCCTCGCCGACGATGACGGAACGATATTAGGTCAAGGGAATACTCAACCAGCCGGTGGCCCTCACGCCGAAATCATGGCCCTGCGTGATGCAGCAGCCCGGGGAAATTCGGTAGCCGGCGCAACCGCCTACGTCACGCTGGAACCCTGCTCCCACCACGGCCGCACCGGCCCTTGCTGCGATGCGCTGATCGCGGCCGGCATCAAAAAAGTGGTGGCCTCGATTGCCGACCCTAATCCGCTGGTCTCTGGCCAGGGCTTTGAAAGACTGCGGGCGGCCGGGATCGAGGTGGAGGTTGGGCCAGGCGCGGCGGAATCGCGTGAGCTCAACATTGGGTTTTTCAGCCGCATGATCCGCAAAACCCCGTGGGTCAGGATGAAGATGGCCGCTTCGCTGGACGGCACCACGGCGCTGGACAACGGCGCCAGCCAGTGGATTACCTCTAAGCCGGCCCGCGCCGATGGCCACGCCTGGCGGGCGCGCTCTTGCGCTGTGCTGACCGGTATTGGCACGGTGCTGGAAGACAACCCGCGCCTCGATGTACGGCTGGTGGACACGCCGCGCCAGCCGCATCTGGTGGTGGTGGACAGCCGCCTTGAGACGCCGCTCGATGCTCATCTTTTTATAGCGGGCCGCACGCTCTATATCTACGCCGCGGAGCAAAATGACGCCAAAAAGGCGGCGCTGGAGGCGCGCGGCGCCACCGTGATCCACCTGCCGGGCGCCCATGGCAAGGTTGACCTGGCCGCCATGCTGCGCGACCTGGCCCGGCGCGAGGTCAATGAACTGCATATCGAAGCCGGCCACAAACTCAATGGCTCTTTCATCCGTGAGGATCTGGTGGATGAGTTTGTGGTTTACCTGGCCCCCAAAATGATGGGCCAGGGCTTTGGCATGGCCAGCTTTGGGCCTTTGACCGAGCTTTCCCAGGCGCTGGCACTGGAGTTCCGCTCGACCGAAATGGTCGGGCCCGACCTGCGCATTGTGGCCAGGGTACAGGGCCGCGACCAGTTTTAGGCCCGCCTGGCCGTTGAGTTTGCCGGCCTGCCCCGGGCGCCGCCGCAATCTCTGCGAAAATACCCTGATGTTTACCGGAATCATCACCGGCATGGGGCGCATCGTCGCTATCCATAGCCTGGGCAGCTCTTCAGACCATGGCAAGCGCCTCATCATTGAAACGCCTGCGGGTTACCTGGACGACGTGGGGCTGGGCGACAGCATTGCGCTCAACGGCGCCTGCATGACCGCCACGGCGCTGGACAGCGCCAACAACCGGTTTTCCATTGATATTTCCGCTGAATCCCTGGCAAAGACCAGCGGATTGGCTGATACCGGCGTCGTCAACCTCGAAAAAGCGCTGCGCGCCAATGACCGGCTAGGCGGCCATCTAGTTTCCGGCCATGTCGATGGGATTGGCCGGGTCACGCATTTCGCCGAGGTCGGCGAAAGCTGGGAGCTGCGTGTCCTCGCGCCGCGCGAGCTGGGCAGGTACCTGGCTTACAAAGGCTCCATCACCGTCAACGGCGTGAGCCTGACGGTCAACCGCGTTACTGATGTGGCGGACGGCGCTGACGATGACGCTGGCTGCGAGGTCAGCATCAACCTGATTCCGCATACCGTTCAGAGCACGGCGCTGGGCCAGCTCGGCAAAGGCTCCCGCGTCAACCTTGAAATCGACCTGATCGCGCG
>NZ_JANOAL010000260.1:0-17433 GCF_031411155.1 Polaromonas sp. | reverse complement strand
AATTGATTCGCTCGATGTCGCGCAAGGGGTGTTCACCTGACAACGCCGCATGCGAAGGTTTCTTCGGACGGCTGAAAACGGAACTGTTCTATCCTCGGGACTGGAAGACCACAACCATTGAGCAGTTCATTCAGATACTAGACTCATACATCCGCTGGTACAACGAGAAGCGGATCAAGATCTCTCTTGGCTCTCTCAGTCCCATCGAATACCAGAGAGCCTTGGATTTACGGCATAAACCAGTCCAAGGTTTTGTCCGCATCCCCACTTTTATGGAGTGCCCCTCCTGCGACTGGACCACGGGGCTCATCAGGACTAAGCCGCCTCCTGAGCGAGTTGCAATTCAAATTCGTTGGGTGGACGGCAGTCCGGTGCCGAATGAAGGCGCCTGGCGTTGTCGACCTCTTCAATGATCCTTGGCAGGCGGTTGGCTACGTCGGCAAAGGTTTCGTAGCTAGCAATATAGATCTTCTCGGTTGGAGAAGGCTACTGCCGCCGGCCAGCTCAGTTACATCAGTGTCTGGCCATCTAAATCCATGGCTTTGCGCAAGACCTTGTACTCCGGCAGCAAGGCCAAGGACAGGACGACGTCAATCTCGCCAGTCCGAACGTCCTCATTTATCTTCAAGTCGCTTTCGAGCGACCACGCAACTCGGTGGAAGCGGCAAACGCGCAATGCGGATTGAAGCTGTTGCATCGTCCGCGGCGACACCTTGATCGGCTGCCTTCCGCAGGCATCCCCTGGAGCGAGCACTTCAGTCAACGAGGCCCGCAGAAGTTCGGCAAGCTTATTCGCTGCTTGAGGCTGATACATCTCTAAGAATCCAGGAATCGTTGAGCATCCAGCGCAGCCATGCAGCCGCTCCCCGCGCTCGTGATGGCCTGCCGGTAGATGTGATCCTGAACGTCGCCTGCGGCGAATACGCCGGGGACACTGGTCGCGGTTGCGTAGCCTTCCAGTCCCGACCGGGTCTGGATGTAGCCGTCGGCCATCGTCAGCTGCCCATCGAAGAGGCCGGTATTGGGCTGGTGCCCGATCGCGATGAAGCAGCCTTGCACTTGGACGAGCTCGATGCCCCCCCGTGCGTGGTCGCGCACCTCGACCCCGGTGACACCTGCGTCGCCACCGACGATCCGTTCGACAACACAGTTGACCTTCAGTTCGATCTTCCCTTCTTTGATCTTCTTGTGCAGGCGGTCCAGGAGGATCGGCTCGGCGCGGAATTTGTCACGCCGGTGGATCAGCGTGACCTTCTTCGCGATGTTCGCAAGGTAGAGCGCCTCTTCCACGGCAGTGTTTCCACCGCCCACCACGCACACATCCTGATCGACGAAGAAGAATCCGTCGCAGGTCGCACAACCCGAAACGCCGCGGCCGAGGAAGGCCTGCTCGGAAGGAAGGCCCAGGTACTTTGCCGACGCGCCGGTGGCGATGATCAGCGCGTCGCAGGTATACGAGCCTGCCTCCCCCTTGAGAACGAAGGGCCGGCTTTTCAGGTCCACGTTCACAATGTGGTCGGCCACCACGCGCGTGTTGAAGCGTCCCGCGTGCTGCATGAAGCGCTCCATCAGCTCGGGCCCCTGCACGCCCTCCACGTCCGCTGGCCAGTTCTCGACATCCGTGGTAGTCGTCAGCTGGCCGCCCTGCACGTCGCCGGTAATGAGCATTGGGGCGAGATTCGCTCTTGCCGCGTAAATGGCGGCGGTGCAACCGGCAGGTCCCGAGCCCAGGATGATCAGTTTGGAGTAGATGTGCATGGGCTTACTCCCACAAGCCTTTGGGCACCGGCAGCCCCTGCAGGATTTCCTCGGTCAGCTGTTGTTCGACGGGGATGCCGTTTTCCTTGCACCACCAGAGGATTTGTCGCGTGTGCTGGGCGGTGTGCCAGACGGAGCGCTCCAGGAAGGAATGCATGGAATGCACGCCATAGAACATCTTCAGTGGCTGCTTGCAGCTTCGGTCTTCAAGGGTGTCCCACCATTGGGCGACCCGCTTCCTCTTGTCGTCAGCATACGCGAGGATGCCGGCAACGTCGATGGTCGGCGGCGCATCGATGTTCGCGACCACCGTCCAGTCCTCCAGGCCGTCGATCACCACCTGCAGATACGCGTCCGGCACCTGAAAGATGTGATAGGCCACATCGCGGACCGTACGGGCGCGCGGGGGTTGCGGCAGTTTGTCCAGGGCATTGTCAGGAATCCTCGAGATCGCATCCCTGGCGATCTCCATGATCTTCGTCCAGCGCTCCATGAGCACCTCGGGAGCCAGGTAGGTGGCGGCATGGTCGATGCCCACGAACCTGGCGACGTCATCAAGCGACTGTGCGAACGTGTACTCCTGGTCGCGCACCACCACGGGAATGGACCGGATCCCCAGGGAAGCCAGATATTTCATGGCAGCGGGATTGGTGGCGACGTTGACCGATTCGTAGGGGACTCCCTTGCCAGTCAGAAACTCCTTGACTCTGACGCAGCTGGAGCATCCAGTTGTCCAGTAAACGGTGATTGCTTCCATAATGTTGCCCGGTTGAGTGATGAAGGCCTCACTCTAAGGCTCACATCGCAACGGCGCTATTCAATGTGCAGACAGCCTCTTCGTTCAAGTCGATGGCGCATCCGGGACGGGACGGATGCCGATCCACCGCCCATCTTCCAACGCCTGCTGAATCAGGTTTTCCAACAGCTCATAGACGGCGGTCGCCGTCGCTCCCAGCGGGAGGTGCTCGGACGTGCACAGCACAGCGTTTCTGGTAATGTTCAATGAATTAATCACCACCGAGGAGTTAGCCTGGCTCTTGAGGTGCTTTTGCAGAGCGGATGCGGGCAGGATAGTGTGGGCGTTGCCGGTTTCAACGGCGTCAAGCAGCGTTCGAAGGGAATCGACTTCGGCAAGCGCTTGCACGGTGACACCGTGGGCGGCCAGTCCAGCTTGCACGAGTCTTCTCATCCCCGTCTGTCTACTTGACAGAAACAAAGGATATTGCGCAACCTCGGCGATTGACAGCCCACCTTCACGCGGCTTGATTCCCGACTTGACTGGGGAAACAAGATAAATCATCTCGTTGAATAGGGGATGCTCTACGATGCCTGGCGATGGCTCGAACTGGTAGGTGACGGTCATGTCAAGCCTGCCCTGCAGCACCATCTCTTTCAGAAGGTAGCTCATGCCCTCGGCCAAATGAAGCCTGACCTGCGGCAGTCGCGTGCGCGCTGCCACCAGAAGGTCGATCGCAAGAAGGTCTTGCAAGACCACTGGCAAGCCCAACGAGGCGGACCCGCTCACGTCGGCAGCCGATCGCTCCACGTCATGAGCGGCACGTTCCACTTGGCGCAGGATGGCGACCGCGTGTTTGTAAAGGGTTTGGCCGGCTACGGTCGGGGAAACCCCGGTCGAACTTCTGACCAACAGTTTTTGCCCCATGCGGGTTTCAAGACTCGAGATTTGCAGGCTGAGGGCCGACTGAGCAACATGGAGTTCCACCGACGCCCGCGACATGCTGCGTTGTTCGACGATCTTGACAAAATACTTGAGTTGACGAAGGTTCATGTGGCGCTCGATGAGTGATTCACAGACAGTACACCATCTTCAGTTTCGATCCGCGTATCTAACTATTGAATAGCGGACGCTCAAAGCGAACAGGATACTCAGGCTGCACATCCGCCACTACTTTAAGGATACCTAGATGAGACAAGCTCCTGTGATTCGCCGCCGTACCCTATTGGCCGCTGCAGCCTTTGGGTTGTGCACTCTGCCTGCCTTCTCGCAGAACGCCAAAGCACTTCGGCTGGTCGTTCCATATCCGCCAGGGGGCGGCGTTGACGCGGTGGCCAGACTGCTGGCTGAAAAGCTGCCGGCCACGCTGGGAGGCAGGACCGTGATGGTCGACAACCGTCCAGGCGCCGGCGGCAATATCGCTGCCGCCCTGGTGGCGAAGTCCGACCCAGACGGCAGCACCGTGCTGGTTACTTCAAACAACCACACCATCAATCTTTCCCTGTACCAAAAGCCGGGCTATGAGCTCGCTGAGTTCGCGCCGATCGCGCAGATCGGCGTGACGGGGTTTGTGATTGTTGCGCATCCTTCGACCAATTTCAAAACATTGGGCGACATGCTGAGCGCGGCCCGTGCCAAGCCGAACTCGATCTCCTTCGGCACGGGCGGCAATGGCCATCCTGCGCATCTCGCAGCCGAGATGTTGAAGGATCGCGCCAAGGTCTCTATGCAACACATTCCGTACAAGGGCTCTGGACCGCTCACGACTGATCTGCTAGGCGGTCAGCTACCGGTGGGCGTCATCTCCGTCGTGGCGGCCCAACCTTTCGTTGCCTCCGGGCAACTCATCGGTCTGGCAGTGACATCCAAAGATCGCTGGCCCGACTTGCCCAAGGTCCCGACGGTAGAAGAATCTGGTTTTCCCGGCTACGAGTACAGTGCTTGGATCGGATTGCTCGGTAGAACAGGGATGCCGGAAGCTGAAATTGCGGCCCTTGAGAAGCAGCTGCTTGCTATTGCTGCGACCGAAGAAGCGCGCTCAAAGCTTTACAAGCAAGGTATCGTCATTGTGCCGAAGGGAAGGGCAGAGTTCAAAGCGGCGATTGCTCATGACGCCGTCATGAACCGCAACCTTATCAAAAGCATCGGCGTGCAGCTGGAGTGACCGACGGCATTCGTCCGGCTACTGGCGTATGCGCCCAGCCTCGGTCACGATGCTCAGCTCTACGAATCTGGAGCCGGATCGATTGCCTGGCTTGTAGCTCACCTTGTAGCCGCCCAGGTCCACGTTATCGAGGCTCTCAAGCGCGCTTGAGAAGCCTTCGCGCGAGGCCTTGGCGCCCATCCGGCGCACGGCTTCCACGATCACGGAGCCGGCTATATAGCCTTCCATCATGGCGTAGCTGGGCGGTACCTCCAGGTTGGGTGTGGCGGCAACGATATCGCTGAACTCCCTGCTCAACTTCACCGAGATATTGTAAGGGTTGGGAGTGACCTGCGTGATGGCCATGCCCTTCATGTGCTCTTCGCTCAGGCGCTTGGACATCTGCGCGATGTCGGCGCCGGAGTGCGCGAACAACTGCGCAGTGCCTCCATCCAGGCGGTATTTTTCGACGAAGCCCGCTGCGGCCGCACCGCTGGCGACAAGAATGATCGCCTGCGGTTCGGCTTTGATGAACGCGTCAACCACGGCGTTGGAAACTTTGGCTGTGCCGGGCGCATACGATCCCTTGACCGTCAGCTTCACGCCCTTGTTTTTCACTATTTCTTCGACGGCCGAAATCAAGGGCGCCGCGGTAGGCCCATCGTGGTGAAAAAGTCCTAGGCGCGTGATGCCGACTGTGGCCAGGTGTTCAACAATTTTGGTGACTTCGTCGCGCAGCGTGGCGCGCACGCTGTAGACAAAGGGCGTTTCGGCCCGAAGTCGCTGAGCAGCGATTTCGTGGAGTCCACTGTTTCCGCAGGCTGTCTTGTGATCTTGTTCTGTTCAGATCTTTTGACCCACGTTTCGGCTCACGTACGGTTCATGCCCGGCGCTCAGTGCGCCGAAAGAGGCGCCGGCGTCAATGAAATCCCTTGCGCAGTCGCCGCCGTATCCTGGACCTTCAACGCCCGGATGAACGCGTCACGCCGTTGAAGCCTCTGCCAGTAAGCCGCAACCGAGGCAGTGAACCTCGGCGCGAGTCCAAGGTACTCGGCCAGCATGAGCGCGTACCCCACGGAAATATCGGCGGCCGTGAACCGGCCGGCGCAAAGGTATTCATCTTCAGCAAGGCGCGACTCCAGGGTCCGCAAGCGCGCCAGAAACCATTTCGCGTAGTCGCCGGCGACGGAAGGCACGCGCTTTTCTTCAGGCTCGAAGAAGGAATAGCGAAGAACCAGTGTCTGCGGGAAGGTCAGCGTGGCTTCACCGAAATGCAGCATGTTCAGATAGTCGCCATAGTCCGGCTCACCCGGCTCGACCTGCATTGGTGTGGGCCTGCACAGCGAGCACAGGTACTGGCATATTGCCGCGGACTCGGTCATCCGGGTATTGCCGTGCACCAGGAGCGGGATTGTTCCCAGCGGATTGAGATCCAGGAATGTCCGGTCGTGCACACGCGGCGGAAAGGGCAGCATGATGACCTCGAAGGGCAGCATCAGTTCTTCCAGGGCCCACAGCGCGCGGAACGAACGCGCGCTCATGCAGTGGTACAGCCGGATCACCGCGCGGCGCTCCCGGCCCGGGCGGTCGGTGCGCCTTCCGCCTTGTGCAGACGCAGCCGCGGTCCGGCCCGCATGACCTGCCCAGGCAACTGGCGGCCCAGAATTGCTTCCAGCTGCAGCGACGCCTGGATGAGAAGGTCCAGGTCGACTCCGGTGCTGTGGCCCTCTTCGTGCAGGAAATGAACCAGGTCTTCCGTGCAGACATTGCCGGTCGCACCAGGAGCGAAGGGGCACCCTCCGACACCGCCGAGTGAGGACTCGTAGTCGGTGATCCCCAGGGACAGCCCGGCCGCGACATTTACCAGGCCGAGCCCTCGCGTGTTGTGAAAGTGCAGCGAGAGCCTTGCTTCGGGCAAGGCGTCGCGTAGGGCCGTGCACACATCCAGCACAATTCGGGGGGTGGCCATGCCGGTCGTATCGCCAAGCGTGATGCGTGAGACACCCAACCCGGTTAGGGCCTTTGCGATGTTCACAACGGACTGAATGCTCACATCGCCTTCAAAAGGACAACCGAAGGCGGTCGCGATTGCACCGCGAACCTTGAGTCCACCCTCACTGGCGACCTCTACGACTTCCTCAATGGCCAGCAAGGACTCATCAATACTGCGGTTCAGGTTCTTGCTGTTGTGGGTCGGGCTTGCCGACACAAAGCAGGCGATTTCGTCCACCTTCGCCCGTCGTGCCCTATGCACTCCTCTCACATTGGGGGCAAGCGCGCTCAGCACCGTGCCGGCCGGCCGCCGGATCCGGGCAACGAGGTCGTCGGCATCAGCCAGTTGAGGGACCGCCGCGGGCGCCACGAATGAAGTGGCCTCCACAGCCAGGATGCCCGCCGAGAAGATCGCCTCGATGAGGCTTACCTTGTCGTTGGTGGGTATGAACCGGCTTTCGCTCTGGATGCCGTCACGCGGCCCCACCTCGGTGATGGTGATCTGCATGAGCTAGTTTCCCCGGCCCTGTGGGCCCCAGATCCAAGGCCTCAGCAGCCGGTCGTCATGCTGGAACTTCGCGATGGCTTCCTGGTGCCGCATCGCAAAGCCGATGGGGTCTATGCCTTCGAGAAGCGCCTGGCGATGCGCCTGGTTGATGGTGAAAGCGGTGATGCTGCCGTCCGGAAAGGTGACAAGGCACGACGACAGCTCGACTGACACGGTTTTTTCCGTCCCGTTCTCCAGCAGGGCCAGCAGCTCTTCAACACGCTCTGCCGGCAGCACAACGGGCAGGATGCCGTTGTTGACACAGTTTTCATACAGGATGGATGCGAAGCTTGGGGCGATCACGCACCTGAACCCGTAGTCGGCCAAGGCCCAGACCGCATGTTCTCGCGAGCTGCCGCATCCGAAGTTGGCTCGCGCGACCAGGATGGAGGCCTTCCTGAATTCCGCGCGGTTCAACACGAAGCCAGGGTTCTCATGCCCCTCCTGGTTGTAGCGCCACCGGTGCAGCAGGAACTTGCCCAAGCCCGTTTTCTTCAGGGTGTAGAGGTGCTGGACGGCGATGAGCGCGTCGGTGTCGACGTTCTCGACGGGAAGCGGAGCGGCAATTCCTTGCAGGCGCAGAAAGGGCGTCATGATTCGGTATTCCTCGGATCGACTATGCAGCCGGCCAGTGCGGACGCAGCCGCGGTTGCCGGGCTCGCGAGGTGGGTGCGCGCGCCAGGGCCCTGCCGGCCCTCGAAGTTCCGGTTCGATGTGGCGACGCAGCGGCTGCCGGGCGAAACTCTGTCGCTGTTGACGGCGGCGCACATCGAGCAGCCGGGTTCGCGCCATTCGAATCCCGCGTCGATGAATGTACGGTGCAGGCCAAGCGCCTCCGCTTCGCTCTTCACGAGCATTGAACCGGGAACCACCATGGCCCTTACATGGCGAGCCACGTGCCGGCCCTTGACCACGGCCGCAGCCGCCACCAGGTCTGACAGGCGGCTGTTGGTGCAGGACCCGAGGAAGACAGCGTCAATCTTGAGGCCCAGGAGGCGGTCGCCCGGGGTGAGGCCCATATATTGCAGCGCGCGAACCGCGGCCTCGCGCTTCTTGCCGTCCGCGATGTCGCCTGGGTTCGGTACCGGGTGGTCGACAGGCATCACCTGTTCGGGGCTGGTACCCCAGGTGATCTGCGGCGCGACGGCATTCACGTTGAACTGCAACTCCGTGTCGAACTGCGCCGCCTCGTCGGACGCAAGCCCTTGCCAGTGCTGGACGGCCTGGTCCCAAAGACCGCCTGTGGGCGAGTACGGGCGCCCTCGCAGGTAGGCCAGCGTCTTCTGGTCCGGCGCGATCAATGTGGTGCGCGCGCCTGCTTCGACGCCCATGTTACACATGGTGAGCCTTCCCTCGACGGGCATTGCGGCGACGGTTGGACCTGCCAATTCCAGCGCGTAACCTGTTGCGCCCGCCGTTCCGATCTGCCCTATGAGGTAGAGGATGAGGTCTTTGGGCGTGACGCCGGCGGCGGGTTCCCCCGTCAAGGTGATCCGCATCGTTTTTGGTTTGCGGATGGCGAGGGTCTGCGTCGCCAGCACCTGTTCGACGGCTGAGGTTCCTATCCCCCAGCCCCAGGCCCCCAGCGCGCCCACCGTTCCCGTGTGGCTGTCCCCGCACACCACGGTCTTTCCCGGTAGCACGAGGCCAAGCTCGGGCGATATGACGTGGACGATCCCCTGCCATGGATCCTTGACATCGAAATGCCGGATGCCATGGGTTCGGGTGCTCGCGCGAAAGGCGCGAATCAGCTCAGCCCCGCCTTCCACTGTTTCGTCCGATCGATCATGTTCGGTCGATACCAAATGATCGGTTGTGGCAAAGGTGAGTGACGCGTTGCGCACGCGCCTTCCCGCCTGGACCAGCCCGTCGAACGCCTGGGGGCTCGTGATTTCATAGAGCAGGTGGCGGTCGATGTGGATCAGCGATTCGCCACCGGGCAAGTCCACGATGTGATGCTGTCGCCAAAGCTTCTCGAACAGGCTGGAGGCGCTCATCGGCCGGCTCACTGGATGACTGCGCCGGAGCGGCTTACCAATTCTCCATGCTTGGCATATTCGTCTCGCAGGAATTGCTGAAGTGCATCCGGGCTCATGGGGAGCGGGACCGCGCCCTCCGCGCGAATCTGTCCTCTAAAGGCGTCTGATTCGATCGTCGCGGTGATTGCTTTGTTCAGCTTCTGGACGACGGCATTGGGCATGCCCTTGGGCCCGACCACCGCGTACCAGGCGTCCAGCACGCACCCCGGGAACGTCTCGGCCAGGGCCGGCACGTCGGGGAGCTCAGGCACGCGCTTCGCACTGCTGACGCCCAGCACTTTCAGGCGCCCCTGCTTGACCAGGCCTTCCACGCTCGCGTATGAAAAGAACGCAACATCGACAATGCCGCTGACGAGGTCTGGCACCACCGGGCCCGCTCCCTTGTAGGGGACGTGCGTGAGCTTGAACTTGCCCTGCTCCTGCATCAGCATTCCCGCGAGATGGAGGATGGTGCCGTTGCCCGAAGACCCCAGGGTGATCTTCTCCGGCTCGCGCTGCGCCAGTTGCCGAAGCTCAGCCGCTGTGTTTGCGGCGAAACCGGACCGCGTCACCAGGACCATGGGGGTCTTGGCGACGCCGGCGACCGCCGTGATGTCTTTCAATGCGTTGAAGGACAGCTTCTTGTAGAGGTGGGGAAACACCACATAGTTGGAGCTGATCAGGCTGAGCGTGTATCCATCCGGGTCTGACTTCACGAGGTTTTCCGAGCCGAGAACCCCGCCGGCGCCGGGGATGTTTTCGACGAAGAACGGGATGCTCAAAGCCCTTCCGAGGTGATCCGCCAGCCGCCGCGTCATTCCGTCGGCGCCCGAGCCTGCCGAGTTTGGTGTCATGAAGCGGACAGGCTTCGAGGGGTAGGGGTCGGCCGCCCAGGAGGGCAGGCCGTAAAGGAAGGCAGAGCTTGCAAGCAGGTTGCGTCTATTGATAAGCATGGTTTTGTCTCCTTTGTAGTAAGTGGTGTTAGCGCGGCCCGGCAACCACGCCGCTAGTGAAAAGCTCTTCTCTTTCGCCAGGTGTCAATCCCCACGCGTCCAGGTACCTTTCCGTCTGGGCTCCTATTTCCTGCGGCTGGATGCGAACCTCCGGCGCTTGGTCGTCAATGCGAAACGGCATGGCCGGAACAGTGGCGACCTTTTCGCCCACCGCGACTTGCAGGAGCGAGCCGTTTGCCAGCAGATGCTCGTCTTCCAAGAGGTCCAGGGGCGTACGCACGGGACCAAATGGAACCTTGGCCTTCAAGCATCGCGCTTCCGTTTCCGCTACGGTCAGCTCTCCAAACCTTTTGGCCAGGACGCCCAGCATCCAGGGCCGCGCGTCGACTCGCGCCGCATTGCTGCCAAGGCGCGGGTCGCAAAGAAGCTCCTCAAGATTGAACGAAGCGCAAAAGCGCTCCCACTGAGCATCACTCGTGATACCGATGAAGACTTGTCCATCCGTGCATTGACAGAGGTCGTACAGGCACCAAGCCTGCGTTCTGGCTGGCATAGGTACAACAGGCGTATCGCCGAACTGCGCCATGGCCATGTGTTGGCCCACCAGGAATGCCGTGGTTTCGTACAGTGCGCTCGTGACGAAGGCACCGCGGCCGCTTTGCTCGGCTGCCCGAAGGGCGGCGAGGATGCCAATGGCTCCGAACATTCCTCCGGCCATGTCAACGACAGACGCACCTGCACGGATTGGCTGACCCACGGGGCCAGTCATGTAAGCGAGGCCGCCCATCATCTGTACGACTTCGTCCAGCGCTGGCCGATCTTGATACGGCCCGGGAAGGAACCCCTTCATGGAGCAATAGACAAGTTTCGGGTTCGCAGCCTGAGCCGCTTCATATCCAAAGCCGAGACGATTCATCACGTCCGGGCCGAAGTTCTCGATCACGACATCTGCCCACTCGAAAGCCCGATACATGACTGATTGCGAAAGTGGACTCTTAAGATCGATGGCCACACTTTCTTTGTTGCGGTTCAGGTAGCCAAAGAATCCCGAGCCAAATCCCTTCAAACCACGGGTCGGGTCACCCTCCACCCTTTCTATGCGAACGACTTGCGCGCCGAGATCGGCAAGGATCAGCCCGCAGGTAGGCGCCATGACCGTGTGCCCAAAATCAAGCACCTTGACACCTTGAAGGGGAAGCTGAGAATTGAAAGAGGAGTTGTGTTTCATCTGATGAATTATTATGATTGCCTAATGAAACAATAATAAATTAAAGGAATGGGAATGTCAAATATGGAACCGGTCGGAAAAGATGGGATTCGAGTGACCGCGCTTGAGCGGGGTCTGCGTCTGCTTATGGCGCTTCGATATGACGAGGGAAAAAAACTCAGTGATCTCGCGCGCGCCACCGATCTAGATAAGGCCACGGCTTCGCGCCTCCTGCGCTCGTTAGCCCTGTTTTCATTCGTACTCAAGGACGAGCAAGATCGTTATCGCCTTGGTCCAGCCATCGCGGTGTTGGAACGTACCGGCAACTCCACTCAGGGCATCGCGCCGGTAGTCCAGCCAACACTCGAGCGTTGGGCTGAAAAAACGGGTGAAACGGCAAGCTTTTTCGTTCCGCACGGAGAGCTACGGCTGTGCGTGGCTGTTGCTTCCGGCCAGCACGCGGTCAGTCATGTCTTGAATGTGGGCGACACGCTGGCAACCCAACGCGGTGCAAGCGGCCGAGTGATCCGCATGTTTGCCTCCGGTCGCCCGGAGGCAAACATCGAGTTGCTGCAAACGAGCATCGGAGAACGCGATCCCGAACTCGCGGCGGTCGCGTTTCCAGTCTTTACCGGTCAAAACAGACTGCTCGGCGCCCTCTCGCTGTCGGGAACATGCACGCGCTTCTCCTCGCAGAGCCATCTGCAAACCCTGCAGCAGGCGGTCGCACAGGCGGCGGGGGAGATTGAACGGTTATTGTTGGGACAGTAACCGGAAGGGCGTCCGCGGGACCAAAAGCTGTACGGAGCCGCTGCGCCACGCGCTCTAGCAGCAGGCAGACGAGGTCCGTGGTCGCCACAATGAAGGGCGCCGCCAGAAAGTTCGGCGAGGTCATCACAACTCCGAATTGGCGTAGCACCTGTTCGACGAGGTGTGTAGGGGCTTTTCCGATGGCATCCTTCTTGATATCGACAGGATCATCGTTCTGTTGAATTCCGTCGAGGCCTGGCTCGCAACACAGTGAAGAAGCACCTGCGGTCGGAAGAGAGCGAGCCCAAGTACCCAAGGCGGGTCAGCTCAAGCAAGCTCGACCCGTACGCCGAGAAGCTGGCCACCTGGCTGGTAATCGAGGCAACAAAATCGCGGAAACAGCGGCGCACTTTGAGGCAGATCCACACAGACTCAACCCAAAAAGGAGAAAACCAAGAACTTATCCACATCGTGAGCACCATCTGCTCACAAAGAGTGTGGGTCAATATTCGACGGAAAACTCGGGTCAGACTTCAGCGGAATTCAACAAGTTTCGCCAAAGAATCTTCCGCGAACAAAGCTCCACCCGCCTACCGTACTGTGTGGTCAAGTTATTTCGGACACATCAATAGGTTTGCGTGGGCCGCTGCTGGATGACGAACTCGCGCAGCTGCGTCTGCTCGCGCAGGCCAACGCCACCATTCCATATTGGCCAGCAGGTAACGCAGGCCCAGCGAGGCGTGGATGTATTTGGCGTTGAGGGTCGCCAAAACGATGGAAGAAGCGAGACGGGTGGCGGTGCGCGGCATGGCCCTATTATCGGAGTTGCCTCCGCCCTTATGGCACCCTTAGGGCAATCTGGAACTATTGCCCCCGCAGCCTGCTCACACCCTGACCATGAATTTCAAGCGTCCCCTGCTCGCCCCCCTGTTTGCTGCGTTTTTTATAGCTGCCTGCGCACTGTATACGGGGGCCAGCGCTCAAAATCTCCAAAACAATGGGCTCGGCGCGGGCAGCGCCAGCGTCATTGCCCCTGCCAAAGGCCCGGTCGTCACCACCGAGCAGGTACGCGCCGAACTGCTGGCCTGGGCGCCCGAGGGCGTGGAAGCAGGCAAACCGGTCTGGGTCGGCCTGCAGCTGGCGCACCAGCCCGAGTGGCACACCTACTGGAAGAATTCGGGCGATTCGGGCCTGCCGACGCTGCTGCAATGGCAATTGCCGGGCGGCATCACGGCGGGCGAGATTGCCTGGCCCGCGCCGAAAAAGATACCGGTGGGCACGCTGGCCAACTATGGCTACGAAAACACCGTGCTGCTGCCGGTGCCGCTGACGGTGCCGCAGGGCTTTGCCGGCGCGCAGCTCGACATCGGGCTGAAGGCCAGCTGGCTGGTTTGCCGCAAGGAATGCATACCGCAAGAGGGCGATTTCACCCTGCGGATTCCGGTGAAAAGCTCCACCGCCACCAGCGGCGCGGCGTTTCAGGCGGCGTTTGATGCCGCGCCCAGGCCCCTGCCCCCGGGCGCCAGCCAGGTTGAAGTCAGCGGCAAGACCCTCAAGGTGACCCTTGGCGGACTGCCTGCCGCGCTGCAGGGCAAAACCCTGGCGTTCTTCCCCGAAACCGGCAGCGTGATCGAGCCCGCTGGCGCCTGGCAGCAGGCCTGGCAGCCAGGCCCCCAAGGCGCGCTGTGGACGGCGCAGTTGCCGCTGTCCGCGCAACGCACCGAAAGCCCGGCGCTCATGCCGCTGGTGGTGTCCTTCCATGACGCGGCCTACCGCATCGAAGCGCCGGTCAAGGGCAGCTGGCCCCCGGTGGCCGCCGTGGCGGCGCTGCCGCCCGCGCTGGAAGCGGCGCTCAAGGCCAATGCCGCCGCCGGCGCCACACCGCTGCAGACCCGTACCTCGACCACGACACCGGTGGGCCTGCTGGCCGCCTTGCTAGGCGCGTTGCTGGGCGGCATGGTGTTGAACCTGATGCCCTGCGTGTTTCCGGTGCTGGCGATCAAGGTGGTGGGCTTTGTGCAGGTCAAGGACCAGGCCACGCGCGTGCGCACGGGCCTGGCCTACAGCGCCGGGGTGGTGTTGTCGTTCTTGGCGCTGGGCGCGCTGTTTCTGGGGCTGCGCGCGGCGGGCGAGCAACTCGGCTGGGGCTTTCAGCTGCAAAGCCCAGCGGTGGTGGCGGGGCTGGCGGTGCTGTTCACCTTGCTGGGCCTGAACCTGGCGGGCCTGTTTGAATTTGGCAGCATCCTGCCGGGCCGGGTGGCGAATCTGCAGGCGAAAAACCCCACGGTCAATGCCTTTTTGTCGGGCGTGCTGGTGACGGCCATTGCCTCGCCCTGCACCGCGCCCTTCATGGGCGCCTCGCTGGGCTATGCGCTGGGCCTGCCGGCGGCGCAGGCGCTGGCGGTGTTTGCCGCGATTGGCCTGGGCATGGCGCTGCCTTATCTGGCGGCCAGCGCCATCCCGGCGGTGGCGCGTGCCCTGCCGCGTCCCGGCGCCTGGATGCTGACCTTCAAGCAGCTGATGGCGTTTCCGATGTTTGCCACGGTGGCCTGGCTGGTCTGGGTGCTGGGCCAGCAAAGCGGCATTGACGGCGCCGGCGCCCTGCTGGCACTGCTGGTGCTGATGGCGCTGACGCTCTGGGCCTTCACCCTGCGCGGCACCTCGCGCACCGCCATTGCTACATTTTCGATAGCATTAGGTGCGCTGGCGCTATGGGCTATCGGCCCGAATGTCATTAAACCGCTGGACGCGGCGCCGATCACGGCGGCTTCAGGCCGCTGGCAAGCCTGGGAGCCGGGCCGGGTCGACCAGCTCACCGCCCAGGGCCAGAGCGTGTTTGTCGACTTCACCGCGGCCTGGTGCGTGACCTGCCAGTACAACAAAAAAACCACGCTGACCAACGCCGAGGTGCTGGCCGACATGGAGGCCAAGAAAGTGGCGCTGCTGCGCGCCGACTGGACCCGCCGCGACCCGGCCGTGACCGCCGCGCTAAGCCAGCTGGGCCGCAGCGGCGTGCCGGTGTACGTGATCTACAAGCCCGGCCGCGCGCCCGTGGTGCTGTCAGAGGTGCTGTCGGTGGCGGATGTGCGGGCCGAGCTGGCCAAACTTTAATGTCCCGTTCGAGGAGTTCAACCATGTCAGACCCTTCAAGCCATCAGCCGCCCGTGCTCGGTCGGCGGGCATTTTCGGGCGCCTTGATGCTGAGCCCGTGGGTCGTTGCACTGAGCGGCCCGGCGCAGGCCGCCGGCGCCGCCGTGGGCCTGCGCGCGCCCGGTTTTTCGGCGCCCGACACCTCGGGCACCGTCCGCCAGCTCAGCGACTTCAAGGGCAAGCTGGTGGTGCTGGAATGGACCAACACCGGCTGCCCGTTTGTGCGCAAGCACTACACCGGCAACGGCGCGGGCAACATGCAGCGGCTGCAGAAAGAATTCACCGCCAGGGGCGTGGTCTGGCTGGCCATCAACTCGACCGAGAGCGCCAGCAGCGAATACCTGGCGCCGGCCGGCGTCGACCGCTGGATGAGCGAAAAACAGGCGGCGCCCACGGCCACGCTGATCGACGAGTCCGGCCAGACCGGCCACCTCTACGGCGCCAAGACCACGCCGCACATGTACATCATCAGCCCGCAGGGCCTGCTGCTGTACGCCGGGGCGATTGACAGCATTGCCTCGGCCCGGGTCGACGACATCAAGCTGGCGACCAACTATGTGCGCCAGGGCCTGAATGAAGCACTGGCCGGCAAGGCCCTGAGCGTGGCATCGACCCGGCCCTACGGCTGCTCGGTACAGTACAAGGCCTGAGCCCACCCCTCACCGAAAAGCCTGCCCATGCAAAATCCACCGCCCTCCAGCCCCGCCGAACGCATGCCCCACATCCTCAGGCACAGCCGCACCATCGCGGTGGTGGGGCTGTCGGCCAAGCCGCACCGCACCAGCTTTGGCGTGTCGCGCTATATGCAGGACCAGGGCTACCGCATCATCCCGATCAACCCCAACATCACTGAAGCGCTGGGCGAGAAAGCCTATGCCACGCTCAGCGAAGCGGCGCAGCACGAAAAAATCGACCTGGTGAACTGCTTTCGCAACAGCGAAGACATTCCGCCCATCGTCGACGAGGCCATTGCCATAGGCGCCGGCGCGGTCTGGATGCAGCTGGGCATCAGCCACCCGGCCGCCGCCAAAAAGGCCGAAGCCGCCGGCCTGCTGGTGGTGCAGGACCACTGCATCAAGGTCGATCACCGGGTCTTGCTGTCGCGCGGGCTGCTCAGCACGGCGGCTTGCTGAGCCGCCCGCCCCCCCGCTTCATCACCGTCGGCTCAAGAGGGCTTGCCCTCGCCCCGGGCGCGGGCGTAGGATGGTCATGCCGCGCCACTTTCCTGAGGCGGAATCATGACCGAACCGGATTATTTGGCCCTGCGCCAGGGCATGCTCGCCGACATCGCCGCCAAGACGATTTCCGACAGCGCGTGGCTGGGTAAAGCGGCGCTGGACCCGCGGGTCATGGACGCCATGGCCAGGGTGCCGCGCCACGAGTTCGTGCTGCTTGAGCTGCGGCCCTTTGCCTATGAAGACCGGCCCCTGCCCAGCGGCTTCGACAAGACCATCTCGCAGCCCTTCATCGTCGCGGTGATGACCGATCTGCTGGCCCTGCAACCGACCGACCGGGTGCTGGAGATAGGCACCGGGCTGGGTTACCAGACGGCCATTCTGGCGTCGCTGGCCAGGCAGGTTTACAGCATCGAAATCATCGAGGAACTGGCGCTGCAGGCCAGGCAGCGGCTGGCCCGGCAGGGCCACACCAATGTCGCGCTGCGCATAGGCGACGGCAGCCACGGCTGGCCCGAACACGCGCCGTTCGACAAGGTGATGGTCACGGCCGCGCCCGACCTGATCCCGGCCGCGCTGATCTACCAGCTCAAACCCGGCGGCAAGATGGTGCTGCCGGCCGGACTGCCCGATGCCCAGCAACTGATGCTGGTCGAGAAGGACCCCGACGGTGCGCTATCGACGCGGGAGATTTTTCCGGTGCGCTTCTCGCTGCTCGAGGACGCCGAGTCCGGCTGAGGCTGGGCTCAGCCGCCGCCGCCACTGCCGTACGGGCGGGTCAGGATCTCCAGCCGGTGGCCGCTCGGGTCGTCCCAGTAGACGCCGCGGCCGCCATCGCCGTGGTTGATCTCACCGGGTTTTCGCTGGCCGGGATCGGCCCAGTAGCTCAGCCCACGCTCGCGGATGCGGCCGAAGATCTGGTCGAACTCGTCCTCGCTGACCAGAAAGGCATAGTGCATCACCGGGAAGTGGCCCTGGTCGCTGATGAAGTCGAGCGTGACGCC
>NZ_JANOAL010000259.1:0-10910 GCF_031411155.1 Polaromonas sp. | reverse complement strand
GCATTCAAGACGAGCGACTGGTGGGTCGAATCCAAAGGCGCCCCGGCGCTGACAGCCATCCTCAAGGGCTTGAAGCCGGCGCTTCCGGAACGATTTGGTCAGTATCTGGGTTGATCCAGCGAGTCAATTGCAGGCAAAGTTAAGCGGTTTTCAAGAGTTTTCAGTGAATCAACAGTGAGTCAAACACCATGTGCGGAATAGTCGGCGTCGTCAGCAAAGCCCCGGTCAATCAGCTGATCTATGACGGGCTGCTGCTGCTGCAGCACCGTGGCCAGGATGCGGCGGGCATCGTCACCCAGCTGGGGCACAAGTTTTTCATGCACAAGGCCAAGGGCATGGTGCGTGACGTGTTTCGCACCCGCAACATGCGCGCGTTGCGGGGCACGGTGGGCCTGGGCCAGGTGCGCTACCCGACGGCCGGCAATGCCTACAGCGAGGACGAGGCGCAGCCGTTTTACGTCAACGCGCCGTTTGGCCTGGTGCTGTCGCACAACGGCAACCTGACCAATGCGGCCGAACTCAAGGCCGAGCTGTTCACCACCGATCACCGCCATATCAACACCGACAGCGACTCCGAAGTGCTGCTCAACGTGCTGGCCCATGAGCTCGAAAAAACCACGCGCGGTCTGACGCTGAAGCCGGCCGATGTGTTTGCCGCCGTGCGCGGTGTGCAGCAGCGCATCAAGGGCTCTTACGCCGTGGTGGCGCTGATTGCCGGCCACGGCCTGCTGGCCTTTCGCGACCCGTTTGGCATCCGGCCGCTGTGTATTGGCCGCGGCCAGAACGAAGCCGGCCACACCGTGATGGTGGCCAGCGAATCGGTGGCGCTGGAAGGCACGCTGCACCAGTTCGAACGTGACATTGCACCGGGCGAAGCCGTGTTTGTCGACCTGGACGGCACGGTGCATGCCGAGCAGTGCGCCGCCAACCCGCAGCTCAAGCCCTGCATTTTTGAGTTTGTTTATCTGGCGCGGCCCGACTCGGTGCTTGACGGCATCTCGGTCTACCAGGCGCGGCTGAACCTGGGCGAGACGCTGGCCAAGCGCGTCGTTTCCACGGTGCCGCCCAACCAGATTGACGTCGTCATTCCGATTCCCGAATCCAGCCGTCCCAGCGCCACCCAACTGGCGCATCTGCTGGGCATTCCCTACCGCGAGGGATTTGTCAAAAACCGCTATGTGGGCCGCACTTTCATCATGCCGGGGCAGGGCGTGCGCAAGAAATCGGTGCGGCAAAAGCTCAATGTGATTGCCAGCGAGTTCAAGGGCCGCAATGTGCTGCTGGTCGACGATTCCATCGTGCGCGGCACCACCAGCCGCGAGATCGTGCAGATGGCGCGCGACGCCGGCGCGCGCAAGGTCTACCTGGCCAGCGCCGCGCCGCCGGTGCGCTTTCCCAATGTCTACGGTATTGACATGCCGACCCCCGGCGAACTGGTGGCGCATGACCGCACGATCGAGGAAATTCGCCAGGTGATTGGCTGCGACGCGCTGATTTACCAGGACGTGGAAGGCATGCGCCGCGCCATTGGCTCGCTCAACCCCAAGCTCGATGGCTTTGATGCGTCCTGCTTTGACGGCGTCTACATCACCGGTGACGTGACCGCGGAAACCATTGCCGCGATGAATTCGAGCCGCGCCGACACGGCTGAAAAAATTGGCGATGACAGCGACGTTGACGTGTCGCGCCTGGCGCTGCCCAATCCGCAGGAGGCTTGAACGTGGACCCGAAAAAATTACCCGACAACCTGCACCGCGACACGCTGGCCGTGCGCGCCGCCGTCGATAAAAGCCAGTACGGCGAAAACTCCGAAGCACTGTACCTGACCAGCAGCTTTGTGCAGCCCGATGCCGCCACGGCCGCGCGGCGCTTCGCCAACGAGGAAGAGGGTTATATCTATTCCCGCTTCACCAACCCGACCGTGACCAGCATGGAGCAGCGCCTGGCCGCGATGGAAGGCACCGAGGCCTGCATCGGCACCTCCAGCGGCATGGCGGCGATCTTGCTGATGTGCATGGGCCTGCTCAAAAGCGGCGACCATGTGATCTGCTCGCAGTCGGTGTTCGGCTCCACCATCAAGCTGATCGGCAGCGAGTTTGGCAAGTTCGGTGTGGAAAGCAGCTTTGTCTCGCAAACCGACGTGGCCCAGTGGCAGGCCGCCGTCAGGCCCAACACCAAACTGCTGTTTGCCGAAACCCCGACCAATCCGCTGACCGAAGTGTGCGACATCCGTGCGCTGGCCGATATTGCCCATGCGGCGGGTGCCTTGCTGGCGGTGGACAACTGCTTTTGCTCGCCGGCGCTGCAGCAGCCCGTCAAGCTCGGTGCCGATCTGATCATTCATTCGGGCACCAAGTACCTGGACGGCCAGGGCCGGGTGATTGCGGGCGCCATCTGCGGGCCGAAAAAACTCATCGACGACAAACTCGTGCCCATCATGCGCAGCGCCGGCATGACGCTGTCGCCTTTCAATGCCTGGGTGGTCCTGAAGGGCCTCGAGACACTGTCCATCCGCATGCAGGCGCAAAGCGCCAGCGCGCTGGCACTGGCGACCTGGCTGGAGGCGCAGCCGGGCGTGGCCCGCGTCTATTATCCCGGCCTGGCATCGCACCCCCAACATGCGCTGGCCATGCGCCAGCAAACCCTGAACGGGCAAGGCTGCGGCGGCGCCGTCGTGTCGTTTGACCTCAGGGGCAGCGATGCGGACAGCGCCCGCAAGAATGCCTTCCACGTGATTGACAGCACCCAGGTCTGCAGCATCACGGCCAATCTCGGCGACACCAAAACCACCATCACCCATCCGTCCACCACCTCGCACGGGCGCCTGACCGAAGTGCAGCGCCAGGCAGCGGGCATTGGCCAGGGCCTGCTTCGCGTGGCCGTGGGCCTTGAATACATCGACGACCTGAAAGCCGACCTGGCGCGCGGTCTGGACAGCTTGAAATGACGCACAAAACAAGAACCCGTTTCGCGCCGTCACCGACCGGCTTCATTCACCTCGGCAACATCCGCTCGGCGCTCTACCCCTGGGCCTTTGCGCGCGCCACCGGCGGCGATTTCATTTTGCGCATCGAAGACACCGATGTCGAGCGGTCCAGCCAGGCCGCGGTCGATGTGATCATCGCGGGCATGCGCTGGCTCGGGCTGGACCACGACGAGGGCCCGTTCTTTCAAATGCAGCGCATGGACCGCTACAAGGCGGTGCTGGCCGAGCTGCAGGCCGCCGGCCATGTCTACCCCTGCTACATGAGTGTGCAAGCTCTCGATGCGCTGCGTGAAAAGCAGATGGCGGCCAAGGAAAAGCCGCGCTATGACGGCACCTGGCGGCCCGAGCCGGGCAAGACCCTGCCGCCGGTTCCTGAGGGCGTGCAGCCGGTGCTGCGCTTCAAGAATCCGCAGGGCGGCGCCGTGGTCTGGGACGACAAGGTCAAGGGCCGCATCGAGATCAGCAACGACGAACTCGATGACCTCGTGATCGCCCGGCCCGACGGCACGCCCACCTACAACTTCTGCGTCGTGGTCGACGACATGGACATGGCGATCACGCATGTGATCCGCGGCGACGACCATGTCAACAACACACCGCGACAGATCAATATCTTGCGCGCCCTTGGCAAGGAGGTGCCGGTCTATGCGCACTTGCCCACCGTGCTCAATGAGCAGGGCGAGAAGATGAGCAAGCGCAATGGCGCCAAGCCGGTGACGCAGTACGCCGCCGAAGGCTACCTGCCCGACGCCATGGTCAACTACCTGGCGCGCCTGGGCTGGAGCCATGGCGACGACGAAATTTTCAGCCGCGAGCAGTTCGTCGCCTGGTTCAATCTCGACCACCTCGGCAAGAGCGCCGCGCAGTTCGACGAGGCCAAGCTGCGCTGGGTCAATGCCCAGCACCTCAAGGCCATGACCGATGAGAAACTGGCTTTGGCGGTGGCGCCATTTCTTGCCGGCTTGGGCGTGACCGGGCTGGACGAGGCGAGGTTGGTGCGTGGCTGCGGCCTGTTCAAGGACCGCTGCAGCACCCTGGTCGAGTTGGCCGGCTGGCTGCAGCGCCTGGTGACGGGCGGGCAGGCCAGCAGCGAAGACCTGAGTACCCATGTGACCGAGGCGGTGCGCCCGGCGCTGGTGCAATTGGCCGGCGCGCTGGCCGGCTGCGAGTGGAACAAGGCCGCGATTGCCGCCGCCATCAAGCAGGTGCTGCTGGCTACCGGTGTGAAAATGCCGCAACTGGCGATGCCGGTGCGCGTGCTGGTGATGGGCACATCGCAGACGCCCTCGCTCGATGCGATTCTGGAACTCATGAAAAAAGAAGATGTGATTGCGCGACTGAAAATTTGAAAACCGCAAATTTTTCGGGCTATAATTCAAGGCTCGACAGTTGTGAGGCAACTCGCAACGGACAGGACGGGGGTATAGCTCAGCTGGGAGAGCGCTTGCATGGCATGCAAGAGGTCATCGGTTCGATCCCGTTTACCTCCACCATAGCTTCTTGTCGGGAAGTAATTTGAGAGAGTTTTTTGGGCAGTCCCTAACCAGACTGCCACGGAAGTTCCAAGGCTTTGACCCCATCGTCTAGAGGCCTAGGACATCACCCTTTCACGGTGAGTACCGGGGTTCGAATCCCCGTGGGGTCGCCAAGAATTCATCGCAGCAATGCGATGTGCAAGGCGCAAGTTGATGACGGCAGGCCCGCAAGGGTTCGCAGCCAGTCCGAAAGGGCAGGCAACTTGACTCGAAAGAGTAAACGTCATCGCTACCAGGAGTGGTAGTTCAGTTGGTTAGAATACCGGCCTGTCACGCCGGGGGTCGCGGGTTCGAGTCCCGTCCGCTCCGCCAGTATTTATGTGAGTATGAGGGCTTGCTGCTATGAAAATGGCAGCAAGCCCTTTTTACTTGGCGGCGCCAAAATGCGCTCCGCCGCGCTTGGTGCCCATGCCCCACAATTGGCGTCATGCGCAAACACCTTTCTGAAACCACTAGCGAGCAGCGTCTGGTGTATGGCTTGCTGGCGGGCTTGGGCACGGCGGCGCTGCCGCTTCCCATGACCTGGCCGTTTCGCGGCCTGCTGGGCTGGTGCGCCGGCGTTGCTGTTTATCTGGTGCTGGCCTGGTGGTTGTGCGTGGGGTTTGATGCCAAGCGCACCCGTGAGCGCGCGCAGGCGCAGGACGAGCCCAGCGTGGTGCTGTTCTTGCTGATGCTGCTGGCCACCCTGACCTGTGTGGCGGCCATCACGATGATGATGGGTCAGGTGCGCGCGATGTCGGGCCTGGCGCATGCGCTGCATCTGGTGCTGGCCCTGGCGGCGCTGGCCGGCTCCTGGTTTTTCATTCATGTGATGTTTGCGTTTCACTATGCGCACCGCTATTACCAGGAAGAAAAACGCAGCAAGCCCGACGGTGCGGGCCTGCTGTTTCCGGGCGGTCTCGATCCGGACTATTTTGATTTTTTGTACCACGCCCATGTGGTCGGCATGACGTCGCAGGTCTCCGACGTGCAGGTGACCTCGCGTGACATGCGCCGGCTCACGCTGGTGCACAGCCTGCTGTCTTTTGGCTTCAACATGCTGATCCTGGCGCTCAGCATCAACGTGGTCGCGGGCGCGCTGCAATAGGGCTCTTGAATTTTCGCTCAGACGGCCGGGTTGGCCGGTCCGGCTGGATCCCCCGCCTGCATCCGTAGCCAGGCCAGAAACTGGGCGACCTCGGGGCGGTAGCTGTGGCGCTCCGGGTACACCACGAAATGCGCCTGTACCGAAATGGCCCAGGCCGGGTCGAACACCGGCTGCAGCCGCCCGGCCTGGAGGTAGCTGTCTCCGATGACCGTGCTTTCCAGGGCCACGCCCAGGCCCTGCACCGCCGCGTCGAGCGCCATCAACGCGCGGTCAAAGCGCAGCGCAAACCGCTCCGGCCGTTTCGACGGGTGGTGCAGCGCAAACCAGTCGGCCCACTGCACCACACCCACGGTGGACTGGATCAGCGGCACCTGCAACAGGTCGGCCGGCGTGTGGATCTGGTGCCGCTCAATGAAGGCCGGGCTCGCCAGCGGCATGATGGCTTCGCGGAATATCGGCTGCACTACGAGCTGCGGCCAGGCGGGCACACCGTAGCGGATGTCAATGTCGACCTGACCGAGTTCGAAGTCCGAATGCAGGTGCGAGGCTGAAAGAAACAGTGACACGCCTGGATAGGCCTGCGCGAACTGGCCAATGCGCGGCATGAGCCACAGGCTCGCGAAGCTCGGGCTGGCATGCACATAAAGCGAATTGCGCACGCCCTGACGCACGTCGTCGGTGGCGGCTCCGATGGCGCCCAGAGCACCCGCCACGCGCTGCAGGTAGGCCTCGCCGGCGGGGCTGAGCTTGACGCCGCGCGAAGAACGCTCAAACAGCTTGACCCCCAGAAAGTCTTCCAGCCGCGCCACCTGGTGGCTCACCGCCGAGGGCGTCAGATGGAGCTCTGATGCGGCCAGCGAAAAGCTCCGTCGGCGCGCAATGGCTTCAAAGGCCACCAGAGAGGGAAGGGGAGGCAACATGAAGGATGGAGGTGATATTGCACTGCAACATGACAGATTTTCACCAGGGCATGAGATTCTATCGTTTGTGCGCAAGCATGTTGTTGTCCAGAATCGCGGCAGATTAACAAGGAGACAGCAAATGTTGCTTAAAGACAAGGTGGCCCTGGTCACCGGGGGCGCCGGCCCCAATGGCCTGGGATTTGCCACCGCCCGCATGATGGCCGCCCAGGGCGCCACCATCGTCATTCTCGACCTCGCAGCGGCAGAGCCTGCCGCTGCCGCTGCCCGGCTCGGGCCGCAGCACATGGGGCTGGTGGCCGACGTCACCAACAAGCCCTCGTGCGACGAGGCCGTGGCCGAGGTGCTGCGCGCCAAGGGCCGGATTGACGTGCTGGTTAACAACGCCGGCATCACCCAGCCGCGCAAGACGCTGGACATCACGGCGCAGGACTACGATGCCGTGCTGGATGTCAGTCTGCGCGGCACGCTGATCGCCTCGCAGGCGGTTCTGCCGACGATGCAAACCCAGAAGAGCGGCTCCATTGTCTGCATCTCTTCGGTCTCGGCGCAGCGCGGCGGCGGCATTCTGGGCGGCCCGCACTATTCGGCCGCCAAGGCCGGTGTGCTCGGCCTGGCGCGTGCCATGGCGCGCGAGTACGGGGGCGAGGGCATCCGGGTGAATTGCGTCACCCCCGGTTTGATCGCCACCGACATCAACAAGGGCAAGATTCCCGAGGACAAGCGCCAGTCCATCCTGGACGGCATTCCGCTGGGCTACATCGGCGCGCCCGACGATGTGGCCGGCTGCGTGGTGTTCCTGGCCAGCGATTTGTCGGGCTACTGCACCGGCATCACGCTCGACGTCAACGGCGGCATGCTGATCCATTGACCGGCTCGCCGCGTTCGCCATTTCTGAACAAAAAAACCGCTCGCAGCACGGCATCGCTGCGCTGACAACATCCGGAGACAACATGACACGATTCAACCTTCTTCGCCGCGCTGCACTGGTCGCCGCGCTGGCCCTGGCCGGTTCCGCCACCTTTGCCCAAACCCCCATCAAGTTGATCCTGGGTCACGGCGCCGCCCCCGGCAATCCGCGACACGAAGCCTCAATGAAGTTCGCCGAGACCGTGAAGGCCAACACCAACGGCCGTATCGAGATTCAGGTGGCCCACTCCTCGCAGCTGGGGGACGATTCAGCCATGGTGACAGCGCTCCGCTCGGGAACACTGGACATGTCGGCCAACAGCCAGGGCGCGGTCTCCACCGTGGTTCCCGAGTACAGCGCGTTGGGCTTGCCCTTCCTGTTTTCGGACATCACCAAGGCCTGGCAATTGCTGGACGGCCCCCTCGGTCAAGAGCTGGCCAAGCGTTCGGAAGCCAAGGGCATGGTCGTGCTGGGCTATTGGGACAACGGCATTCGCCATATCTCCAACAGCAAACGTCCGATCAAGTTGCCCGCCGACGTCAAGGGCCTGAAGGTCCGCACCCCGCCCGATGCCATCACGGTGGACATCATGCAGGCCCTTGGCGCGGACCCGCAGCAGATCAAGTTCTCCGAGCTCTACGTGGCCCTGCAGCAAGGTGTGGTGGACGGCCAGGAGAACCCGCTGGCCAACATCGCCTCTGCCAAGCTCTACGAGGTGCAGAAGTACATCTCGCTGACCGGCCACAAGTATGAGTCAACCCCCTTCCTCATGAGCAAGCGCTCCTGGGACAAGCTGAGCGCAGCCGACCAGAAGGTTTTCATGGCCGCCGGGGCGGAGGCCACGCAAATGCAGCGCAAGCTGTCCAAGGAGGCCGACGAAACGCTGGTGGCAGAGATCAGGGGCAAGGGCGTGCAGATCGACACCGTGGACCGCGCACCTTTCGTGCAGGCTACCCGCGTCGTCTATGACAAGTGGAGCGCCGGCCCCACGGGCGAGTTCGTGAAGCGCGTCGTGCAGGCGACCCGTTGAGGTTGAACCAGTCATGAGCTTTTCCCAATCGCCCGGCCTTCAGGCCACGCAGGGTCCGGACGGTTCGGCAGCCGTGCGAATCGCCCGCGTGATCGACCACCTGATCGGCATGGCCTGTCGTGGCGTGCTCTACGTCACGCTGTGCTCGATGTTCCTCATCCTGAGCGCCAACGTGGGCTTGCGCTACGTCGCGGGCAGCAGCCTGGCCTCGGCGTCCGAGTTGCCGGAGCTGATGTTCCCCTGGCTCATCATGGCCGGCGTGGTGCTGGCGGCCCAACATGGCTCGCACATCGCCATCGTCATCTTCACCCAGCGCCTGGGCGCGATGCGCCGCTGGGTGCTGCTGGCCGGGTCGCTAGTGGTGGCGGGCCTGTACGCCTCGCTCGCCGTCGTGGCCTGGCCGCTGATGGAGATCGCTGCCGACGAGCGCACGCCCATCCTGCAGGTGCCCGGCTCGGTGAGTGTGGGCTGCCTGATGCTGGGCTTCGCGCTGCTGGCCATCGTGACCCTGTGCCGCTTGCCCCAGGTGTGGACCAGCCAGCCCAACCTCTGGCTGGATGACAGCCCCGAACCCGCATCCCCACCCATCACCACCGGAGCACAGGCATGACCGGACTCATCATTCTTCTGTTCGTGGGCGGGGCGCTGCTGTCCATTCCGATCGCGCACGCCCTCGTGCTCGCGTCGGTGGGCGGCCTGCTCATCCTCGACCGCGTGCCGGTGCACCTGGCAATCGAGCAGATGCTGTCGCAGACGCAGAGCTTTCCGCTCATCGCCATTCCCTTCTTCATGATGACCGGCGCGTTGATGGTCAGCGGCAAGCTGGGGCAGAGCCTGGTCACGCTGCTGTCGATGATGATCGGCCGCATCCATGGCGGCCCGGCGCAGGTCGGCGTGCTGTCGTCAACCATCTTCGGCGGCGTCTCGGGCTCGGCGGTGGCCGACGCCTCGGCCATCGGCTCGATGCTGATCCCCTGGCTCAAGAAGCTCGGCTACCCGGCGCCGTTCGCAGCCGGCACGCTGGCGGCCGCGGCGACCATCGACATCCTGATCCCGCCGTCGATTCCCATGATCGTCTACGCGCTGGTCTCGGGCGCTTCGATCGGCGCCTTGTTCGTCGCGGGCATCTTGCCGGGCCTCTTGATGTGCGCGGGCTTCATGGCCGTGTGCTACGTGCAGGGCCGGCGCCGCAACTTCCCGCGCGACACCACGCCCTTCGAGTGGCCTGCATTCTGGCGCCAGCTCATACAGACCGGCCCGGCGCTCGCCATGCCGGTGCTCATCATCGTTTTCCTGCGCTTCGGCATCGCCACGCCGACCGAGGTGAGCGTGATGTCCACGCTGTACGCGCTCGTCGTGGCGGGCCTGGTCTACCGCGACCTCACCGTCGCCAAGATCCGGGCCGCGGCCATCGAGGCGGGCATCTCCACCGGCGTGGTGCTGCTCATCATCATGGCTTCGAGCATCGTGGGCTGGATCGTCACCTATGAGCAATTGCCCGCGGAGTTCACGCGTTTTGCCAAGGACACGCTGCAGTCGCCGTGGCTGATCATCCTGGCGATGAACCTGATCATGCTGGCCACCGGCATGTTCATCGACCTGCCGGCCGCCGTGCTGCTGCTCACGCCAATGTTCGTTCCGCTGGCGGCGGCCGTCGGCATGGACACGGTGCAGCTGGGCATCATGATGATCGTGAACCTCTCGATCGGGCTGTACCACCCGCCGATCGGCACGACGCTCTTCATCACCAGCACCATCGCCAAGGTGCGCATCGGCGATGTGGTGGTCGAGCTCATCCCCTTCTACGCTGTCGCCATCGGCCTGCTGCTCGGCTTTGCCTACCTGCCCTGGCTGACCCTCCACTGAAAAGGCCAGCATGACTCCTTCCCTCCCCACCCGCGACGGCACGCCCGGCGAGCGCATCGTCTCGATCTCGGCCGCGCCCTACGACGGCTACGAGTTCCCGCGCGTGCTCGAAAGTCTGGCCTCGATCGGCGCCACGCACGTCGAGCCGGCCTTCATCGTCGGCTACACCGAGCCCTTCGACGAAACCGCCTTCACGCCCGACAAGGCGCGCCAGTACGCCTCCTGGCTGCGCGAGCATGGCCTGCGCTGCCATGCGTTTTCCTCGCACATCGACCTGGGCCGGCCCGACGCGCTCAAGGTGTTTTTGGGCCGGATGGATTTCGCGCGCGCCATCGGCGCCCGCGTGATCAACACCAATGCCGCGCACCGCAACAACGAAAAGCGCTTCTTCGAGAACATCGAACTGCTGGCGCGCCACGCCGAGCAGCTGGACCTGTGGATCGGCCTGGAAAACCCGGGCGACGGCTCCGACAACCTGCTCAATACCGCCGCCGACGGTCCCGCCCTGCTGGCCGGCATCGGCCACCCGAGGGTCGGCCTGAACTACGACGCCGGCAACACCATTTCGCACCGGCC
>NZ_JANOAL010000258.1:0-2435 GCF_031411155.1 Polaromonas sp. | reverse complement strand
GTGGAATGGCAGTTCGGCCCCAGGATCAACGAGGCGTTTGCGCAGATCAAGAACCATCTCGATCCGCTCAACCTGCTCAGCCCCAACCGCATCATCAATCCGCCCAAAATGGACGACACGCGTCTGATGCGTTTCCCGCCCGGCTACAAGGTGATTCCGATCCGGACCGCGCTCGACTGGAGCGCCTGGAATGTGCAAAACGACCCGGTGACCGAGCAAACCAGCGCGCCGGGCAGCGGTGGCGATGCGGCGCAGGGCTTGGCCAAGGCCGTGGAGATGTGCAACAACAACGGCCATTGCCGCAAATTTGATGCCGGCACCATGTGCCCCAGCTACCGCGTGACGCGTGACGAAAAGCATTTGACGCGCGGCCGGGCCAACACCTTACGCCTGGCACTTTCCGGTCAATTGGAAGGCATGAAAGCTGAGGACGCATTCACCAGCGAGGCCGTGAAAGACGCGCTGGAGCTGTGCGTGGGCTGCAAGGGCTGCAAGCGCGACTGCCCGACCGGCGTGGACATGGCCAAGATGAAGGTGGAGTTTTTGCACCACTACAAGGCCAAACACGGCTACACGCTGAAAGACAAGCTGGTGGCCTACCTGCCCGACTACGCGCCCTGGGCCAGCCGCCTGGCGCCGCTGCTCAATTTGCGCGACAGGATTCCGGGCCTGGCCGCCTTGAGCGAAAAGCTGCTGGGCTTGTCGGCCGGGCGCACGCTGCCGCAGTGGCAGAGCAAAACCTTCTTCAACGCCACGCCCGTCAGCGCTACCCGCGACGAGGTGCTGGCCGCCAGCAAGCCGGTGGTGCTGTTTGTTGACACCTTCAACGGCTATTTCGAGTCGGGCAATGCCCGTTCAGCCTTGAAAGTACTGCAGGCCGGCGGATATACGGTGCATATTGCTAGCAAAACAGTAGCAGACGGCAAGCAGCTGTGCTGCGGCCGCACCTACCTGGCCAGCGGCATGGTCGATGAGGCCAAAGCCAAAGCCAAAGAACTGGTGGCCGCCCTGCTGCCCTTTGCCGAGCAAGGCATCGCCATCGTCGGGCTGGAGCCCTCCTGCCTGCTGACCCTGCGCGACGAGATGCTGGTCATGGGCCTGGGCCAAGCCGCGCAAACCATCAGCCAGCATGCCCTGCTGTTCGAAGAGTTTCTGGCACGCGAAGCGGCGGCCGGCAAGCTGGAGGAACTGAAGGCCCAACTGCAGCCTGCGGACCAGGCCATCCTGCTCCACGGCCACTGCCACCAGAAGGCTTTTGGTGCGGTCAGCCCCATCCTGGATGTGCTCAAGCTGATTCCGGGCGCGCAGCCCGAGCTGATCGAATCGAGCTGCTGCGGCATGGCCGGCAGCTTCGGCTACGAAGCCAGCCACTACGAAGTGTCGATGCAGATGGCCGAACTCAGCCTGTTGCCGGCCGTGCGCCAGCAGCCCGACGCCATCGTGGTGGCCGACGGCACCAGTTGCCGCCACCAGATCAGGGACGGTGCGCAGCGCGAAGCGCTTCATGTGGCGGTGCTGCTGGCGGGCCAGCTGCGCGTTTGAGGGCGCATCGATTACTATTATTTTGATAGCTACTTGCACGCATTGTTATTGGGCTAGCGGCCGATTTGACCGAATTTCATGCATTTCAGAGGCGGCTACGGCAGGTCAGCGCGGCACGGGCTTCTTCATAATCAGGTCATGACGTTTTCACCACGCCCCCGTTTCACCCAGAGCCGTTCATTTCAATTGGCGCCGGTTCTGCTGCTGGCCGCCCTGCTCTGCGGCGAGGCCGCTGCGCAGACACCGGCCGCCCACCCCGCTGGCCGGAAGCTGGACCTGGACACTGCCCGGCAAGTCTTGCGTGGAAACCTGGCAGTACCGCGCCAATGGCAGCCGGCAGCTCAGCAGTGGTGATGAACTGACGCAGGCCGGCTATGAGATCAGCGCCAAACCCAGCCTGCTGGGCTTTTACCGGCTGGTAGAAACCGTGACGCAGTCCAGCGGCAAGCCGGATTGCGCCGGTGACCTGCACGAGGCCCCGGGAGACAGCGTCACGCGCTACATCCAGTTCAGCCCCCGACAAGACCAGTTGATTGTCTGCAGGGAGGAGTCTCTCAAGGCCTGCTTTGGGCCGCTGAAGCGCGTGCCCGGATAAGTTCCAGATCTACCGGCCGATCAGCGAGGGCAAAACACCTGCTTCAAAATGCCGGTCGATGTAATCGGCCAGGCCCTCAAACACCGAATCGAGCGTCGGCGTGGCCGCGCCAAAAAGCGCCTGCAACACGCGCGGGTCTTCAAACAGGCCGTGCAGGTACAGGCCCAGCACATTGCCGGCCGCGTTTTGCCAGGCCAGGCCGTCAGGCATCACAGCGTAGGCGATGTCGCCCGCGGCCGCCATGGCGGTGTGCGGGGCCGTCTGGCCATGGTGGATTTCATAGCCCTGCACGGACACG
>NZ_JANOAL010000257.1:0-3856 GCF_031411155.1 Polaromonas sp. | reverse complement strand
GCGTCGCGGGGTGGACGTGGCGCCTGGCGCGCTGGTCTTGCGCCCGCACGTCGAAGCGGTTCAGGCTGATGCGTAGGCGCGGCGCGGTATCGCTGGCGCGCACATCGGGCACGATCTGCCCCGGCTGCAGGCGCCTGTCATGGGGCGGCTGCCCGGATTGGTGCTGGAACAGCTCAAGCAGCGAAAAATAAATGTCCTCGTGCAGGGCTTCCAGGCTGCTGATGCACTCATGGCCCAGTGGCAGGGGCTGCTCGATGGCCGGCATGTCCACACGGATGTCCAGCCGCTCGAAATACGGCGCCTGCGCCGGCCAGCGGTGCTGCTTCACGGTGTGCACGATTTTCTCAAAGGCCAGCTCGTAGTCGGTCTGCTCGGCGCCGTCCAATTGCGTTGCTGTGGCACGCAGCCAGCCGGTGGGCGAGAGCAGGGTGGCACCAGTCGGGTCCACATGGATGCGATTGGGCGCAAACACGCGGGCCGCCAACTGCCGGCCATCGCGCAGCGTCAGCGCCAGCTGGTAGTGCAGAGCGTCGCTGCCGGGCGCAAACTCAAACCGGCAGTGCGGCAGCAGGCTGGCCAGCGGATAGGCTTCGAGCAAAAAGCGCTGCGGCGAGGCGCTGGGGTGAACCGGGTAGTGGATGCGCGCGGCGGTCAATGTGCCGCCGTCAATTTCCTCCAGAAAGTAGTGCAGCAGCGGCTTGTAGGCGCTGCGCAGTCTGGCGCGCACGCCCGCCGCCGCCAGCCGCTGCTCGGCGATGCGGCGCGCTGCCCGCCCTTCAAACAGCCAGCCTTCGAGCTCCGCGCCGCGCCACGGGCCTTGCGTGAACCGGCTGACCCAGCCGTCAAGAGTGCGCGGCACGGTGGTGTCAAGCAAAAGGGTGCTGTGCATGGTGTTTTCTGCCCGCCAAAAGACGGCTTGCTTCTCTACAATTCTGAGGCATGGCGCGATGCGGCATGATGGGAATTCTTGCAAGGCACCGCCTGAGCACTCACTACGACAGGGATGTATGGAACAAGATACCAAGCGCTGGCAGTTCTGGGTAGACCGCGGCGGCACCTTCACCGACATTGTGGCCAAAAAGCCCGACGGCACGCTGGTCACGCACAAGCTGCTGTCTGAAAACCCCGAGCAGTACCCTGATGCGGCGGTCGCCGGCATTCGCCATCTGCTCGGGCTTCAAGCCGGTGAGCCGATTGATGCGCAGCAGGTGGATAGCGTGAAAATGGGCACCACGGTGGCAACCAACGCGCTGCTGGAGCGCAAGGGCGAGCCGACGCTGCTGGTGACGACGCAGGGTTTTCGCGATGCGCTGCGCATTGCCTACCAGAACCGGCCGCGCCTGTTTGACCGCCACATCGTGCTGCCCGAGCTGCTGTACAGCGCCGTGGTGCAGGCCCAGGAACGTGTCGGCGCCCAGGGCGAGGTGCTGCAGGCGCTCGATGAAGAGCTATTAAAAAAGGAGCTGACTGCGCACTACCAGCAAGGGCTGCGAAGCCTTGCGATAGTTTTCATGCACGGTTACCGCTACACCGCCCATGAGAAAGCCGCCAGCCGGATTGCGCGGGAGGTGGGCTTTACCCAGATCAGTACCTCGCACGAGACCAGCCCGATGATGAAGTTCGTCAGCCGGGGCGACACCACCGTGGTCGATGCCTACCTGTCGCCGATATTGCGCCGCTATGTGGAGCAGGTGGGCGCAGAGATGCCAGGGGTCAAGCTGTTTTTCATGCAGTCTTCCGGTGGCCTGACCGACGCCCATATGTTTCAGGGCAAGGATGCGATTCTGAGCGGCCCGGCCGGCGGCATTGTCGGCATGGCGCGCACCGCCGCCATTGCCGGCATCGACAAGGTCATCGGCTTTGACATGGGTGGCACCTCGACCGACGTGTCGCACTACGCGGGCGAGTTCGAGCGCGAGTTTGAAACCCAGGTGGCCGGCGTGCGCATGCGCGCGCCCATGATGAGCATTCACACCGTGGCGGCGGGCGGCGGCTCGATTCTGAAATTTGACGGTGAACGTTTTCGCGTCGGGCCGCAAAGCGCCGGCGCCAACCCCGGCCCCGCCAGCTACCGGCGCGGCGGGCCGCTGGCGGTGACCGATGCCAATGTGATGCTGGGCAAGATTCAGCCCGGCTTCTTTCCCAGCGTGTTTGGCCCCAACGCCAATGAGCCACTCAGCTCCGCGGCGGTTCAGGCCGGATTCAATGAACTGGCCCGGCAGACCGGGCGCAGCGCCGAGGACGTGGCAGAAGGCTTTGTTCACATCGCGGTGCAGCAGATGGCCAACGCCATCAAGAAAATTTCGGTGGCGCGCGGCTATGACGTGACGCGCTACACGCTGCAATGCTTTGGCGGCGCCGGTGGCCAGCATGCCTGCCTGGTGGCCGATGCGCTGGGCATGACGCGGGTGTTTGTGCACCCGCTGGCCGGCGTGCTCAGCGCCTATGGCATGGGCCTGGCCGACCAGAACGTGATTCGCGAGCAGGCGGTGGAGCTGAAGCTTTCCGCGGCGGCGTTGCCCGAAGTCGCGTCCAGGATGGATGTGCTGGCGGCCACCGCTGAAGCCGAGCTGCAGCGCCAGCAGCTCAGCACCGGCCTGATCAAGACGCACCGGCGCGTGCATGTGCGCTACGAAGGCAGCGACGCCGCGCTGATCGTGCCTTTTGGCAGCCTTGAGAGGATCACGGCCGGTTTCGAGGCTGCTTACCGCCAGCGCTTTTCCTTCCTGATGCAGGGCAAAGCCTTGATTGTTGAAGCCGTGTCGGTAGAAGCCGTGGTGGCTGGCGACGCGCCGGCCGAACCGCGCCAGGCGCTGCACGCGCCGCGCGAGGTGCCGCGCCGCCCGGAAGTGAAGGATGGCGTGCGCATGTACTCGGGCAGCCAGTGGATTGAAGCGGCGCTGGTGGTGCGTGAAGACCTGCAGCCGGGCGACATCGTCAAGGGGCCGGCCATCATTGCCGAGAAAAACGCCACCACCGTGGTGGAGCCGGGCTGGGAGGCGAATTTAACAGCATTTGATCACCTTGTCCTTGAACGACGGGCACCGCGTGATATCAAATTTGCAGCAGGAACGAGCGTGGACCCGGTGCTGCTGGAAGTGTTCAACAACCTGTTCATGAATATTGCCGAACAGATGGGCCTACAGCTGCAGAACACCGCCTACTCGGTCAACATCAAGGAGCGGCTGGACTTCAGCTGCGCGCTGTTTGACACCGAAGGCAACCTGATTGCCAACGCGCCGCACATGCCGGTGCACCTGGGCTCCATGGGCGAGAGCATCAAGACCGTGATCCGCGAGAACGCCGGCAGCATGCAGCCGGGCGATGTCTATGTGCTGAACGACCCCTACCATGGCGGCACGCATCTGCCCGACATCACGGTCATCACCCCGGTGTATCTGGGCATCGAGACCCAGCCCACGTTTTACGTCGGCAGTCGCGGCCACCATGCCGACATTGGCGGCATCACGCCGGGCTCGATGCCGCCGTTTTCCACGCGCATCGAAGAAGAGGGCGTGCAGATCAACAACGTCAAATTGGTCGATCGCGGTGTGCTGCGCGAGGCCGGGATGATGGCGCTGCTCAAAAGCGGTCAATACCCTTCACGCAACCCGCAGCAGAACATGGCCGACCTGAAGGCGCAGATCGCCGCCAACGAAAAAGGCGTGCAGGAACTGCGCAAGATGGTCGGGCACTTCAGCCTGGGCGTGGTGCTGGCCTACATGCGCCATGTGCAGGACAACGCCGAAGAGTCGGTGCGCCGCGTCATCACGCGCCTGAAAGACGGTGAGTTTACGCTGCCGCTGGACAACGGTGCGCAGATCAGGGTGGCGATTCGTGTCGACACGCAGAACCG
>NZ_JANOAL010000256.1:0-9559 GCF_031411155.1 Polaromonas sp. | reverse complement strand
GCCGGCCGGATGGCGGCGATCTCGGTGTCCATCTTGCCGTCGACCTGGCAGAAATAGGCGTCGCAGCCGGTACACAGGACGCACTTGCCCTCCCCGCCCCGGCTGTCGATGGCGCGCGGGATTGGGGTGATCCTGGCGCCGCTGGCGGCCAGCCGCTTGGCGAGCGTCGCGACCAGGGGCTCGTAAGGCGGCGGCGGATAGGGAAAGGGGTGGGCGCGCGGTGGCTCGGTCGCGTCATTGTCCGGCGCGCCATGCACCCGATAGAGGGCCTCGGCCTGTTCATAGTAGGGCTCGAGCTCGGCATAGTAGTTCGTGCCGATCTCGAGGATGCCTTTGCCGTCGACGACCGTGAACTGGATCGGCGCCCGCTCCACCGACACGACCTCGCCGATGAGCTTGGCCAGATCGGCGACCGGCCCGCCGGCCTGGCCGGTGTAGACCTTCAGCAGCGCCTCTTCCTGTGCCTTGGAGGCCTGGTCGTCGACAAAGATCGCGGCCCTCCAGTTGCCTTCCAGGATATTGCCGGGCACATGGGCCACGGCCGCGACGGTGTTGCCGCCCACGTCGACGCCATCGACCGTTCCCTTGTCTATGCGCCACGCGATGATGGTGTCGCAGGTGCCGTTGTCCGGGTCCTCGCCAATCCAGCAGGGGCACAGGACGTTGCAGTTGCAAACCTCAAGCAGGCGACCTTCCAGGTGATAGCTCATACGAACCTCCGTTGAAGAAGCCACACGAACACGGACTTGTCGCCGCGGCTCAAGGCGGCAAGGGAGACAAAATTCTACGCTGTGTAGTGAACCAAATCAAGTTCGATGACGGCCAGGCAAACCGTCACGCGAGGTCCTTGAGTCGTTCAACCTGGGTGTCGAAAGGGCACTTCGACGTCGGCAATGAGCGACACCATCCAAAGACGGCTTGTAACCGGTGTGAGCCTTCGGCGAATGGCCGCTGAGGATAGGAACTTGACCGTCGCGAACGCCCCCAGTTAACCAAGAACGGGCAGAATCGGTATGGACCGATGCTATCGACGCCTCACACCTTCAGTGACTTCAACAGGTTCTCGGCCGTGGCCGGCGCATCCAGCCGCACCACTCCCGGCCGCGCTGCCGCCACAGCATCCTTCAGCGCTTCCAGCACACTGATCGCCAGCATCAGCGGCGGCTCGCCGACGGCCTTGCTGCCGAACACGTTGTCTTCGCGATTCGGCTCGGGCCAGAGGGCTACCTTGAAGTGTTCGGGCACGTCGCCGGTGGCCGGAATCTTGTAGGTGCTTGGCGCGTGGGTGCTGAGGTAACCCTTGTCGTTCCACACCAGCTGCTCGGTGGTCAGCCAGCCCATGCCTTGCACAAAACCGCCTTCGATCTGCCCGATGTCGATCGCCGGGTTGATGGAGGTGCCAACATCGTGCAGGATGTCGACCTTGAGCACGCGGCTCTCGCCGGTCAGCGTGTCGATGGCGACTTCGGAGCAGGCCGCGCCGTAGGAAAAGTAATAAAACGGCCGGCCCGTCAGCGTGTGCTTGTCGTAGTGGATCTTGGGCGTCTTGTAGAAGCCGTCGCTCCACAGCTGGACGCGGGCGTGGTAGGCCTTGTCGACCAGTTGCTCAAAGCTTTGCGTTCCCTTGGGCGAGTGGACCTGGCCCTGGCGAATCACCACGGCCTCGGGGGCACAGCCCTCGTGGTCAACCACATATTTCACCAGGCGCTCGCGTATCTGGCGCGCGGCAAACTGGGCGGCGCGGCCGTTGAGGTCGGTGCCGCTGGAGGCTGCAGTGGCAGAGGCATTGGGTATCTTGCTGGTGTAGCTGGCCGTGGCCAGCACGCGCTCGAAGGGCACGCCCAGTTCGTCGGCCACGATCTGCGCGACCTTGGTGTTCAGGCCCTGGCCCATCTCGGTGCCGCCGTGGTTCACCTGCACGCTGCCGTCGGTGTAGACATGGACCAGCGCGCCGGCCTGGTTGAAGAAGGTCGCGGTGAAAGAGATGCCGAACTTCACCGGCGTGATGGCGATGCCGCGCTTGATCACCGGGCTGCTCGCATTCCATGCCGAAATGGCCTCCCGCCGGCGCCGGTATTGCGCAGTCAGCTCCAGTTTTGATAGCAGCGGTTCAAGGATGTTGTCTTCCACCTTCATCTGGTAATGGGTGATGTTGCGCTCTTCCACACCGTAGAGGTTGCGCATGCGCACATCCAGCGCGTCCAGGCCCAGCTGGCGCGCGATGTCGCCCATGATGGCCTCAATGACGATCATGCCCTGCGGGCCACCGAAGCCGCGAAACGCGGTATGGCTTTGGGTGTTGGTCTTGCAGCGGTAGGACGCGATCTCGACGTCGCTCAGGAAGTAAGCGTTGTCACTGTGAAAAACAGCGCGGTCAGCCACAGGGCCGCTCAAGTCCGCGCTAAAACCGCAATTGGCCGCCAGCATGAGCTTGAGGCCGGTGATGAGGCCCGTGTCGTCGAAGCCCACCGTGTAGTCATAGGCAAACGGGTGGCGCTTGCCGGTGACCATGAAGTCGTCGTCGCGGTCCATGCGCAGCTTGACGGGCCGGCGCAGCTTGTTTGCCGCCAGCGCCGACCAGACCGCCATGTGGCCGCTTTGCGTTTCCTTGCCGCCAAAGGCGCCGCCCATGCGGCGGCATTCGACCTTGACCGCGTGGTTGGCGAGGCCCAGGGCATGCGCCACCCAGTGCTGGATTTCGCCGGGGTGCTGGGTGCTGGAATAGACCCACCACTGGTTCTGCTCCAGCGGCAGCGCATAGGCGACCTGGCCTTCCAGGTAGAAATGCTCCTGGCCGCCGACCTCGAACGAGCCGCTCAGGGTGTGGGGGGCGCTGGCCAGCGCCTGGGCCGCATCGCCGCGCTTGACGAACACCGGCGGCAGCACATAGCTTTGGGCCTTGAGCGCTTCTTGCACCGTGAGAATGGCCGGCAGGGCTTCGATGTCGAGTTTGACGAGGCGCGCGGCGCGGCGCGCCAGCATCACGCTGTCGGCCACGACCACGCCAACGACCTGGCCGATGTGCTCGACATGGGTGCTGGCGAAGATCGGCTCATCGTGCGTGAAGGTGGCGAGAATGGGGTCGCCGGGAATGTCTTTCGCCAGAATCACGTCGTGCACGCCGGCCAGCGCCAGCGCGGCGATGGCATCCACGCCCAGCAGCCGGCCATGGGCCACGGTCGAGAGGATGGGGGCGGCATACAGCGTGCCCTTGATCTCGGGCAGGTCGTCGATGTAGCTGGCGCTACCGGCGACCTGGGCCACGGCGCTTTCGTGCGCCTTGGACAGCCCGCAGGCAGGGGTGCGGGTCGTGCCGGGAGCGGTGAATATCTTGTCCGGGGCGTTCATGCAAGCTCCTTCACGTCAAAACTTTCCAGATTGATTTGCTGCAGGCCCTGGCTTTCGAGCCAGAAGCGCTGCATCAGGTTGCCGAGCACCTCGCTGCGGTAGGCGGCCGAGGCGCGCATGTCGGAGATCGGCTGGAACTCGCCGCGCAGCGTGGCGGTGGCCTGCTGCACGGTGGCCAGCGTCCAGGGCTGGCCGCGCAGGGCGGCTTCGGTCCGGACCGCGCGCACCGGCATGGCGGCCACGCCGCCTGCGCCGATAGCCACGTGGTCGACCAAGCCGTCCGCAACGCGCAGGTTGAGTACCAGGCAGACGGCGGAAATGTCGTCGTCGTAGCGCTTGGAGATCTTGTAGGCCTTGAGTTGCTCGCCGGACACGGGTCCGGGCACCTTGATCCAGGCCAGCACTTCATCCGGCGCCATCACGTTTTTGCGATAGCCGGTGTACAGCGCTTCCAGCGCCATCTCGCGGTGGCCCACCTTCCCATTTCTTTCGCTCATCAGCACCACGCTGGCGCCCAGGGCAATCAGCAGGGGCATGGAGTCGCCAATCGGCGAGCCGTTGGCCACGTTGCCGCCCAGCGTGCCCGAATTGCGCACCGGCAGGCCGGCAAAGCGGTTGGCAAAGGTCTTGAGTTGCGGCCGCTCGGCCACCAGGGCGGCGAAGGCATCGGTCAGGGGCACGGCGGCCCCGATGGCGACATGGTTGTCATAGCGCTCGATGCGGCGCAGCTCTTGGACCTGGGTCACGTCCAGCACCTGGCCGAACTGCATGTGCATCTTGGTGACCCACAGGCCCACATCGGTGCAGCCGGCCACGATTTGTGCGTCGGGGTGGGCGGCGCGGGCGGACAGAAGTGCGGCCAGATTTTGCGGCAACATGTAAGCCGAATCGGCCGCCGGCCCACGTCGTTCAGGCGCAATCTGCTTCAGTTTTTGTAGCAAATCGGTCTCGTCGAGCGGTGCGGCGGGCCAGTGCGCCATGGTCTGGGCCGCGTCCAGGATGGGCCGGTAGCCGGTGCAGCGGCACAGGTTGCCCGACAGTTCCTCGACCGCCAGCTCGCGCGTGATCGGGTTGGCCACGGCACGGTGCGCCAACGGGCCGCCCCCAGGCGCGAAGGCCCCCTCGGGGGGCAGCGCAGCACACGCAGTGACGGGCGCGGGGGCAACGGCCGCCAGCGCCGGGCCGCCCCAAGCCAGGCCAGCCCCCTCGGGGGGCAGCGCAGCACACGAAGTGGCAAGCGTGGGGGCAATATGGTTCTGATACATGCCGAACAGGCTCATCACAAAACCGGGCGTGCAAAAGCCACATTGCGAACCGTGGCAATGCACCATGGCCTCCTGGGCCGGGTGCAGCATGCCATCGTCGGCCGCCAGGTCTTCCACTGTCCACAGCGCCATGCCGTCGATGGAATGGGCCAGCCGGATGCAGCTGTTGATGGCGCGGTAGGTGAGCTTGCCGTGGGCCATTTCACCGAGCACCACGGTGCAGGCACCGCAGTCGCCTTCGCCGCAGCCTTCCTTGGTTCCGGTGCAGGACAGGTCCTCGCGCAGCACTTCCAGCAGCGTGCGCGTGGGTGGTACATTGCCCAGCGAGACAAGCTCGCCGCGACGGATGAATTGAATGGTTTTGGTTTCCATGAGTCAGAAGGTTGTTGGTGTGAAAGTCCGGCTCTTAGGGTAGGGCCGGAGACGCCTTGCCGACATAAGCATTGGTATATGACAAGAATGTAGGCTAAGGTATGAGAGATCAAGCGCTTTTCGACAAGATAGACCTCCACTTGATAAGGGTCTTGCACACCGTGTTAACCGAACGTAGCGTCTCCCGCGCCGCCATCCGCCTGGGCATGTATCAGCCCGCTGTGTCCGCAGCGCTCAAGCGCCTGCGCGATCTGGCGGGCGACCCCCTGCTGGTGCGGTCGGGCTCGGGCATGGTGCCCACCGATGCCGGGCTGCGCATGATAGAGCCCAGCGCCAGCATACTGCGCGCCGCCGAGGTGCTGTTCACCGACGCCCGCGGCTTCGAGCCGCAAACCACGCGCAACACCTTCCGCGTGGCCGCCAGCGACTACCTCGACCCGCTGTTCCTGCCGCAGCTGGTCTCGCAGATCAAGGCCCAGGCGCCGCTGTGCCACATCGAAATCCAGGCCCTGTCGGCCGATTCCGACTACCACGCGCATCTGGCGCAAGGCGATGTGGATGTGGTGATCGGCAACTGGAGCCAGCCGTCGGACGACTTGCACATGGGCCGCCTGTTCGGCGACGATGTGGTGTGCCTGGTCAGCAAGGGCCATCCGGCCGTGCGCCGCGGCTGGGACCAGCAGGCCTGGCTGGAAGCCGAGCACATCGCCCCCACGCCAACCCATCCCGGCGCCAAGGGCGTGATCGACGAACATCTGGACAGCCTGGGCCTGCGGCGCAACATCACCGCGCGCTGCCCGCACTTCGGCCTGATTCCGGGCATGGTGGCCGCCAGCCTGCTGGTGCTGACCACCGGCCGCCAGTACTGCGAACGCTATTCCGAGGACCATGGCGGGCGGCTGCCGGTGAAGATTCTGGAATGCCCGGTTGAATTTCCCAAGCTGGTGTACTACCAGCTCTGGCATGAGCGAACCCACGCGTCCAACTCAGCCAGGTGGCTGCGCGAACGTGTCAAGTCGGTTGCTGCGACGCTACGAAAAGAATAGCGCCCTATGACCATTCCTTAACGGCTGCAAGCCGATTTACTATAAATAGACGAGAGACAAAACGAGACATGAACACCCCCACTTCCCCTCACGCGCCACCGCGGCTGCAGCTGGCCGGCATCACCAAGAGCTACCCCGCCGTGGTGGCCAACAGCGACGTGTCGCTGAGCGTCGAACCCGGCGTGGCCCACGCCATCCTCGGTGAAAACGGCGCCGGCAAATCCACGCTGATGAAAATCATCTACGGCTCGGTCAAGCCCGATGCAGGCACGGTGCATTTCAACGGCCAGCCGGTCCACATCCGCAACCCGCAGGAGGCGCGGGCCCTGGGCATCAGCATGGTGTTCCAGCACTTCAGCCTGTTCGACACCCTGACCGTGGCGGAAAACGTCTGGCTCGGGCTGGAAAAGAGCCTGACCCTGTCCGAGGTCACGCAGCGCATCACGGCCAAGGCCAGTGAGTACGGCCTGGACATCGACCCGATGCGCCCGGTTCATACCCTGAGCGTGGGCGAGATGCAGCGCGTGGAAATCATCCGCGCCCTGCTGACCGACCCCAAGCTGCTGATCCTCGACGAGCCGACCTCGGTGCTGACGCCGCAGGCGGTGGAAAAGCTGTTTGTGGTGCTCAAGCAGCTGGTCGCCGAGGGCTGCAGCATTCTCTACATCAGCCACAAGCTGCATGAGATCCGCGAACTGTGCACAGCCTGCACGGTGCTGCGCGGCGGCAAGGTCACGGGGGTGTGCAACCCGCAGCAAGAAACCAATGCCTCGCTGAGCCGCCTGATGATTGGCGCCGAGCCGCCGGAGCTGGTGCACCACAAGGTCAGGACCGGCAGCACCGTGCTCAGCGTGCAGGCCCTGGATCTGCCGCGCGAAGACCAGTTCGGCGTGGACCTCGAAGGCATCACGCTGGAGGTGCGCGCCGGCGAAGTGGTGGGCATTGCCGGTGTGTCGGGCAACGGCCAGAAGGAACTGCTGTACGCGCTGTCGGGCGAAGACACGCGTGCCGCCGCGCCCATGATCCAGGTGTTTGACAGACAAGTGGGCAAGTTCGGCCCCGGCCGCCGGCGCGCGCTGGGCGTGCATTTCGTGCCCGAAGAGCGCCTCGGGCGCGGTGCCGTGCCCACGCTGGGCCTGGCGCACAACCTCATGCTCACGCGCAGGAACGCGATCGGCCAATCCCGCTGGCTGCCCGGCTGGATCAATGTCAAGGCGCTGGAAACCCAGGCGCAGGACATCATCCGGCGTTTCAACGTCAAGGCCGGCGGACCGAATTCGGCGGCCAAGTCGCTGTCGGGCGGCAACCTGCAGAAGTTCATCGTGGGCCGCGAGATCGACGCCAACCCCAAGCTGCTGATCATCTCGCAGCCGACCTGGGGCGTGGACGTGGGCGCCTCGGCGCAAATCCGCGGCGAAATCCTCAAGCTGCGCGATGCCGGCTGCGCCGTTCTGGTGGTCAGCGAGGAACTCGACGAGCTGTTTGAAATCAGCGACCGGCTGCATGTGATTGCCAAGGGGCGGCTGTCGCCCTCGATGGACCGGGCCCAGGCCACGGTCACCAAGATTGGAGAATGGATGTCCGGACTCTGGGAATCCCCCGCGGGCAGCGAGCCCGTCCTTCGACAAGCCCAGGATGATCGGGCGTCAGACAATTCGACAGGCTCAGTGCGAACCGTACTGGCATCGGGAGCGCAACATGCTTAAGCTCGAACCCCGTCCCCAAGCCTCCAGGTTCTGGAGTTACGGCTCGCCCCTGCTGGCCTTGGCTGTCACCGTCGTCATTGGTGTGATCCTGTTTGTCGCCTTGGGCAAGGACCCGGTCAAGGGCTTGCAGGTGTTCTTCTGGGAACCCATCAAGTCGCCTTATGCCGTGGGCGAGCTCATGGTCAAGGCGACGCCGCTGCTCATCATCGCGCTGGGCCTGGCCGTGTGCTTTCGCTCCAATGTGTGGAACATCGGCGCCGAAGGGCAGTTTGTGATGGGCGCGGTGGTCGCCGGCGGCGTGGCGCTGCTGGCCGACAAGAGCACCGGGCACTGGATTGTGGTGGCTATCTTGCTGGCCGGGGTGCTGGGCGGCATGGCCTGGGCCGGCCTCACGGCCTTGCTGCGCGACCGCTTCAACGCCAATGAAATCCTGGTCAGCCTGATGCTGGTCTATGTGGCCGACCTGGTGCTGAGTTTCCTGGTCTACGGCCCGTGGAAAGACCCGGCGGGCTACAACTTCCCGCAAACCAAGACCTTCGAGGCTGTCACGCAGATTCCCCGGTTGATGCAGGGCTCGCGCGTGAGCATAGGCCTGCTGATTGCCCTGCTGGGGGTGGGGGTGCTGTGGATATTCCTGTTCCGCACCCGCGCCGGTTTTGCCCAGCAGGTGGGCGGGCTGGCCCCGGCGGCGGCGCGCTATGCGGGTTTCTCGTCGCGCAAGGCCTTGTGGATTGCCCTGCTGACCTCGGGTGGCGCCGCCGGGCTGGCGGGGGCACTGGAAGTGGCCGGGCCGATCGGTCAGCTCACGCCCTATGTGCCGGCGGGTTACGGCTTTGCCGCCATCATCGTGGCTTTTGTCGGGCGCCTGCATCCCGTGGGCATGGTGTTCTCGGCCATTCTGATGAGCATGTTCTACATCGGCGGGGAACTCGCGCAGTCGCGCCTGGGCCTGCCCAAGTCGCTGACCGGCGTGTTCCAGGGCCTGCTGCTGTTCACGCTGCTGGCCTGCGACACCCTGATCGCCTACCGCATCAAAATCAAATTCAACGCATCGGGAAACCGCTCGCGGCCCAGCGGCCCGGCGCTGGCCACCCCGATGCAGCAAGGAGGCAAATAATGGAATCCTACGCATTGCTGCTGGCCGCCACGCTCAACGCGGGCACCGTGCTGGCCATCGCGGCCCTGGGGCTGCTGATCAACGAAAAATCCGGCATCGTCAACCTTGGGGCCGAGGGCATGATGCTGTGCGCGGCCGTTGCCGGCTTTGCCACCGTGGTTCACACCGGCAACGACTGGCTGGGCTTTGCCGCCGGCATGGGGGCGGGCGCCTTGCTGGCCGCCATCTTCGGCCTGCTGGTGATCTGGCTCAACACCAACCAGTACGCCACCGGACTGGCGCTGAGCCTGTTCGGCGCCGGCTTCTCGGCTTTTGCCGGCATCAAGTATGTGCAGGAAAAGCTGCCCGAGCGGCCCCATTTTTCGATTCCCGTGCTCGGCGACATCCCGCTGGTCGGCCCGGCCCTGTTCCGCCAGCACCCCATGGTGTATCTGGCGATTGCGCTGGTGTTCGGCCTGATCTGGTTCCTCTACCGCTCGCGCGCCGGCCTGGTGCTGCGTTCGGTCGGTGAGTCGCCCGAGTCGGCCCATGCGCTGGGCTATAACGTGCGCATGATCCGGCTGGCGGCGGTGGTGGCGGGGGGCGCGCTGTGCGGGCTCTCCGGCGCGTACCTGGTGGTGGTCTACACGCCGCTCTGGGTGGAGGGCATGGTGGCCGGCCGCGGCTGGATCGCGCTGGCGCTGACCACCTTCGCCACCTGGCGGC
>NZ_JANOAL010000255.1:0-5091 GCF_031411155.1 Polaromonas sp. | reverse complement strand
CGATGCGCTGCGCAAGGAACTGCTTGCCATTGGCGACACCATGACCGGTGACTGGCTCAAAATCGCCGGTGCCGACGGTCAGCGCATCGTGGATGACTTCCGCAAGAAATAATGAATTAAATTGGGCTCTAGCCCAATGATATCGGGCGTAAACAGCTATTAAAAAAATAGCAAACTGCGCACCCACCCTGGTTGACTGGAGAGCGTCATGGCAAACCTGCTGGATAAGTTTTATCGGTTTTTAATGGGGCTGTCGTGCCTGTCCATGCTGGCCGCCTTCGCCGCCATCATGCTGGGGGTGGCAGCGCGCGAGTTCGGCTGGGACGTACAGGGCCTGGACGCTTATGCGGGTTACGCGATTGCCGCCACGCTGTTTCTGGCGCTGCCCGGCACACTCAAGCACGGCGACCATATCCGCGTGACTTTGGTGATGCAGCGCCTGCCTGCCCGAGCGCAAAACCTGCTGGAGTACTGGTGCCTCATTGCCGCCTCGGCGCTGAGTAGCTACCTGGCCTGGTTTGCGTGCCGCCTGGTGTGGGTCTCGTACGCCACGCATGACGTGTCGCCGTCGGCAGACGCTTCGCCCCTGTGGATTCCGCAACTGGCCATGGCCCTGGGCTGTATCGGTCTGGCGGCGGCGTTTGTCCACGCCTTGTGGGCGCACTGGAAAGGCAAGGCATTTTTTGATGTACACGCCGAAGGCGAGTTGGCCAAAACCGAATAAGCCCCTAACAAAACTAAGCAAGAACTAAACGAGACACTCCCCATGGAAATATTTGTTACGCTGTTTTTGATCGTGCTGCTGTTCGCGGTGCTTGGCTCGGGCGCCTGGATCGGTATGTCGCTGCTCGGTGTGGCCTTGCTGGCGATGGAGTTGTTTACCTCGCGCCCGGTGGGCGACAGCATGGTGTTGACCATCTGGGGCACAACGTCGAGTTGGACGCTGACTGCGCTGCCGCTGTTTTTGTGGATGGGCGAAATCCTGTTTCGCAGCAAATTGTCGGAAGACATGTTCAAGGGCCTGGCGCCCTGGCTAAACCGCCTGCCGGGCCGTTTGCTCCACGTCAACGTGATTGGCTGCACCATTTTTGCAGCCGTCTCGGGATCGTCCGCCGCCACCTGCGCCACCATTGGCAAGATCACACTTCCAGAGTTGAAAAAGCGCGGCTATCCCGAAGATATTTCCATCGGCACGCTGGCAGGCGCCGGCACGCTGGGGCTGCTGATTCCACCGTCCATCATCATGATTGTGTATGGCGTGGCCGCGAACGTATCGATTGCCAAGCTGTTTATTGCCGGTGTGATTCCGGGTCTGCTGCTTGCCGTCTTGTTCATGGGCTACATCGTGGTGTGGTCGCTGCTCAACCCGGGCAAGATTCCGGCGGCTGACGCGGGCATGACTTTCGTGCAAAAAATCTACGCTTCGCGCCACCTGATTCCTGTGGTATCGCTGATTGGCCTGGTGTTGGGCTCCATTTATTCAGGCGTGGCCACCGCCACCGAGGCGGCGGCGCTTGGGGTCGCGGGCTCGCTGGCCCTTTCCAAAATTGAAGGCTCACTTAATTGGGAAAAGTTCAAGGAAGGGCTGGTCGCCGCCTGCCGCGTCTACTGCATGATCGGCTTGATCCTGGCGGGCGCGGCCTTTTTGACACTGGCCATGGGTTTTATTGGCCTGCCGCGGCACCTAGCCGAGTTTATCGGCGGCCTGCACCTCTCGCCCTTTGGCCTGATTGTGTTGCTGACCGGGTTTTTCATCGTGCTGGGCTGCTTTCTGGATGGCATCAGCATGGTGGTGCTGACCATGGCGGTGTTGCTGCCGACCGTGCAGGCCGCGGGCCTGGACTTGATCTGGTTTGGCATCTTCATCGTGCTGGTGGTGGAGATGGCGCAAATCACCCCGCCGGTGGGCTTCAATCTGTTCGTCATTCAGGGCCTCACCAAAAAAGAAATTACCTACATCGCACGCACTGCGTTCCCGCTGTTTGTGCTGATGATGCTGGCCGTGCTGGGCACCTACTTCTTCCAGGACATCGTGCTCTGGTTGCCGCGCCAGATGGCCTGAACCCGATACGGCATTTCGCCCCTACGCATTTACCCAATTACGAAATTACGCGACGCAAACGCCCGCCCTCAGAGGCGCCGACCATGAAACCTGCTGCTCCGCCCCCGATACGGGCGAGCGCTTCTCGCGAGAATGGATACGATCACCATGACTAAAGAACTTCGACAAATGGCTCAGGAAAACACATCCAACACGGGCAGCGGGCGCTGGCAGTTCTGGGTAGACCGCGGCGGCACCTTCACCGACATCGTCGCCAAAAAGCCCGACGGCTCGCTGACCACGCACAAGCTGCTGTCTGAAAACCCGGAGCAAAACCGCGATGCGGCGGTCGCCGGCATCCGGCACCTGCTGGGCCTGAAAGCCGGCGAGCCCATTCCAGCTGACGTGGTGGACTGCGTGAAGATGGGCACCACGGTGGCGACCAATGCCTTGCTTGAGCGAAAAGGGGAGCCCACGCTGCTGGTCACTACACGCGGCTTTCGTGACGCGCTGCGCATTGCGTACCAGAATCGTCCCCGGCTGTTCGACCGCAACATCGTGCTCCCGGAGCTGCTGTACAGCGCCGTCGTCGAAGCCCATGAAAGAGTCGGCGCGCAGGGTGAGGTGCTCCAGGCGCTGGATGAAGTGCTATTAAAAGAAGAGCTGGTGGTGAAATACCAGAAGGGGCTGCGCAGTGTTGCGATTGTTTTCATGCACGGCTACCGCTTTACCGACCATGAAAAGGCCGCCAAGCGAATCGCCCAGGAAGCCGGGTTCACGCAGATCAGCACCTCGCACGAGACCAGCCCCATGATGAAGTTCGTCAGCCGGGGTGACACCACGGTGGTCGATGCCTACCTGTCGCCGATATTGCGCCGCTATGTGGAACAGGTAGCCGGTGAGATGCCGGGCGTCAAACTGTTTTTCATGCAGTCCTCCGGCGGCTTGACAGACGCCCATGTGTTCCAGGGCAAGGACGCGATTTTGAGCGGACCGGCCGGCGGCATTGTCGGCATGGCGCGCACGGCGGCCATTGCCGGCATTGAGAAGGTGATCGGTTTTGACATGGGCGGCACGTCCACCGATGTGTCGCATTACGCGGGCGAGTTCGAGCGCGAGTTTGAAACCCAGGTCGCCGGTGTGCGCATGCGCGCGCCCATGATGAGCATTCACACCGTGGCTGCGGGCGGCGGCTCCATCCTGAAATTTGACGGCGAACGTTTTCGCGTCGGGCCGCAGAGCGCTGGCGCCAACCCGGGGCCGGCCAGTTACCGCCGCGGCGGGCCGCTGGCAGTGACCGATGCCAATGTGATGGTGGGCAAGATCCAGCCGCGTTACTTTCCAAAAGTGTTCGGTCACCAGGCCAATGAGCCGCTGGATGCCGAGGCGGTGCAGGCCCAGTTCACCGAACTGGCCGAGCAGACCGGCCGCGGCGCCGAGGTGGTGGCTGAAGGCTTTATCAGCATCGCCGTGCAGCAGATGGCCAATGCCATCAAGAAAATTTCGGTGGCGCGCGGCTATGACGTGACGCGCTACACCTTGCAGTGTTTTGGCGGTGCCGGTGGCCAGCATGCCTGCCTGGTGGCCGATGCGCTGGGCATGACGCGGGTGTTTGTGCATCCGCTGGCCGGTGTGCTCAGCGCCTACGGCATGGGCCTGGCCGACCAGAACGTGATCCGTGAGCAGGCGGTCGAGCTGAAGCTTTCCGAGGCGGCGTTGCCCGAAGTAGCGGCCAGGCTGGATGTGCTGGCGGCCACCGCCGAAGCCGAACTGCAGCGCCAGCAGCTCAGTACCGGCTTGATCACGACACATCGCCGCGTACATGTGCGCTACGAAGGCAGCGACGCCGCGCTGATCGTTCCTTTCGGCGATTTTGAGAAGATCGAAGCGGGTTTCGAGGCCGCTTACCGCCAGCGCTTTTCATTCCTGATGCAGGGCAAAGGCTTGATTGTTGAAGCCGTGTCGGTAGAAGCCGTGGTGGCCGGCGACGCGCCGGCCGAAGCGCGCCACGCCACCCACGAGCCGCGCGAAGTGCCGCGCCGCGAAACCGTGCGCATGTACTCGGGCGGCCAGTGGCACGACGCGGCGCTGGTGGTACGTGAAGACCTGCAGCCGGGCGACGTCATCAGTGGGCCGGCCATCATTGCCGAAAAAAACGCCACCACCGTGGTGGAGCCCGGCTGGGAGGCCGTTTTAACGGCTTTGGACCACATCGTCCTTGACCGGCGGGCCGAGCGTGCTATCAAATTTGCGGCAGGCACGACCGTGGATCCGGTGCTGCTGGAGGTGTTCAACAACCTTTTCATGAACATCGCCGAGCAGATGGGGCTGCAGCTGCAGAACACCGCTTACTCGGTCAACATCAAGGAGCGGCTGGACTTCAGCTGCGCGCTGTTTGATACCGGGGGCAACCTGATTGCCAACGCGCCGCACATGCCGGTGCACCTGGGCTCGATGGGCGAGAGCATCAAGACCGTGATCCGCGAAAACGCGGGCAAGATGCAGCCGGGCGATGTCTATGTGCTGAACGACCCCTACCACGGTGGTACGCATTTGCCAGACATCACCGTGATCACGCCGGTCTACCTCGGTACGTCCGCAGGGGATACACCCACGTTCTACGTCGGCTCGCGCGGTCACCATGCCGACATAGGCGGCATCACACCAGGTTCCATGCCGCCGTTCTCCACGCGCATTGAAGAAGAGGGCGTGCAGATCAACAACGTCAAATTGGTGGATCGCGGAGTGCTGCGCGAGGCCGAGATGATTGCCTTGCTGAAAAGCGGCCAATACCCGAGCCGCAACCCGCAGCAGAACATGGCGGATTTGAAAGCGCAGATTGCCGCCAACGAAAAAGGCGTGCAGGAGCTGCGCAAGATGGTTGAGCAGTTCAGCCTGGGCGTGGTGCAGGCCTACATGCGCCATGTGCAGGACAACGCCGAAGAGTCGGTGCGCCGCGTCATCACGCGCCTGAAAGACGGTGAGTTTACGCTGCCGCTGGACAACGGTGCGCAGATCAGGGTGGCGATTCGTGTCGACACGCAGAACCG
>NZ_JANOAL010000254.1:0-4868 GCF_031411155.1 Polaromonas sp. | reverse complement strand
GCCGGCGAGATCGAAACTTCGATGATGCTGGCGCTGAAACCCGAGCAGGTGGACATGGCGCAGGCGCAGGATTTTCATTCGACCTCGCAAGACCGGGCCGAAAAATTCAGCATCCTGGGCGATGGCCGCAGCGCCAAGCTGGCCTGGCAGATGCAGGACTACAACCCGCAGGGTGCGGTCGGCAATGCCGCTGCCGCCACTGCCGACAAGGGCCGTGCGCTGCTGGGCGCTGCGGGTCGCAGCCTGGCGCAACTGCTGATTGAAATGGACCAGCTGCCTGCCGACACCTTGAGCAACCAGACCGCGTTCTGACGGGCGCCAAATTCTGGCGGGCCCACCGGCCACCGCTTCGCTCCCTTCGTTCCTGATGCGATCCTGATGGGCCCGGTGTTACGCTGATTCCATGATGAATGTTCCCACGCTTCAGGACAGTGGCGTCGCCTCGGGCCGAGGCTGGCTGACGGTTGCGTTGCTGCTGCTGGCGGCCACCCTGGTCAGCCTGTTGCTCGACCAGCATGTGGCGCTGATGAGCCAGGCCATGATTTATGTGCTGGCGGTCGTCATCGCCTCGTACAAGCTGGGCTGGGCTGAATCGGCTGCGTGCGCGGTCGGTGCCGTGACCGCCCTGAATTTCTTTTTTGTGCCGCCGCGCTGGACCCTGGCCGTCGAAAATCGCGAACTCTTCATCGGGCTGGCGACCATGCTGGTGGTCGCCCTGGTGATCAGCCATCTGGCCACGGGTATCCGGCGCGAGTCCGAGATGGCCCGCCTCAGTGAGCGGCGGGCGCGCCAGTTGCAGGCCTTGTCCACCGAGCTGGCCAACGCGGTGTCTGCGGCGCAGGTCCTGTCGCTCGGGCAGAAGGCGCTGGACGCGGCATTCGCCGGGCCTTGCACCCTGGTGCTGGCCAATGACGCGCAGGAGTTGGCCGACACGGCGGCGCTGCCGGCGCCGCTGCTCGATGGCCTGCGCAGCGCCATGACCGAGGCGGCCGTGCTCGGGCCGGGAACCGGGCGCTGGCCTGGGCTCAATGCCTGGTACCTGCCCTTGGGTGACAAGGGGCGTATCGTCGGCGCCGCCTGTATCCGGCCCGCCCCGGCCGGTGATGTGGACGGGCGGGAACATGCCCAGGCGCTGTGCGCGCTGCTGGCGCAAGCCTTGTGGCGCCTGCGCCTGGCCGCATCGGTACTCGCCGCACAGAGCGAAATGCAGCGCCATCAATTGCAAAGCACCTTTCTCGCCGCGGTGTCGCACGATCTGCGCACGCCGCTGGCCGCCATCGTGGGCGCTGCATCGTCCCTGCAAACCCAGCGCGACCGGCTGCCGCAGCCGGATCAGGACCGGCTGCTGGCCAGCATCATCAACGAGGCCGCCTATCTGTCCAATGTGACCGAGAACACCCTGCAGTTCGTCAGGCTGTCGAGTGCGGGGCAGGCACTCAGGCGCGACTGGGAATCGATCGAGGAGATTGTCGGCGCGGTGCTCGCGCGCGTGCGCCAGCATGACCCGCAGCGCCGCATCAAGTCCAAAGTGGCGAGTGGCTTGCCGCTGCTCAAGGCGGATCCGGTGCTGCTGGCCCAGATGCTGGGCAACCTGCTCGACAACGCGCTGAAGTACAGCGATGGTGCCATCGAGCTGACCGTGAGAGTGAGCGCCGAGGGCCGGGAACTGGACGTCGCGGTGAAAGACCGCGGGCCCGGTGTGCCCGAGGCGGAGCAGGAAAGCATTTTTGAGCCCTATGCGCGCGGTGAACAGTCCGGCCACCGCGGCGCCGGTCTCGGCCTGGCGGTGTGCCGCGCCATTGCGGCCGCCCATGGCGGTCGGCTGACGTTCAGGCGGCGTAACGGTGGCGGCAGCTGCTTCAGCGCCAGCCTGCCGATAGAGGCCCAGCAACCCGTAAAGGACTTGCCATGAGCCTGCGGGTGCTGGTCGTCGAGGACGACCGTGAAATACGGGCGCTGATGCAGTCTTCCCTGGCGGTCGAGGGCTTTGCCGTCCAGACCGCGGTGTCGCTGAGCGAGGCCAGCGCACTGCTGCGCCACGACCCGCCCGATGTCATCGTTCTCGATTTGGGGCTGCCCGATGGGGATGGCGTGCAACTGGTGCGCGAAGTGCGCCAGCACAAGTCGGTGCCCATCATCGTGGTGTCGGCCCGCCACCAGGAGGCGCAGAAGATCGCGCTGCTCGATGCGGGGGCCGATGATTACCTGACCAAGCCCTTCAGCGTGGGCGAGCTGCTGGCGCGCATCCGGGTGGCCTTGCGGCATCGCGGTACGGCGCTGGCCGCGGCCGTGACGCTGCATGAACTGGAAGATCTGCGCATCGATCTGGCGGCGCATGCGGTGCAGCGTGGCGGCGAAACCCTGCACCTGACGCCGACGGAATTCAAGCTGCTGGCGCGTCTGGTGCGCAGTGCGGGCCGGGTGGTGACGCATAGGCAGCTGCTGGCCGATGTCTGGGGCCCCGAATTCACCGAGCACACGCATTATTTGAGGCTTTACATGGCCCAGCTGCGCGCAAAAATCGAGAGCGATCCGGCCGAGCCGCGGCATCTGCTGACCGAAACAGGCGTCGGCTACCGGCTGGCGGACGCTTGAGACCCTCCCTCCTTATGCGTTCCTGATGCCCGGGCGGCGATAGTCGCGGCCTGTTCTCCATCGATCGCCTTCAATGCGTAAATTTTCGGATAAACAAGGGGTTGCCGCGCTGACCCTGGGCGCCATTGGCGTGGTCTACGGCGACATCGGCACCAGCCCGCTGTACACCATGAAGGAAATCTTCGGCCCCGCCACCGGTATTCCCCTGGACGCCGCTCACCTCATAGGCGCCGTGTCGGTAATCTTTTGGGGCCTGATGATGATCGTCACGCTGAAGTACGTGGTGCTGATCCTGCGTGCCAGCAACCGTGGCGAAGGCGGCATCATGGCGCTGACGGCCCTGGCGGCCCATGCCGCCGGCAAGACGCCGGGGCGCCGCACCGCACTGCTGCTGACCGGCGTGCTCGGCGCCGCGCTGTTTTACGGCGACAGCGTGATCACGCCCGCCATTTCGGTGTTGAGCGCGGTCGAGGGGCTGGAGGTGGTGGCGCCCAGACTCAAAGCGTATGTGCTGCCCATTTCCATCGCCGTGCTGGTGGGGCTGTTTGTCGTGCAGCGGCACGGCACCGGCGTGGTCGGCAAGCTGTTTGGTCCGGTGATCGTGCTCTGGTTCGGCGTGCTGGCGGTCACGGGGGTGCTGCAAATCATGCAGCAGCCGGCCATTCTGGCCGCGCTCAACCCCTGGAATGCCCTGGCTTTTTTGCACGCGCAGGGATGGCACCTGTTTGTCGCAATCGGGGCCATCGTGCTCGCCTTCACCGGCGTCGAGGCGCTGTATGCCGACATGGGCCATTTCGGCAAGCGGCCGATCCAGCTGGCCTGGATGGGCCTGGTGCTGCCGGCCCTGGCGCTCAACTACATGGGCCAGGGCGCGCTGCTGATGCGCGACCCTTCCGCGCTGGAAAACCCGTTCTACCGCCTGTTTCCGCAGGCCTGGCTGGTTCCCGCGGTGATGCTGGCGACCTGTGCCACGGTGATTGCTTCGCAGGCGGTGATTTCCGGTGCCTACTCCATGACCCGGCAGGCGATTCAGCTCGGCCTGCTGCCGCGCATGCAGGTGCACTACACCTCGGCCAGGGAGGCCGGCCAGATCTACATGCCGCAGGTCAACTGGATACTGCTGGTGGCGGTGTTGCTGGCCGTGCTGGGCTTTGGCAGTTCGTCGGCGCTGGCGGCCGCCTACGGCATTGCGGTGACCATGACGATGCTGATCACGACGGTGCTGACATTCTTTGTCGTGCGCCATGGCTGGGGCTATCCGCTGCCGCTGGCGCTGGCCGCCACCGGCGTTTTCCTGGCGCTCGATGGCGTGCTGGTCGTGGCCTGCTCGCTCAAGTTCTGGCAGGGCGGCTGGTTCCCGCTGGTGCTGGGCGTGGCCATTTTCATACTCATGGCCACCTGGAAGCGCGGACGTGAACTGCTGATCGAGAGCATCCGCAACGACGACCCGGAACTGTTGCCCTTCATCACCGGCCTGGTGAAAGACAACATCCATCAAATCCCGCGCACGGCGGTGTACGCCGTCGCCAACCCCGACACCGTGCCGCAGGCGCTGCTGCACAACCTCAAGCACAACCAGGTGATTCACGAGCGCAACCTGATTCTCACCGTGGTGTTCCACGAAGTGCCCTGGATTCCGTTCGAGCAGCGGGTGCAGGTCACGCCGCTGGCGCCCGGTTTCTGGCGGGTCGTGGTGAACTACGGGTTCAAGAACACGCCCGACATTCCGCAGGCCCTGGAACTGTGTCGTGGCCAGGGCCTGGCCCTCAATCTGTTTGAAATTTCTTACTTCCTGAGTCGTGAAACCGTCGTGCCGACCCCGGGGGCCGGCATGGCGCATTGGCGTGAAGCCCTGTTTGCCGCCATGTCACGCAACGCGGGCAGCGTCGTGGGGTTCATGCGCCTGCCCAATAACTGCGTGATTGAACTCGGAACGCGGGTGCAGATTTAGCGCGCCGAATTGAGCGCTCCCAGCCTCAACCCCAGGCCGCGGGCGTAGCCGGCCCGAGACTGAATCCCTGGCCCTTGCGCGCGATAGCCAAATTCTGACAGCACCGCTCGACAAAGGCTGACACCGGCCGGGGACTGCCGGCGGATACTCGGTCCATGCAGTCACACACTTTGTATTTGCGTCAGGGGCGGCCGGTGGGGGTGCTGGTCGCGGGCCTGTTGTTGCTGGGCCTGACCGCCTGCGGCGACACCGCCAAGCTACCCGACACGGCCGGCATGGGGGCGACCCCGACGCTGCCCAGACCGATTTCCGGCCTGATCCC
>NZ_JANOAL010000253.1:0-6868 GCF_031411155.1 Polaromonas sp. | reverse complement strand
CGCGCAGGCGGTTGCCCGGGGGCTCGTTCATCTGGCCGTAGACCATCGCGACCTTCGACTCTTCGAGCCGCTCGAGGTTGACGACGCCCGAATCGGCCATCTCGTGATAGAAGTCGTTGCCTTCGCGGGTGCGCTCGCCGACACCGGCGAATACCGACAGGCCCGAGTGCGCCTTGGCGATGTTGTTGATCAGTTCCATCATGTTCACGGTCTTGCCGACGCCGGCGCCGCCGAACAGGCCCACCTTGCCGCCCTTGGCGAACGGGCACACCAGGTCAATCACCTTGATGCCGGTTTCCAGCAGTTCCTGCGACGGGCTCAGTTCATCGTAAGCCGGGGCCTTGCGGTGAATCGGCGCGGTGAGTTCCTGGCTGACCGGGCCACGTTCGTCAATCGGCGCGCCCAGCACGTCCATGATGCGGCCCAAGGTGGCCTTGCCGACCGGAACCGTGATGTTGGCGCCGGTGTTGTACACGATGTTGCCGCGGCGCAGGCCGTCGGAGGTGCCCAGGGCGATGGTACGCACGATGCCGTCACCCAGCTGCTGCTGGACTTCCAGCGTCAGCGCGGAGCCTTCCATTTTGAGCGCATCGTAAATCTTGGGCATCTGGTCACGCGCGAATTCCACGTCCACCACCGCACCAATACACTGAACAATCTTGCCTTGAATCTGAGCCATGATTGAATCCTCTTTCGATCTTTACGTTCTTTAAATCTTCTGAATGGGGCGTGGCGGCTTAAACCGCTGCGGCACCGGCAACGATTTCCGAAAGCTCTTTCGTGATCGCCGCTTGACGCGTTTTGTTGTACACCAGCTTGAGCTCGCCAATCACGCTGCCGGCGTTGTCGGTGGCGGCCTTCATGGCCACCATGCGGGCCGATTGCTCGGACGCCATGTTCTCGGCGACGGCCTGATAGACCAGTGCCTCGACGTAGCGAACCAGCAGGTCGTCGATCACGGTCTGCGCATCAGGCTCGTAGATGTAGTCCCAGCCATGCTGGCCCTCGTCGGCCTGCAGGTGCGCCGCCGTCAGCGGCAGCAACTGCTCGACCACCGGCTCCTGGCGCATGGTGTTGATGAACTTGGTGTAGCACAGGTACACCGCCTCAAGCTTGCCTTCGCTGTAGGCATCGAGCAGCACCTTGACGGGGCCGATCAATTTCTCCAGATGCGGCTTGTCGCCCAACTGGGTCGCGTGGGCCACCACCTTGGCGCCAACGCGGTTGAGGAAGCCCAGACCCTTGTTGCCAATCGCCACCGCCTGCGCGTCGTGCCCCGCTGCCTGCAGTTCCTTGAGCTTGGTGGTCACGGCGCGCAGCACGTTGGTGTTCAAGCCACCGCACAGGCCCTTGTCGGTCGTCACCACGATGAAGCCGGTGGTCCTGGCGTCGTGGGACTCCATGAACGCGTGGGTGTACTCGGGGTTGGCTTGCGCCAGGTTGGCCGTGATGTTGCGGATCTTGTCGCTATAGGGACGGGCCGCGCGCATCCGCTCCTGTGCCTTGCGCATCTTGGAGGCCGCCACCATTTCCATGGCTTTGGTGATCTTTTTGGTGTTTTCCACCGACTTGATCTTGCCGCGTATTTCCTTGCCTGCTGCCATAGTGGGTCCTAAGGTTCCTGATGTTGTCTAGAAGCGCTGCGTTTCAGGGCAGGCTCAGGCAAACGACTTCTTGAACGCGGCCACGGCCGTGTTCAGTTCCGCCTCGGCATCCTTGTCCATGGCCTTGTTGGCTTCGAGCTTGGCCATCAGCGCCGCGTTCTTGTCCTTGAGGTAGCCGTGCAGGCCGGCTTCAAAGGCCAGCACGCGCTTGACTTCGACATCGTCCATGAAGCCCTTGTTGACGGCGAACAGCGTGGCGGCCATGTTGGAAATCGACAGCGGCGAGTACTGGGCCTGCTTGAGCAGTTCGGTCACGCGGGCACCGCGGTCCAGCTGCTTGCGGGTAGCTTCGTCCAGGTCAGAGGCAAACTGCGCAAAGGCGGCCAGTTCACGGTACTGCGCCAGGTCGGTACGGATACCACCGGACAGGTTCTTGATCAGCTTGGTCTGGGCCGCGCCCCCGACGCGCGACACCGAGATGCCGGCGTTGATGGCGGGACGGATACCGGCGTTGAACAGGCTGGTTTCCAGAAAGATCTGGCCGTCGGTGATCGAAATCACGTTGGTCGGAACGAAAGCGGACACGTCACCGGCCTGCGTCTCAATGATCGGCAGTGCCGTCAGGGAACCGGTCTTGCCCTTGACTTCGCCCTTGGTAAAGTCTTCGACATACTTTTCGTTGACGCGGGCGGCGCGCTCGAGCAGGCGGCTGTGCAGATAGAACACGTCGCCAGGGTAGGCTTCGCGGCCTGGCGGGCGGCGCAGCAGCAGCGACACCTGGCGGTAAGCCACGGCCTGCTTGGACAGGTCGTCATACACAATCAGCGCGTCTTCACCGCGATCGCGGAAGTACTCGCCCATGGTGCAACCAGAGTAGGCGCTCACATACTGCATGGCGGCCGACTCGGAAGCAGAAGCGGCCACGACGATGGTGAATTCCATCGCGCCGGCCTGCTCCAGCGAGCGAACCACGTTCTTGATCGACGAGGCTTTCTGGCCAATCGCGACGTAGACGCAGTACACGCCCTTGCCCTTTTGGTTGATGATGGCGTCAATCGCGACGGCGGTCTTGCCGGTCTGGCGGTCGCCAATGATCAGCTCGCGCTGGCCACGACCGACGGGCACCATGGAGTCGATCGATTTCAGGCCGGTTTGCAGCGGCTGGTCAACCGATTTACGGGCGATCACGCCGGGCGCAACCTTTTCGATCACGTCGGTCATCTTGGCGTTGATCGGACCCTTGCCGTCAATCGGCTGACCCAGCGCATTGACCACGCGGCCGAGCAGCTCGGGGCCGACCGGCACTTCCAGAATACGGCCCGTGCACTTGACGGTGTCGCCTTCGGCGAGGTGCTCGTATTCGCCCAGAATCACCGAGCCGACCGAGTCGCGCTCGAGGTTCAGCGCCAGACCATAGGTCGGCGTGCCATCGGCGGTGGCCGGAAATTCCAGCATCTCGCCCTGCATCACATCGGACAGGCCGTGGATGCGGACAATACCGTCGGTCACCGACACCACGGTGCCCTGGTTACGGATGTCCGCGCTGGCGGTCAGGCCTTCGATGCGGCTCTTGATCAGTTCAGAAATTTCTGCGGGATTGAGTTGCATGACTCTTTCCTTCTTTCTAGGTTGTTGGCGAAAAACTGGCTATTGCGCGGGGCGCAGGCTCAGGCAATCAGCGCCATTTTCATTTGCTCTAAACGGGCTTTGACCGAGGTGTCCAGCACCTCGTCACCCACCACCACACGCACGCCGCCTATCAAGGCCGGCTCCAGCTCGACCTTGAGGTTGAGCTTGCGGCCAAAGCGCTTGTCCAGCGTTGCCGCCAGATCAGCCAGCGCGGCGTCGTCCAGCGCAAAGGCGCTGTAGACGGTCGCGTCGGACGAACCGCTGTGCGCGTTTTTCAGCGCGCGAAACTGGCTGGCGATTTCCGGCAGGACGCCGATGCGTCCATTGTCGATCACGGTGCGCAGGAAGTTCCTGGCGGCGTCCGGCAGGCTGCCCTGCACAACACCTGACATTACGTCAAACGTCTGCGCGGCGGTGACGCTGGGATTGCCCGCATATTGCTGCAGCTGGACGTTGCCCGCTATGGTTGCCAGCTCATCGAGCCAGACAGCCGTGCCGCCGAGATCGCTCCCGGCGGTCTTGAACAGCGCTTCAGCATAAGGTCGGGCAATGGTGGCTAGTTCGGCCATAGTAATGCTCGCTTGAAGGTTTCAGTCAAAGTCAAAGTTCAGTCTTCAGGCGGCCCAGCAAGTCGGCATGCACACCGGCATTGACTTCCTTGCGCAGAATCTGCTCAGCACCCTTGACCGCCAGTGCGGCGACCTGCTCGCGCAGCGTCTCACGGGCCTTGACGGTTTGCTGCTCAGCTTCAACCTTGGCGGCGGCAATAATCTTGCTGCCCTCTTCGGTTGCCCTGGCCTTGGCCTCTTCGATCAGGGCCTGGCCACGGCGCTCGGCCTCGGCCAGACGCACGGCCGACTCGTTGCGCGACTTGACCAGTTCGTCTTCCACGCGCTTGTTGGCGACGGAAAGTTCGGACTTGGCTTTGTCGGCAGCGGCAAGGCCGTCGGCGATTTTTTGGGCTCGCTCGTCCAGCGCTTTCATGATGGGCGGCCACACAAATTTCATTGTGAACCACACCAGGATCGCGAAAACGATCGCCTGGACGAACAGGGTTGCATTAATACTCACGGCAACGCCTTTCTGTCAGGGTTGTGACGATTACTTCAGCACAAAAGGATTGGCAAACGCGAACATCATCGCGATACCGACACCGATCAGGAAAGCGGCGTCGATCAGGCCTGCGAGCAGGAACATCTTGGTTTGCAGCTCGTTCATCAGTTCAGGCTGGCGGGCGGCCGCTTCGAGGTATTTGCTACCCATGATGCCGATGCCGATACATGCGCCAACAGCGCCCAGGCCAATGATCAGGCCAGCGGCCAAAGCGACAAAACCGAGTACGTTTTCCATTTAAAAGCTCCTATGGATTTAAATTAACTAACAAACAAAAGAAAAGGGGAAGAAAACCCGACCGAAAAAACCTGCTGAAAACCTAGTGGTGATCGTGGGCCTGGCCCACATACACCAGCGCCAGCATCATGAAGATGAAGGCCTGCAAGGTGATGATCAGAATGTGAAAGATGGCCCAGACCGTGCCCGCCAGGATCTGGCCGATCGGCAACAAAATGCCCGACAGCGACATGGCGGCCGCGCCACCCATGAGCGCGATCAGCATGAACACCAGTTCGCCCGCGTACATGTTGCCAAACAGTCGCATGCCGTGCGACACGGTCTTGGCGGCGAATTCGATCAGCTGCATCAGGAAGTTGACTGGCCAGAGCAGGGGATGCGCGCCAAACGGGGCCGTGAACAGCTCGTGGATCCAGCCGCCCGCGCCCTTGATCTTGATGTTGTAGGCGACGCAGACCAGCAGCACCGAAACCGACAGGCCCAGCGTGGTGGACAGATCGGCCGTGGGCACGACCCGCATGTAGGCATGGGCCGGATCATGACCCGCAGCGCTGAAAATCCAGGCCCAGACCTTGGGCAGGAAATCAACCGGTAGCAGATCCATCGCATTCATCAGGAAAATCCAGACAAACACGCTCAGGGCCAGCGGAGCGACCAGCTTGCGGCTGTGTTCGCTTTTGATGATGCCCCGGGCCTGGGTGTCGACCATTTCGACCAGGATTTCGACGGCCGCCTGAAAGCGCCCCGGCACTCCGGCCGTTGCAGACCTTGCAGCCAGCCACAGGAAAAGGCTGCCGACCACGCCCAACAGCACGGCCCAGATGATGGAGTCAAGGTTGTACACCGAGAAATCGATGACGCCGCTCATGGGCTTGTTTTGCCAATGCGTCAGGTGGTGACCAATGTACTCACCCGCGGTTAAAGCGCTTCCGGAAGATTCACTCATCTCTCAAATCTCTTCTTGATGTAGCTTACGCTTGACTTTTCAGCCTGGACTGGAGCCAGAGCACCAGCCAGACCACCTTTATTGTTACCACCAGGCCGACCAGCATGGCCGGCCAACTCAAATCCGAAACCAGCCGGGGCGCGGCAAACAGCATGGCCAGCACCAGGCCAATCTTGACCATTTCCCACAAAAAAAATCCAGCCACCGCAGCGCCCGGATTCATGGACGACACCTTGCTCATCAAACCCCGCGCAAACAAGGCGCCAGGAATGACAACGGCCAGCGCGCCATACAGCACCGACCAGCCCACGGCAGCCCGCCCGGTCAGACCCCAGCCAGCCAATGCCGCCAGGATCCCCACCACCAATTGCCCCGCCAGCACCCGCCAGGGGGACACCGAAGGCTTGGCCGCGCTGAGCTTTTGGGCCTCTTCCCGCGTCAGGGGCTTGAAATCCGCCTCCGCCGCATCCATGTCAGGTGGATACCCCGTACCGCGCCTGACCGGCTCGTCTGCCGAATTTGCTATTTTGTGCATTACAAATTACGGCAGGGTTACAAAGCAATTATTAGCAAAGCCCCTGATTATACGTAGAAACCCTGCGCTCCAGCAAGCGTATTGTGTAAATCTGAGGGGCCGGTGCCATGGTCAACCCCGGCTGCGGCGGGACGCGGCCTGAGCCACAATCAGACACAACAATTGCAGCGCCTGCGCGCCTGACCCGGTCGGCCAGGCGCTGTCGCACAATCCGGAAAGAACGCCCATGCCCGCCCTGATCAAATTTCTGCATATTGCCGCCGCCATTGTCTGGCTGGGCGGTGCCAGTTTCATGCTGTTTGCGCTGCGCCCGGTGGCTGCAGCCCAGCTGACGCCGCCGCAACGGCTGCCGCTGATCACGCAGGTGATGGGGCGGTTTTTTGCCCTGGTTTGGGCGGCCATCGCCGTGCTGCTGCTGACCGGCCTGGCCATGCTGCTGGCCGTCGGCATGAAGAACGCGCCCACCGGCTGGCACCTGATGTTCGGCCTCGGTGTGCTGATGTTTGCGCTGTTCGGCCATCTGTATTTCGGCCCGTTTCGCCGCCTCAAGCAGGCGGTAGTCGCGGCCAACTGGCCCGAGGGCGGCCGCCGGGTCGGGCAAATCGCCACGCTGGCGCTGGTTAATCTGGTGCTGGGTGCGCTGGCGATTGCCGCTGTTGTTTTTCTGGCATAGGCAGCCTGTTCTAGCCCCATGAAAGCGCGCCCCAAACCGGCTCCGGACCACTCGCGCTGGACCGCCCGCCTCAAAGCCTCGGTGCCGACCCGCGAGGTGCTGATGGCCAACCCCTGGCTCAAACCGGTGGC
>NZ_JANOAL010000252.1:0-9385 GCF_031411155.1 Polaromonas sp. | reverse complement strand
GCCCCTGCTGGTATGAAGAGGGTGTGCGGGAGCGTTGCTCATGGCCATGACGGACGAAGCCGTTCTGGATGCGACCCGTCACTGGCTCGAAAAAGCCGTGATTGGCTTGAACCTGTGCCCGTTTGCCAAGGCGGTCTACGTTAAAAACCAGGTCCGGCTGGTGGTGAGCCATGCCCGCCATGCCGACGACCTGCTGGAAGAGCTGGACCGCGAACTCGATTTGCTGGTGGCGACTCCGGCCAGCGAGGTAGACACCACGCTGCTGATTCACCCCACGCTGTTCGACGACTTTCTGGACTTCAATGATTTCCTCGAAGTGGCCGAAGGCGTGATGGACGAACACGGTCTGGAGGGCGTGGTGCAACTGGCCAGCTTTCACCCGCAGTTTCAGTTTGACGGCACCGAGCCGGACGACATCAGCAACTACACCAACCGCGCGCCGTTTGCGATCTTGCATCTGCTGCGCGAGGAAAGCGTGGAGCGGGCGGTGGCGGCTTTTCCCGATGCCGAGGCGATTTTTGAGCAGAACATTGCCACGCTGGAAAAGCTGGGCCACGAGGGCTGGAAGGCCCTGGGGCTTTAAGCAAGGCAACATCGTCGCGCATGTGGCGATGAACCGGTTCACACGGACTTCAATTGTGTCGATACTGACTGGAGGAGCCCATGCCCGTTGCCCCTGAAATCGCACCGCCGCTGCAGGTCAGCCAATGGCTCAATACGCCCGAGCCCATCAGTCTGGCCGCGCTGCGCGGCCGCGTCGTGGTGCTGCACGCGTTTCAGATGTTGTGCCCCGGCTGCGTTGCCCACGGCATCCCGCAGGCCAGCCGGATTCAGGCGGTATTCCCCGAGCGTGAACTGCTGGTCATTGGCCTGCACACCGTGTTCGAGCACCACGCCGTCATGACGGCCGAGGCGCTGCAGGTGTTTGTGCATGAATACGGCCTGACCTTTCCCATCGGCATTGACCAGCCATCGGGGCCTGATGGCATTCCGTTGACGATGCAGGCCTATGGGCTGCGCGGCACGCCCAGCCTGGTGATTCTGGACCATGAGGGGCGTATCCGGCTCAGTCACCTGGGGCAGGTGGACGATCTGCAACTGGGTGCCTTGCTGGGCCGGCTGGTCAGTGAAGCCGCGGCGTCGAGGTTGCCCTAAAGCCTCTGCAGCTTTCTGCGCACCAGATGAATATTGCTGCGCAGCGCGTACAGCTCGTCGGTATACGACAGCGGCACGCTGATTCTTTCGGCGCGCGATTCCAGGTTGTTGAGTTCTGCCAGCAGCGCCTGGTTGCTGCGAGAGTCGGCGCCACCGGCCGAGGGGTCTATGCGCTGCTCGATGTCCCTGAGCTGGCCGTACCACCGGAAAATCCGCGACCGCACCCTGAAGGCATACAGCGGCGGAATAATGCGCGACAGCGGCAGCATGATGGCCAAAATGATACCCATCACCAGCCACATGCGCTCGACCAGATTGGCGACCCAGAACGGCAGGTAGCGCTGCAGCATGGGCGCGCCGCTCTTGATGGCGCGCTCGGCTTCCTTGGCGATGGGCAGCTCGTTGTTGTCGCGGTTGGGGTATTCGCGGGCGCTTTTGAACCAGCCTGCGCTGCCGTGAATCTGGTTGCCCGCCTGCGCAAACAGCTGCTGCAGCGCGGGGTGGGTCTGGGTCCGGGTGATCAGCGAGGTGGTGGGTGCCACCAGCCGCACGTCCTCGGGCGGAATGTTGCCGGCCAGATCGACAATGCCGCGCGGCAGTCGGGCCGGGCTTAAAAACTCAAAACGCCTCGAATAGGCTTCGCTCTGCGAAAAGTTCATCAGCCTGACGCCCGGCGTCTGCAGCAGCATCTGCACCATCAGCGACTCGGGCGCCGAGGCAAACACAATCGCGTCCAGCTCGCCGCCCAGAAAGGCCATGGTGGCCGGCGTTTGCTCCAGCCTGGACAGCTGCAGTGTCGCCGGGTCGATGCGGTTGCTCTCCAGCAGCTTGGTCATCAGGCTGGGCACCCCGCTGCCCGGCGTGCCCAGGTTGATGCGCAGGCCCTGCAGGTCGGTCAGCGCGGCCAGCGTGCCGTCGGCGCGGCCAGCATCGCCTTTCTTGGCTGCGCCCGGCTTGACCTTGCGCACCGCGTCTTCGCGGTAAAACAGCCACAGCGGCTCGACAAACAGGCTGCCCAGCGAGGCCAGGTTTTCCGCGTCCTGGTCGGTATAGCTGCTGGTGCCGCCCTGCACAAAGCCCAGGTCCACCTTGCCGTCACGCAGCAGTTGCAGGTTGGCGGCAGAGCCTTCCGAGGGCTGCAGCACCACCTCGATGCCCTCGGCCGACAGGGCCTTGGCATAGCGTTTGCCGAATTCTTCATAGGCGCTTTGCGCCGGGCCGGTGGCCAGCACCACGCGCTTGGGCGGGTTCGGATCCAGCCACCAGTAGGCCAGCACCAGCAGCGTGACGGCCAGCACCACAAAAGGGCCTACCGAGACGGCCAGATCGCGCAGTGACAGCAGGGTGTAGCGTATGGTCTTGGGCATGAGGCAAACCATAGCATGCGGCGACTGCCCGGCAGCGTCAAATTCGGTAAATTTTGTGCAAATAGTGCCTGTAGCCCAATAATAGCGCGCATTAGAAGCTATGAAAATAATAGCAAACTGGTTTCGATGTTTTGTTAAACCGCGTCCCCGCATCAGCCGGTAGGCCGCCGGAATCAGCAGCATCGACAGCAGCGGCGCCGTGACCATGCCGCCCACCATGGGCGCGGCGATGCGCTGCATCACCTCGCTGCCGGTGCCGCCGCCTGACAGCGTGGCGCGCGGCACGGCGCTATGTCCGACAAGTGCCATGCATTTGGCTGCCGCAGTTGAGAACTTCTGGCGTCAGTCCGAGTCAATTCAACTAAACTGATACGTCTGCAATTCACTTTATCGCGCTCCGACCTACTCACTGCAACCCATGACCTGGCATCGCCGTACCCGTCTGATCACAGCGCTGTTCGCGCTGATCAGCCTGCTGTTCATGCAGTGGGCGGTGGCCAGTTATGCATGTCCGGGTACCGGATCAAAGGTCGCTGAAATCGCCGCGATGGCCGAAGCCGGCATGCCCTGTGCCGAGTCAATGTCGGTAAGCATGGACGATGTGCAGCCCAACCTGTGCCAGGCGCACTGCCAGGCTGGCCAGCAAACCGCCGACAAGTACGAACTGCCCGCGCAGGTGGCCATCGGCGCCCTGCATGCTGATTTCACATTGCCGGTCACTGTCCCGGCGTTTTTGGGGGCGCCATTGCAGACGCCCCATCTGATGCGCACCACGGCACCGCCCGTGGCCATCAGGAACTGTTGCTTCCGGCTTTAACCTCTCAGACCATCCAGCTCCTGCCTGATGCATTTTTTGTGCATTGACAGGCCGTTATGTGTGCCCTGGGGGTTTTATGTCTATTTCGTTTCCGATTCGCCGGGCTGCGTTTGCCGCCCTGATGGTTGCCATGGGGTCGCCATCATGGGCAACTGACCCCTTGACCCTGGCGGAGGCGCAGCGCATTGCGGTGGGCCGTTCCCAGCAACTGGTTGCCCAGGACGCGCTCACCACCGCCGCCCGCGAGCAGGCCGTGGCTGCCGGTCAGTTGCCCGACCCGGTGCTCAAGCTTGGCATTGACAACCTGCCGGCCAATGGCCCGGACCGTCTCAGCCTGACGCGCGACTTCATGACCATGCGCCGCATCGGCGTCATGCAGGAGATTCCGCGCGCCGAAAAACGCCAACTCAGGGCGGAAAAGTTTGAACGCGACGCCGGGCGGGTGCAGGCACAGCGGCAACTGACGCTGGCCAACTTGCAGCAGGGCACGGCGCTGGCCTGGCTGGATCGCTATTACGCTCAGGCCCAGCGTGAATTGTTGCAGCAACAGATTGAGGAAACCCGACTGCAGGTTCAAGCCGCCGACAGCGCCTTTCGCACCAACCGGGGCAGCCAGGCTGACGTGTTCGCGGCCCGTGCCGCAGTGATCATGCTGCAAGACCGCCTCAGCCAAATTGATCGCCAGTCGCGCGGCGCTGCCCTTATGCTGGCCCGCTGGGTGGGCGCTGCCGCCGCTGAACGACCAACTTCCGGATCGCCGCCATGGCAAAGCACGCCATTACAGGACCATGTATCAAGCGATCAGCTCAAGCGACATCCGGATCTGCTGGCCATCAGCGCCGAGATTGATGCCGCCGAAACCGAAGCCCGGCTCGCTCAGGCTAATAAGAAGGCTGACATCAGCGTGGAGGCGAGCTACGCTCAGCGCGGCCCAGGCTTCTCCAACATGCTCTCCATCGGGGTATCCATCCCCTTGCAGTGGGACCAGAAGAATCGCCAGAACCGTGAGTTAGGCGCCAAGCTGGCCATGGTGGATGAGGCTAAGGCCAGGTACGAGGACATGCTGCGCAAGAACGAAGCTGAAGTACGCAGCCTGCTCAACGAATGGCAGACGGGCAAGGAGCGGCTGGTTCGATACCGTGATGAGCTGATTCCCACTGCCCGGCAGCGCTCCGAGGCGACGCTCACAGCCTATCGTATTGGCAAAAGCGACCTGGCTGCCGGGCTGTCAGCACGCCGCGACGAAATTGATATCCGCCTGCAGGCCCTGACCCTGGAGATGGAAACGGCGCGCTTCTGGGCACAACTCAATTTCCTGATTCCCGACGACTACATCTCCGCACCCGCCAAGGACCAACCATGAACAGGAAATATCTCATTGCCGCGTTGCTTGCTGCGGGCGTGCTTGGCGCCGCCGGTTACGGTCTGTACACCCTGGGTGTGAAAAAGGGCGACACCATGCCTGCCGCCAATGCACCCGCCAACGCTGGCCGCCAAGGTGCTGCGCCCGCGGCAGCTCCCCAGAGCGTCGCCGAAGGCGAAGAGGCGACTCGCCGCCATATCAGCGCAGGCCTCAAAGCGGGGGATACCGATCCGGCCACCGGCCGCAAAATCCTTTACTACCAGGACCCCATGGTGCCAAGCAGCAAGTTCGACAAGCCGGCCAAGTCGCCCTTCATGGACATGATGCTGGTGCCGGTCTATGCCGACGGTGACACCGACCAGGGCAAGGTCACGGTCAGCCCGCGCATCCAGCAGAACCTGGGGGTGCGTACCGCACCGGTCACCGAAGGCACGCTGTCGCCGCAGGTTTCCGCGGTGGGCAGCATCGCTTTCAACGAGCGCGACCAGGCCATCGTGCAGGCCCGCGCCACCGGTTACGTCGAACGCCTGCATGTGCGCGCCACGCTGGACCGGGTGGCCAAGGGACAAGCGCTGGTTGATCTCTATGTGCCGGACTGGGTGGCGGCCCAGGAAGAATTTTTGGCAATCAAACGCATGCAGGGTAATGACCTGGCGTCGCTGGTCGACGGCGCCCGCCAGCGCATGCGACAAGCTGGCATGAGCGAGGAGCAGATTCGCCAGGTGGAAGCCAGCGGCCGGGCGCAGGCCCGCGTTACCGTCACAGCGCCGATTGGCGGCGTGGTGGTGGAACTGCTGGTGCGCGACGGCATGGCCGTGATGGCCGGCGCCACCCTGTTCCGCATCAATGGCCTGTCCACGGTCTGGGCCAACGCCGAGGTGCCGGAGAGCCAGTCGGCCCTGCTGCGCCCGGGCGCCAAGGTGCAGGCGCGCAGCCCGGCGGCCCCAGGCACGACCTTCGACGGCAAGGTCCAGGCCATCCTGCCCGAGGTCAATCCGGCCACACGCACGCTCAAGGCCCGGCTGGAACTGGCCAACCCCGGCGCGCGCCTGGTGCCTGGCATGTTCGTGACCATGCAATTCATGGACATGCGCGCCGAAAAGGCCTTGCTGATTCCCACCGAAGCCGTCATACAGACGGGCAAGCGCACGGTCGTGATGCTGGCCGAGGAAAACGGCCGCTTCCGGCCCGTCGACGTGGAGGCCGGGATTGAGGCCGGCGGCCAGACCGAAATCAAGCGCGGCCTGCAGGTTGGCCAGCGCGTGGTGGTGTCTTCGCAGTTCCTGATCGATTCCGAAGCCAGCCTCAAGGGAGTGGAATCCAGGCTTAACGAGGCACCCAAGCCAGTTGCGGCCAACACTACGCCGCGGCATGAAGGTGAGGCCAAGGTCATAACGATTGGCAAGGATGCCATCACCCTGTCCCATGGACCCATCCCTTCCCTCAAGTGGGGCGCGATGACCATGGACTTCAAGCAGCCGCCGCAACAAGCGCTGCCGCGCAACCTGCAAGCCGGTGATCGGGTGAGCTTTGAGTTCTACATGGATGCAGACGGACTGCCCCAGTTGACCCGTGTCGCTCCCCTGGCTTTTGCGCCATCTTCCGCAGGGGGCAAGAAGTGATCGCCCGTTTTATCCGCTGGTCCATCGCCAACCGCTTCCTGGTGCTGCTGGTCACCCTCATGGTGAGTGCCTGGGGCGTGTACTCGGTGCTCAAAACGCCGCTGGACGCGTTGCCCGACCTGTCGGATGTGCAGGTCATCATCCGCACCACCTATCCCGGGCAGGCCCCGCGCATCGTCGAGAACCAGGTCACCTACCCGCTGACCACCACCATGCTCTCGGTGCCCGGCGCCAAGACGGTGCGCGGCTACTCCTTCTTTGGTGACTCCTTTGTGTATGTGCTGTTCGAGGATGGCACCGACCTGTACTGGGCACGTTCGCGGGTGCTGGAGTACCTGAATCAGGTGCAATCGCGCCTGCCGGCGGCAGCCAAGGCCTCGCTGGGGCCGGACGCGACGGGTGTCGGCTGGATTTACCAGTATTCCCTGATCGACCGCAGCGGTACCCAGGACGCATCCCAGCTGCGCGCGCTGCAGGACTGGTTTCTCAGATACGAGCTGAAAACCGTGCCCAACGTCGCCGAGGTTGCCTCAGTCGGCGGCATGGTGCGGCAGTACCAGATCGTGCTCGACCCCAACAAGCTGGCGGCCTATGCGATCCCGCACACCAAGGTGGTCGAAGCCATCCAGAAGGCCAACCAGGAGGCCGGCGGTTCGGTCCTCGAACTCGGGGAAGCCGAGTACATGGTGCGGGCCTCGGGCTATCTGCAATCGCTGGACGATTTTCGCTCAGTCCCGTTGATGACAACGCCCGCCGGCATCTCGGTGCGCCTGGGTGACGTGGCGCGCATCCAGATCGGCCCGGAAATGCGCCGCGGCATTGGCGAGCTCGACGGGGAGGGCGAAGCCACCGGCGGCGTGATCGTCATGCGCTCGGGCAAGAACGCGCTGGAAACCATCGCCGCGGTCAAGGCCAAGCTCGCCTCCTTGCAGTCCAGCCTGCCCAAGGGCGTGGAAATCGTGCCGGTCTACGACCGCTCCGGCCTGATCGAGCGCGCCGTGGACAACCTCACGTACAAGCTGCTTGAGGAGTTTCTCGTCGTGGCCGTGGTGTGCTTCGTCTTCCTGTTCCACCTGCGCTCGGCTTTCGTAGCCATTATTTCGCTGCCCTTAGGCATTTTGATGGCCTTCATCGTGATGCACTACCAGGGCGTCAACGCGAACATCATGTCGCTCGGCGGCATCGCGATCGCCATCGGCGCCATGGTCGATGCCGCCGTGGTGATGATCGAGAACGCCCACAAACACCTGGAGCATTGGGGCCACGACCATCCGGGCGAAACGCTGCAGGGCGAGGCGCGTTGGCGGGTCATCGGTGATGCGGCGGCGGAAGTGGGACCGGCGCTGTTCTTTTCGCTGCTGATCATTACGCTGTCCTTCATTCCGGTGTTCACGCTGGAAGCCCAGGAAGGACGGCTGTTCTCGCCGCTGGCCTTCACCAAGACCTATGCCATGGCCGCTGCGGCAGGCTTGTCGGTGACCTTGATTCCGGTGCTGATGGGCTACTTGATCCGGGGCCGGATCCCCGATGAGAAGAGCAATCCGCTGAACCGCTTGCTGATCGCGGTCTACCGGCCGCTGCTGGATAGGGTGTTGCGTGCGCCCAAGTTCACTCTGCTGGCCTCTGCTGTCATCCTGGTTATCAGTCTCTGGCCGCTGCAGCATATCGGCGGCGAATTCATGCCGCGACTGGACGAAGGCGACTTGCTCTACATGCCGTCGGCCTTGCCGGGCCTGTCGGCCGGCAAAGCCAGCGAACTGCTGCAGCAGACCGACCGGCTGATCAAGACCGTGCCTGAAGTCGCCAGTGTCTACGGCAAGGCCGGGCGTGCCGAGACCGCCACCGACCCGGCGCCGATGGAGATGTTCGAAACCACCATCCAGTTCAAACCGCGCGAGCAGTGGCGCTCTGGCATGACCCAGGACAAGCTGGTGGAGGAACTCGACCGCATCGTCAAGGTGCCGGGCTTGGCCAACATCTGGGTGCCGCCTATCCGCAACCGCATCGACATGCTGGCCACCGGCATCAAGAGCCCGGTGGGCGTCAAGGTGGCGGGCACCGACCTTGCCACGATAGACCGGCTGACCGGCGAGATCGAGCGCGCGCTGAAGGACGTTCCTGGCGTCAGCAGCGCGCTGGCTGAACGATTGACCGGCGGACGTTATGTGGACGTCAACATCCGCCGGGACGCGGCAGCAAGTTTTGGATTGAACATTGCCGACGTGCAGTCAGTCATCAGCTCGGCGGTGGGCGGCGAGAACATCGGTGAGACGGTCGAGGGCCTGCAACGCTTTCCCATCAACCTGCGTTACCCGCGAGAACTGCGGGACTCGCTGGAAAAGCTGCGCAGCCTGCCCTTCGTGACGGAGCGCGGCCAGCGCCTGGTGTTGTCGGATGTGACCGACATTCGCATCACCGATGGTCCGCCCATGCTGCGCAGCGAAAATGCCCGGCTGTCGGGCTGGGTCTACGTGGACATCCGGGGACGTGATCTGCGCTCGGCCGTGCAGGATATGCAAAAGGCTGTCACCGAAAAGGTCAAGCTGCCGCCGGGCTATTCGATCTCCTGGTCGGGCCAGTTCGAATTCCTGGAGCGCGCCACGGCCAAGCTCAAAGTGGTGGTGCCGTTTACGCTGCTGATCATCTTTGTGCTGCTGTACCTGACCTTCAAGCGCTTCGACGAGGCCCTGCTGATCCTGGCCACGCTGCCATTTGCGCTGGTGGGAGGCATCTGGCTGCTCTACCTGCTGAGCTACAACCTGTCGGTCGCGGGCGCCGTTGGATTTATTGCATTGGCGGGTGTCTCGGCGGAATTCGGCGTGATCATGCTGCTGTACCTGAAGTCAGCCTGGGACGACAGGCTCGAACAGGGGAAAACCGGTGCCTCTGATTTGTTGGACGCCATCCGTGAAGGCGCAGTGCTGCGCGTGCGGCCCAAGGCGATGACGGTGGCCGTCATTCTGGCAGGCCTGTTCCCCATCATGTGGGGCACGGGGACAGGCTCCGAGGTGATGCAGCGCATCGCCGCGCCCATGGTCGGCGGCATGATCACCGCGCCGCT
>NZ_JANOAL010000251.1:0-2521 GCF_031411155.1 Polaromonas sp. | reverse complement strand
GTCGGCAAACCAGCGCGCCCGGAACCGGCCCCAGCGATCCACCACACCGGTTTTCTCCAGCGCCCAGGCGCAACAGCCGCCCAGCCAGGCGCCCAGCGTATTGAGCGCCAGATCGACATTGGACGGAAAGCGCGCCGGCAGATAGCTTTGCAGTGTTTCCATGGACAAAGACAGCAGCGCCGCAGCGAGCACCGCCACGCTGACCGGCCAGCCCACGCGCTGGCTGCGCAGCGCCGACAGCGCCAGCAAAAAGCCCAGCGGTGCATATCCAAGCAAGTTAGCACCCACATCAAAACCCGTCCAGTACTGCGGCAGCGGCGCCACCAAAAACCGCAGCGGCGAAATGCCCTGGTCACGCCAGTCGGCAAACGGATACAGGCTGGCGTACACCATCACACAGACGGCCGCCAGCGCCAGCGGCCAGGCCACCGTCGGGTGGCGGCTGGATGCAGGCGCGGGGAGGGGAGGCGAAGGCGATGCCATGGCCGGCTAGCTGACGAACTAGCCCTGCCAGGGCTTGACCACCACCAGCACCACCGCCGCCAGCAACAGCGCCACCGGCACCTCGTTGAACCAGCGCAACCAGACATGGCTGCGCGTGTTGCGATTGACCATGAATTTGGCAAGCAGGCGGCCACAGGCATGGTGGTAGCCGACGGCCAGCAGCACCACGGCCAGCTTGGCCTGCATCCAGCCATTGCCCGGCCCGCGCCCGATGCCGTAGCCCAGGTACAGCCACAGGCCAAACCCCAGTGCCGGCGCCGCCAGCACGGTGGTGAAGCGCATCAGCTTGCGCGCCATCAGCATCAGCCGCTCACGCTCGGCCACGCTTTCGGGCGGCACCATGGCCAGATTGACAAAAATGCGCGGCAGGTAAAAAAGCCCGGCAAACCAGCTGGCAACGAAAACAATGTGGAGTGATTTGACCCAAAGCATTCAACGAGTGTAGAGGACTGCGGTTTTGACGCTATTTAGGCAAAAAAAAGCCCAAATGGCACGAAGCCAGTTGGGCTGGTAAGCCTTTTTGCTGTCACACACAAAGGCCCCGCTCAGGGAGGAAAAGCGGGATGCAGCGTTAACAACGACTGCACATGATGATCTTAACGGCAATGGGAATATCTCTGCAACCTCCGTTGCGCAAATACTTCGTTTCACTGCGGAACTGATTCGGAAAAGGGGCTGCCCTGCTTACAATCGACAACTATTTTGTTACATCCGGGAACCCCGCCCATGCTGCGCCTTTCCTTCAAGCCTCTGCAAGTTTTAGCGATTGTTGCGGGCTGTGCCGCACCGGCCGCGTTCGCCAATGGCACGTTTCAAACCGTCAGCGGTGATGTGCGCGCCTCGGCAAGCGCTTCGGCGCCGGAAGCGGTCAGCAGCAATGCCCGCATCGTCGAGGGCACCACCGTTGTCACCGGCCCCAATGGCAGGGTCACCATCCGGCTTGATGACGGGCATGCGGTGGTGCTGCCCGAAAACTCGGAATTTCGCCTGGAGGCTTACCGCTTTAACGCAGCCGCCCCCCAATCCAGCAATATTGCCATCCGCCTGCTCAAGGGTGCCCTGCGCTCTTTCAGCGGATTGATCGGCGGGCGCAACCCAGGCCAGTTTGCCCTGACCACCTCCACGGCGACAGTGGGTATTCGGGGGACGGATTTCGCGGTGGCCGAATTCGACAATCAGACCTATGTCGCCGTGGCGCAGGGCGAGGTCAGTCTGGGCAACTCCGCCGGTTCCGTTTCCGCGGGCGCCGGTCAAACCGCTGCCGCGGCCTCCCCGGCCACGCTGCCCAGCCTGATAGCGGCAGGCGCTCTGCCCGGCCCGGTGGCCGCGACCTTCAGTCAGCTCAATGCCGTGGTCATTGCAACACAGAACGGGTCCGGCGCCGCGGTGGCGACCGCCGCTGCGGCGGGTGGCAGCCTCAACGCCGGCGTTGCCGTGGGCGTTGCGGCGTTTTTGGCGGCGGCTATTGCGGGCGGCGGCAGTGGCAATGGCGCCACAACCGGCACCACCGGGACCGGCAAGTAGGCGCCAAAAAACGCCTTGCAAGGGTACAATTCCCAACAAACGCCGGAATACCTCGGGCGTCTCTGATTTTTTGAAAAGGAAATCTGCCATGACTTCGAACTACCTGAAAATCTGCAGCAAGGCGGTTTTGGCCCTGACCCTCTCCAGCACGCTGGCGATGGCGCAGCAGCCCCCCAATTCCGACTCCGACTCCAATAAGGGAGCCGCGGTTATACCGCCCGCAGGTGCAGGCGCAGCCACCCAATCGGCTGCCGGCGCAGGTATTTCGTCGGATGCCCTGGTGACGGGCGTGGCAGTTGTCGTCGGACTCGCCGTATTGGCCGGCGGCGGTGGCGGTGGCGGCGTCTCTTTGGCGGCCGGTGGCACTGGCGGCGGCGGCGGTTCCACGCCTGGCGTCCCGGGCACCCCCGGCACCACCGGCACTACCGGCACCCGATAAACCCAAAAAACCAGGCCCAGATCGGGTCTGGTTTTGTATCCGCTTGCCGCTTTC
>NZ_JANOAL010000250.1:0-1514 GCF_031411155.1 Polaromonas sp. | reverse complement strand
CCGGGTCGCGCAACGGTGTTTGGGGGCTGGCAGGAATCGGGCTGGTTGGCAACCGGGTGTTGTCGTCCGCTGCGGCCGTTGAGGCCGTGGCCTGGGCTGCGGAAGGCCCCTGGGTGGCCTGGAAGGCCATCAGTTTTTTGGCAAAGCCGTCAGACCACCCCGCGCCCCGGGCGGGCGCCCATAGCCAGGCGCCGGGGGCGGGCTCGCCCTGCTTTTGCGCGTTCCAGCCGCCGATGCCAAAACTTTGAACCTGGCCATCCGGTTGAGCCATCCAGACCCGATCCACGGGGCGGGTGTCCTGGGGTAACCGGCAGGCCTCGATGTAGGCGCGGGCGTCATGGCCCGCCGCATGCGGGACGGCGCAAAGATAGCCGTCGCCGGTCACGACGGTCACGGTCGCCGGGCGCGGGGGTACCCGTACCTGATGGTCGGGGGCGAGCACAGGGTTCTGGGCCGGGTGTACCTCCAGCCAGCGGGAATCGGCCACCGGAATCGGCACCCGCCCGGTGACGGGAAGCGTGCCGATCCATGCGGACAGGCGCTGCCGGGCCTGAACATCGGCACGAAAAGTCCATTCGGACCCGAGCAGATGGGCTTGCAGCGCGTTTTTCAGGGCGGTTTGCGCCGGCACCTCCGCGGGAACCAGCCAGCTCAGCCCCGGGAAGTAGGCGTCGTCGACGGCGGGCTGTCGTTGCAGCCAGTCGCTCAGGCGCTCGCCACTGACCGGTGGGTTGGCGCCCGCATACACATTGGCCGCAGGCAGGCGAAGGTCATCCGCCGCCGCGCCGCCGTGCAAAACGCCCAGTACCAGAAAAGTGGCGCTGCTGATCAGGGTCTGTTGTGGCCGGCGCGTGGCGGCGGTGCGGCGTGGTGTTTTCTGGGGCAGTGGTTTCATGGGCTGGAAGCGACAGGTGGCCATTGCTGCCAGCTCAGGCAAAAGGTGGGCGAAAAGCATTGCTCGGCGTAGACCACGGTGTTGGCGCCAGGCGCGGCTGAGAGTGCAAAGCGCGCCGCGGGAAGGGCGGCATGGGCCTCGCGGGCTTCGAACCAGCGCAAGCTGGAAGCCGTCAATGACTCAAGATTGGATCGTGCGGGTGCATCGACCGAGTGCAACACCAGCTGGTCGACAATGCCAAAGCGGTAGCCCGGCATCACGTCACGCACCCGTGAATAGGCGCTGGTGGTGGATGAATTGGCCGGCCAGTTGGGCATGCTTGAAAGGCGGGCTTGCCGCCATTCGAGTTCGGTGCCGGTCAGCCCCACGACATGCCCGTTTTGCAGGCGCAGGACTTCACCCCGGCCGCTGTACCAGACTTCAACCGGACCGAGGGGGTGGCTGTCGACATAACCGAGCGCCAGGAAGAGGGTGCGTTGCTTGACTTCGACCCTGAGGTAGCGAACGGATGGATTCAGGGCGGGCGCTGCACGGGCGTTCGAATCACCCTGAAAAAATACCTTGCCGGTTTGGGCCATCGCGTCAATGCGCGAAGCGCAGGCGGTCAGTGTCGCGCAGG